>DAJP01000107.1:27709-31328 GCA_002496355.1 Euryarchaeota archaeon UBA346 | reverse complement strand
TAGGGAGCTACGCCTCTTTGACCTATTCTGGCGATGCCACCAGCAAGTTCCATGGATTACTGGTTGCGAGTTTAGAACCACCCACCAAACGATGGATGTTCGTCTCCAACATCATCGACCGAATTCAGATAAAAGATCATGTCTATCCTTTGAAAAATCATAAATGTAAATTTGTTTTCGATTTTTTCCCATCACTTCTCTATAATTTTGATGGAGTGCATCTGAAAAAAACATTCTTCATGGAGTACGGAAAAAATACTTCCCTCATTAAATATACCATTACCACCAACAAACCAGTGGTCTTATCGCATGTCCCTATCGTGAACTCCCGGCATTTCTACGATATGACCTCACCAGGATCCGCTTCTTTTTCTCAGAATGTGATTGATCAAGGAGTCAGTGTCAACCTTGAGAATTGTCATAAGACACTGAAGATTTTCTTGAAGAACTCTTGTTATCTCCCTGATGGGTTTTGGGAAGAGTTTTTCTACAGGAAAGATAAAGAGCGAAACGATTCTTGGAGGGACCATAATTTCCATATCGGTGAATTCCAGGTCCCGCTGAAACAATCCACTGAGTATTATCTCATGTTCACCATTGAGGACCAACCTCGGGATGACCCGTCTCATATCTTCGATCAGGAGTTGCAACGGAAACAACGATTGCTGTCACAGGCGATGCTGCCTCGTGCATGCGATAAACTAGTGTTAGCAGCGGATACGTTTGTGGTGAAGAAAGGCTCCGGGAGATCCATCGTGGCTGGATACCATTGGTTTAGTGACTGGGGGCGTGATACCCTGATTGCCCTCCCTGGTATCACCTTGGTGACAAAACGATTTGATGATGCGAAGCAGATCCTTGAAGGGTATGGAAAATACTGTAAGAATGGGTTGATCCCGAATGTCTTTACTGAGCGAGATTCCCAGCCGGTGTATAACACGGTTGATGCATCGCTTTGGTATATTGACCGAGTCTATCAGTATCTGAAATATACCAATGATCTGCCGTGTGTTGAGAAACTGTGGCCGATTCTGCAGTCCATCATTGAGCGGTACAAAAATGGGACAGACTACGGGATCCATATGGATGGTGATTTCCTGATTAGCCATGGGGAGGGATTAACCTGGATGGATGTTAAGATAGGGGACTCGTATATTACACCACGCTCGAAGAAGGCTGTGGAAATCCAGGCGTTATGGTATAACGCGTTACGGATCATGAGTTCTCTTTCCTCGTTATTGGACAGTGAAAGTCAGTATGATGAGTTAGCCCACAAAGTCAAGGAGAGTTTCAATCGTCAGTATGTGCACCCCTATGATGTGATTGACACCAAGGATCTTTCGATGCGGCCGAATCAGGTGTTCCTGGCGTCTCTTGATTTTTCCATGATTGACAAACAGATGCAGAAATCGATTGTTGCTGAGTTGCAGAAATCATTGGTGACGATCTTTGGGTTACGGACGCTTTCTCATCAGGATTCTCGGTATAAGGGAAGCTATCTGGGGAACCATCATAGGGATTTTGCGTATCATAATGGGACGGTCTGGCCTTGGTTATTAGGGCAGTTCATCAAGGCGTATGTAAAAGTTCATGATCATACTGCTGAGCAGAGGCAGTATGCGTTCCATAATTTCATTCAACCGATGCTGGACGTCTATGGTGATGCCTGGGATGGCTCTATTTATGAAATCTTTGATGGAGACCCCCCGTTCGCGCCTCATGGGTGCATCACACAGGCATGGAGTGTTGCTGAAATACTCCGCACCTGGGTAGAAGATATTGAGAATATCACGCCTCGATACGAATCCTTAGTGTTACATGAAGTAGGCGTTTAGGACGTACTGCTCGATCATTCGGTTCGTGTTGAAGAACGATGCGTTGATAGCGATGCAGCTTCTCATGGTCCGTATCCAGTTATCCCTATCGTTGTAGAACTTCGGGATGATCCATGTCTCCAGTTTATTATAGAGGTCTGCCTGGTCGTTTTCATCATCTGATTCCCGCTCGTTTGATTTTCTTGTCCCGATCGCCCATCCGGTGATGTTTTCGACACGTCCTTCGATCCACCAGCCATCCAACGTGCTGAGCTGTGGAACACCATTGTGGGCTGCTTTCATCCCTGATGTCCCTGAGGCCTCTTGAGGTCTTCGGGGTGTGTTCAACCATAAATCAACCCCTGATGTCATGAGTTTACCAATAGCCATATCATAATTATGGATGTAGGTAATCTTTACTTTTCCTCTGATGTTCTTCATCGCTGAGAAAATCCTTTTGATTGTTTCTTTTCCTGAACCGTCCTTCGGATGTGCTTTGCCTGCGTAGATAATTTGTATGGGTCCTGCTTTTTCCGCTATGGACATGAGTTTTCCTGCATCAGAGATGAGCAGTTCTGGTCGTTTGTACGCGGTCTGTCTGCGGGCGAACCCAATAGTGAAATGATCATAGTTCATCCCCACATTATATCTGTTGTTCACGAAATCAATGAGTTTCTTTTTTGCCTCAATGTGTGCCGCCCAGATGTCGGCTTTGTCGATACCGAACGCCCCACGTAATATATACGGATCGGCATGCCAGCCAGGCATGTATTTGTCAAAGACTCGCTGGAATGGTTCAGAGACCCAGGTTGGGGTATGGACTCCGTTGGTGATTGAGTCGATTGCATATCCCGGGAACATCAATCGGGAGACTTCCCCATGTTTCTTTGCCACACCGTTCACATAATGGCTGAAGAACAACGCAAGCCGGGTCATATTCAATTTGTTCTCGAAGCTGAACTCATGGACGAGCGAGTCTGGGATTAATTCCCCGATCATTGATTTCGCTAAGGAGATGTCGAACTGGTCATGGCCTGCTGCGACTGGTGTGTGGGTCGTAAACACACATTGATTCCGTACTTTCTCCACATCCTTGAGTTGATCGTATAATTCAAGTGTGCCAAGGGCAGCATGTCCTTCATTCATATGGTATTTATCGATGGTGCGATACCCTAAGGAGTCGATCGCGCGGACACCACCGATGCCCAGGATGATCTCTTGTGCGAGACGATATTTGTTATCCCCGCCGTAGAGATACTTGGTGATCTCCCGGTCATAAGGTGCGTTCTCCTCAACGTTGGTGTCCAGGAAAAAGACTGGGACGATGTACCCATTTATGCCTTTAACTGGATAATACCATATACGTACGATGACGTCTCTTCCCTCGATTTTTACACAGGTCTTACTTGGGAGGAGTTTCAGGAAATCATCAATGGTGAAGTTGTAGGGGAGCTCAATCTGATTCCCATCCATGTCGATTTCTTGATAGAAATACCCTTTTTCAGAAAGAAGTGTGACTCCGACGATGGGCACGTTGAGATCAGCACATGATTTCAGGGTGTCCCCTGCGAGGATCCCAAGACCACCGCTATAGGTCGGGATGTGTTCATCGATCCCGATCTCCATGGAGAAATACGCGATTTTTGGTTTCCCGGTCGGCCTCGAGGCAATAATCGTTTCTGATTTAATTTCTACAGCTGAAGACTCCATCAATCCACCTTCATTTCCCTAAGAATACTCTGCGAATAAGATGCTACTCAGAACCAATCCTCTATTTATCTTTTTTTCTCTTTTGGTTTTTTTGT
>DAJP01000107.1:20066-27474 GCA_002496355.1 Euryarchaeota archaeon UBA346 | reverse complement strand
CTTTTGGTTTTTTTGTTATGAGTACATGATTCCTTCGTAACCACCGTTCTCCTCTTTTTTTGTATCGGTGGCTTGTTTCATGATTTTCCGTTGTTGTTTTGGTCCTACGAACAGAAAATCATTTCGTAATAACCTTACGTAGGTGATATCGGGGAGTGGCTCGAGTTTTACGATGCCTTTGACCTGGAATTTATGTAAAATCCATTCGATCTCACGTCGTGAGACTCGGAGTTTCTGTGATAGTTCAGCGGTGGTGACCGGGTAGGTTTTTCTTAAAAATTTTATGATTTGTTCCTCTAAGGATCCGATGGTTATTTCAATCATATGATAACCATGTTGTTACAGACACTCGTATGCCCGCATCCCTATTTTATCGTTTTTGAAGAGTTTCTTCACATCGTCCCTCATCTCTGGGGGATAGCCATCGGGGAAGTCAATGCATCCTTTGCAGACGTCAAAACCGATTGCTTTCTTCAGACCTGAAATGCTGATGTATCCTAAAGAGTCCGCTCCGATTTCCTTGGCGATCTGATCATTTGTTTTGATGTCCCCATTGGTGTTTCGTGCGATGAATTCTTTTTTACTTCGCATGTCGATTCCAAGGTAACAGGGGGCGATGAGCGGGGGGCATCCGATTCGGACGTGGACTTCTTTTGCTCCGACGTTTTTCATTCCTTGGATGATCTTTCGGATGTTGGTGCCACGGACGATCGAATCGTCAACCAAGACTACTTTTTTATTCTCCAGGACGGCATGGAGGAATGAGAGTCCTTCCTCGACGACTTTCTCTCGGTGTTCCTGTGTCTGTTGGATGAATGATCGCTCGTCTTTATCTTTCATGATTCCTTCATCAAGAGGGATCCCTGATTCCAGTGAGTACCCTATGGCGTACCGTCGTCCTGATTCTGGGACCGGTATCACCAGGTCCGCCTTAGCTGGTTGTTCCTGTGCAAGGAGACGTCCTATCTCCTGACGAGTGGTGTGGATAGAGCGGCAATTGATCCGTGAATCAGGTTTTGCGAAATAGACGAACTCGAACATGCAGGGGAGTTCTTGTTTCTTTATGATTTGTTTCTCATAGATGGTTCCCTTTGGGTCGATGACGATGACCGAGCCGCCGGGGATGTCTTTGACGTACTCGAAGTTTATTTTTTTGAACACTCGTGTCTCTGATGCGAGGCAATAGGTTCCGTTTGATTTTCCTAATGCGAGTGGTCTGACCTTTCGTGGGTCGGTCATGGCGAAAAGATAGGGATGTTCCCCGGAGTCAGCGATATAGATGACGGAGTAGCTTCCTTTTGCCTTCTTCATCACATGTTCACAGGCGGTGAAAATGACTTCCGGGCTCAGCTCTTTTTTATACAGTTCGTCGGCCATGGGCAGCAGGAGCCATTGGATGTCGCAGTCTGTTCGTGGTTTTCTGCTGGTGATGTTTGTCAGTTCTGAGCAATTGTAGATGTTTCCATTGTGTACTGCCGCTAAAAACGGGTTGACGAGGTATTCAGGTTGTGCGTTCTTTTTGAGGGATTCTTCATCGTCCATGCCGGCGGTCGAGTATCGGGTATGACCGATGCCGATGTTGCCTGATTTATTGATTTTTTTATCCTCGTTGAACACATCGCGGACGAGCCCAGAGTCTTTTGTGACATGGATGTTCCCATCATAGGTTAGCATACCAGCGGAGGATTGTCCTCTGTGTTGGATGGCAAATAAACTATGGTAGATGAGGTGTGAGACTGGTCGTCCCCCGATAATACCGATGATGCCACACATGTGTAAACCGTGATTGAAGATACCTTATTTATAGGTTTTCCGTATCCTTGATGAGATGCCATGTTCTTTTTCTCGGAGAAATCCCTTGTTTTTCCTTTTGTTTCTCTCGTGGTATTATATTTTCGTCTTAATATATGTCTCTTATTTTGAACGAAATAAAAAATTTTTATACTCTATTCTTGTTACGAACATATCTGTATGGTGAAAATTGATTCGAAAGATCGGGAGATCCTCTACCAGCTTGATCTTGATTCGCGTCAATCGTTTGCGAAAATCGGAAGTAAAGTCGGGCTCTCAAAAACCGTCGTAGCCTATCGAGTCAATAAGTTGATTGAGAACGGGATCATCAAGACCTTCTACACAGTCATCGACGCATTCAAACTCGGGTACATCGCCTGCCGTCTCTACCTTGTGTATCAATACATGACCCAAGAGAAAGAAAAAGAAATCATCGACTATTTCACCAGTCAGAAGCTGAACTGGTGGACGATTTCTGCTGAAGGTCGATTCGATCTTGCGTTGATCATGTGGGTCAAAGACATCAACGATTTCTACTCGTTCTGGGAAGAGACCCTTAAGCGGTTCCGGGATTATTTCCTGGAACAACAGTTCTCCTTATACATCCAGATATATTCCTACCGACATTCCTATCTTCTCGATGATGTCAAAAAATCAGATCGCACGAAATTTGAGATCACGGGTGGAGGCGCCCAGGTGCAGATAGACGAACTGGATTTCAAACTCCTCCGGTTGATCGCACCTCACGCCCGCATGCCCGTCAAAGAAATAGCCAAGAGGTCCAATACTACGGTTGCAGTGGTGAACTATCGAATCAAGAAACTCATGAAAACAGGAATCATCCAGGGGTTTCGATCGGATATCGACCTGGGGAAGTTAGGGTATCAGTTCTTCAAAGCAGACATTGACCTGAAGGATTACCGGCAGCGAGGGAAGATCATCAACTACATAAAAACAAACCCGTACCTTGTTCGAATCGACAAATCAGTCGGGATCTCTGACCTTGAGCTGGAATACCATGTTCAGAGCCTGGAGCAATTCCATGAGATCATGAAAGACCTGATTAACAAATTCCCTGATGTGATAAAGAAATACAGATACGTGTACGCATCAAAGTTGCATAAAATGAACTACATGCCAGAAGCCTAGGTGTTATGCGTACCCGCCGATCTTCAGGGTCGGGTCACCGAATAACATCCATTGTTCAAGGGTTTTTGCATCGCTCCATCCGTCCATCCCTGGGTAGATGCGGAGGTACTCGGCGATCGTATGACACCAGTTTTTTCCTAAGATGTCGATATGGTTCACTTGATAGCCTTTGAAAAATTGTGTCTCCAGATACCCGCAGAGTGATTCGATACAATCAGGTTCATTGATTCCATCCCCGTTGAGGTCTCCGACTTCTCCACCTGCCTCTAATCCAAGCCCGGTGTTTCCGATGGTGGCGATCGCCCCTCCATTCTTTTTTACGGTAAGGCTCCATCCCCAGCATTCAAGGATCGGGACCCCGTTGGACCAGGTGGAGCGTCTATTGCGAGGGTCGGTGACCGTTGATAGGAACGACACATTGAGCAGGTTGTTATGACAACCACCGATGATGCAAACCGGAAGCTTACCGCCATTCTGCAGCTGGAAGAATTGAGCGATGGAGAGTCCCCCTTTTTCTATTAAGGAGTCGAACTCACCAGGCCAGAAGGTGTTCCACCAGGATGGTCCTCCGTGCCCATCGAAGAGCAAAAACCCGCATCCTTGGTTGATTTCTCTGATAATGTTTTGTGATAACGGGGTGAACTCCGGGTCTGTATACCGGTTTGAGGCGAACAATCTTGTTGCTTCAAATCCAGTCATATACGAGACTGCTTTTTCACCGATTTTCTCCCCTTCTATATAATTAGTCCCCTGATCATCATAAGGGTCTCCCCCGACAACAACGATCTTCTGAAACCATGACGGGTCCGCTGATGTTTTCTCATAGGTAATGATCTTCTTCACGATCCGTTGTACTTCACCAATGTTCCGGCAGGGGAGTCTCCCCAGATAGATGTCTGGGTAGAAATCGATTTGATCCACGGGGTAGTCTGGTGTATTTCGATCGAAATGCGACCATCCTCCGTATACTCCGTCCCCAAAAGAATCCCATGTGCAAAAACTCCCTTGGCCATCATAGATATCTGCATAATACAGATCGCTGATAAAACCAGGGTCATAGAGGACGTCATCGTCCCAAAGATTCGTATATCGTACGGGAACATACCAATCACGGGTTCCCGTGTTAAGATCATCACGTGGTTTGCCCGCAAGATGGGATTTCAGACCGCCAATGAACAGCACGTAGGTCGTTCCCCAGTTCTCAACGACATCTTTGATACAATACTTGATCTGTTCAGGTCGATCATACCCTGGGTAATTACGATAGATATCTGCAAGGGTGATAATCTGGGTGCGGATACCGATGACCTTCTTATGTTCCACTAACGGTAATAACGGTAGGACGAACTGTGTAGGGCAGATGATGACAAGATCGTTAGTCGCTTGATTTGGAAACGGAGAATCAGCCAACGGTTCGTAAGTGATGATGATATCACAGGAATCAAGATACTGTACGGTATCAGTCACCTGATTGTATCGCACAGGATAAACCCGTAATGTGAAAAATGTGACATGTTTTCCATCCTGGTTCAATCCACCACCGGTGGAATACGTGAACCATTTGGAGGGGTAGAACTCCGGAGAATCCATTGGTTCCTCATGGATGGGAACCTCAGTGGGATACCCGTTGATACCTTGGATGAAAGGATCTGGTGCAAGAGTGATTCTTTTCTGAAGGATCTGGGATTTTACTGTATCGTGCTGAATAGAGACCTCTCGAATCACCGATCCAAATGGTAGTTGAAGTGTGGTTGTGTACATCGGAAGTACAGGATGACCCGGTTGGTACACACACGCTGGTGCACCGTCCATGAGGACGGTCACGGTCGATCCGTTCTCGAACAAGGTAGGTTTTTCAAAGGAGAGGGACAAGTGGTGCGTCAAGGTGTCTTTTTCTTCTGCCAGGCCAGCGATCAGAGCACTGTTCAACATTAAAAATCCCACAACGAAGAACACAGATAACTTCATGATTCCTTTTCCTCAGGAAAATGTCATGCAGTTTCTCCCTATATAACTTCCTATTCAAGAATATAGCACCGGGAGGGGTAATACGAATTTAATGATTTGTTAAGGAAGCGAATACGACCTGGACATAGAATAACTCAGTTTTGGGTATCTAAGGCGGATATCCAAACTGATAAGGAGAAGGAGGAGGAATGGGGAAACACAAATCTTAAAACACTTTATATTCATCTTTGGTGAGACAAATATATTCCCACAATCCAATCCAGAGTCGCTTAATTTTTTTATCGTCTTACCCCCACTGGTACCAATACTTCATAAATTCCCCATGAGGTTGGAAGGAGCACCTAGAATAATAAACGTTATGGAAGGTTTTTTGGTCAAATAACTAAAATATGCTGGTAAAAAACGATTTCGTTCAATTTTTAACTATTAACATTTAAAAAAAACATTCCTCGTCATAGCGGCTGATAATGGATCAGTACACCAGACCCACCTTGTTTTACATCAACAATCTTCAGTGGAATTACTTCCCCACCATGGATCCCTTCCCCATCAGCAACGGTCGGTGTGTCCTTACCTCCGATGATACAGGAGCCGATGTAGATATAAAGATCATCGACGACCCTGCTTGTCAGGAATTTCCAAATAACGGTGCCGCCCCCCTCCACAAGCAGCCTCTGAACACCCTTCCGGGAAAGAATCTCCAACGCATTCCTCACATCAATGAATCCCTCATCATCGGTTTCGCATTCCACAACCTCGATATGTGACCCGTCATATGTTCTCTTATGTCCCGTGGTCGTGAGAATCAAGGTTTTTGAGACTGTATTTAATGCAAGGGCATCAACTGGTGTCCTTCCTTTGCTATCAAGGATCACCCGAAGCGGCTGTCTCGGATGCGGAACATAGGATTCTTTGACCGTGAGCTTTGGATCATCCGCAAGGATTGTTTCAATCCCAACCAGTACCGCATCAGACTCATGGCGCAGCTGATACATTCGCTGCAGATCCTGCTCAGAGGAGATCCGTATTTGCTTGCGTGCTGGCGAAGCAATCTTTCCGTCCGCAGACATCGCACAATTGATGGTCACATGGGGTCGTTTCATTTCATCTCACTACGGATACAAAGGACAATCTTTTTTCTTCTCCGGGCAGAATCCTTTTGTTCTACAGGTAGGTCCAGCAGATCGAAAAATCGTCGGAGCGACCTTCTTTACCTCATGAAGCATCTTATTTGCGAGCTGACGGATTTCCCATTGCGCATGCAGACAACACCGTAGCTCAAAGAAATTCAACAAGGACCGTGCGTTCATCGTCACCATGATATTCGTACAGGTCGCATTCGGAAGGACGTACCTCGCATCCTCTGCAGGGATGCCAAGCTGGAGTAATTTGTTATAATGTTCCCAGATAACCTCCATGGTTTGTTCATAGGCGTTCTTTGTCTTCTTATCCTTGGAGATCAACGGTGGGATCACATAGTGTGGGTCATTGAGGTTGACATAACGCTGGCTTTGCTGAGAATAACTCGCGATACGATGCCGAACGAGCTGATGAGTCAGTGACCTGCTCACATCACTAATCGCAAATGTAAATGAAGCATGCTCAATGACACTGGTATGCCCAAGTTTCAGCACCTGTTCTAAAATAGCCACCTGTTTCTTCAGCGGCATGTCCTGGAGGTCCTCTGGTTTTGTCTTACTGTGGGTCAATGTAGCAGCCATCGCAGGTAGCTTTTCTGGGTCTGTTGTGTACCCAATCAGTTTCACATGCATACAGGTTTCCCATATCCCTTATCTCATGAACTGTTTAAGTGTTTTGACGTCACTGTTTTTTCTTGATATCCTCTTTTATTTCCCTTGTTCAAACCGTAAGTTTTTAACAACAATCCCTATTACCTTATGGACGATAACAGAATAGGTGTGGGGGTACATGATGAGGGCATTTGTCATCACGACCATTGTATGTTTTATACTCTATCTGCTGTTGACAACCGGGAGTGGCTCAGAGATCCTCGGACTGTGGAGTACTATTGAATTGATCTTCGGTCTTTTCATCTCCTTGGTCGTCGGGTTCATCGCTAGGAAAGTGTTTGTAAAAAACAATTATCACCTGCTCAATCCGATCCGCTGGGTGTTTTTCATAGGATATCTCATTGGACCGTTTTTCTTCAGCCTTGCAAAAGCAAACATCGATGTCGCATACCGTGTCATCACCGGGAGGATCAATCCTGGTATCGTGAAAATCTCTCCTGGCCTGAGGACAGATCTTGGTATCACGATGCTTGCCAACTCCATTACCCTGACTCCTGGGACCTTAAGCGTTGACATCGATGAGGACACGAATGATTTGTACATCCATTGGATTAATGTTGATAAAAAAGCACTCGAGGAAAAACCAGTGGATTGCACGTATATCTGCGGGAGTTTTCCTAAGTGGGTCCGGAGGATCGTGGAATGATTGATATGAACAGCACGTTTCTGCTCGTGGTCATCGCCTTGGT
>DAJP01000107.1:14497-19691 GCA_002496355.1 Euryarchaeota archaeon UBA346 | reverse complement strand
TATCAGGAGGTTATCTACATTGATGTCGCTATCGTTTATGCGCTGCTGTCGTTCATCTCCACATTGTTCATCGCCAAGTACCTTGAGGGCGGTGAGTTCTGATGATCCTGGATATCCTCATCTTTGTGTTCATCGGGATCGGTCTGTTCTTCAACCTGCTCGCAGGCGTCGGGCTGCTACGATTCCCTGATGTGTACACACGGTTGCATGCAGGAACAAAATGTACGACCTTCGGGTCGATCTTCCTTATCGGATCGGTGGTGCTCATCGGTTTGAACCTGTGGTGGGAGAACGATACCAATGGGTCCGTGCTGGCGATCCATTCAGCAGCTGCCCTGATAGCGATTCTTCTGACAAACCCGGTGGGGGCGCATGCGATAGCTCGAGCTGCCCATCGGAGCGGTGTTCAACCAGTGGGAGCCGTCATAGATGAGTTAGCAGAAAAACAAACAGAGAAAAAAACAACATCTGAGAAAGCAGGTGACTAAGATGGGAATCGAGTTCCTGATCATCAATACTTTAGTCATACTCCTTCTGATTATCGCTTCGATTGTCACCGTCCTGTTACGTGATTTGTTAGCTGCCACAGTCGCATTAGCGGCAATGAGCCTGTTGCTCTCCCTGGAGTTCTTTCTACTGCAGGCTCCTGATGTCGCCATCGCACAAGCTGGTGTCGGCGCGTGTCTGACGACCGCTATCATCATCATCGCCATCAGAGGAACCAAGCGAATGGAGGATGAATAACATGGAGAAAAGAATTATCGCTGGTGCCCTTGTTCTGGGTATTGTTGCGGTGTTTTTCCTCTTCAGCGTCTTACTGATTCATCCATTTGGAGATCCCGGACAGGCCCAAATGGATGATTATATCATCACCCACACCCAAAACGAAACAGGGACGCAGAACGGGGTGACGTCCGTGGTATTTGATTATCGAGGGTTCGATACTCTTGGTGAGGCGACGATTTTATTTTCCGCTGTCACCGGTGTGCTTCTCATTTTCCGGAGGGTGAGACATTGAGCGAGATGACGAAGATCGTGAAAACAACCGCGAATATCCTCTTCCCGTTCACCATGATTTTCGGTTTGTACGTCATCGCCCATGGTCATCTGACGCCTGGTGGTGGCTTCCAAGGTGGCGCGATCGTGGTATCCGGATGCGCTCTTCTCCTCGTCGCCTATGGCTCTTCCTGGGTGTTCGACCGCATTAAAGACAAACGGCTTGCTGCGTTTGAGAGCCTTGGTGCGATTGGTTTTATCACAATAGCATTTCTCGGACTCATGTTTAGTGCGGTGTTTTTCGGTAACTTCCTGGCTGGTTCCGGATCGCTTTTTGGGACAACACCCGCGACCGGTTCGACCCTTGCTGATTTCAACACCGGGGGGGTTCTCCCGTTGATGAATTTCGCTGTTGGGGTGAAAGTCATCGCTGGTTTGTTCGTCATTGTTCTGGTCATGGCCTATGCAAGTAGTACAAAGGAGTGGGGCTGATGATTGAATACATCCCGTATATCGGTGTCGTCGCCATGATCCTCATTGGATTATACCCGATCCTGTTCCGACGTAACCTTATTAAAATCGTCATCGGGATCTCTATCATTGAAAGCGGGGTGAACCTTTTTTTGATCATCTTAGGGTACCGTGATGGTGGGGTCGCACCGATTTTCACAAGTCTCCCCCCAGGTACGACTTATCCTGAAGAAATGGTCTTGCCTGTCCCCCAAGCGCTCACGCTCACCAGCATCGTCATTGGTGTCGCGGTCCTTGCATTAATGCTTTCCCTGGTGATGCACATCTATAGGAAATATGGCACACTTGATGTGCAGAAGATAAGGAGGCTGAAGGAATGACGTTTCTTGAAACCCTCCTGGCTCACTCTCCGGCTCTAGTGATCGCGACGCCGCTGTTGAGTGCGTTTCTCGTACCATTGGTGGGTCGAATCAGCCCAAGAATTCGAGATATTTTTGCATTGGTCATGTTGGGTGTGACTGGTTGTTTCATCGGTCTGCTTGCTTCCGATGTGTTGTCACATGGTTCACGGGTCTACGTCTTTGGTGCGAAGAACCTGAGTGTTCCCCTGGTGCGTATCCTCTTTGAGGTCGATAGCATGGGGATGTTCATGGCGATCATCACGGTGATGCTTGCAGGTATCGCAGTCATCTACTCCTGGTCGTTTCTCCAGAAGCAGGATGGGTTAGACAAGTACTACACGCTTCTGCTGCTGGTGACCACCAGTGCTCTTGGGATGGAGTTGACCGGGGATATCTTCAATTTCTTTGTGTTCCTTGAGATATCCTGTATCGCTTCCTGTGCGCTCATCGCATTCTGGGTCGAAGAAGGAGAAGCCTTAGAAGCCGCCTTCAAGTATATCGTAGTCAGCTCGATTGGTGCGCTCTTTGTTCTGTTCGCTATAGGGCTGCTCTACGCGCAGTATAATGCATTGAACATCGCGACCCTTGCGCATCTGTTACAGTTCAGTTTTTTAGATAAAATCATTTTGGTGCTCCTTCTCGTGTCTCTTGGGATGAAAGCAGGGCTTGCTCCGATGCATATGTGGATACCTGACTCATATGGGCGTACTCCACCATCCATCGTCCTTCTCATCATGAGTGCGACCCTGGCAAGTTTCTATGGGATTCTTCGAGTGATCTTCACCATGTATGGGAATGTGTTAACAACTCCCTTGAGGTTTTCTCTCCCGGCGCATTTGATCATCGGCTGGATACTGATTGCGTTAGCCATCGTCTCGATCCTTATCGGTGTGATCATGGCCCTGATACAGACCGATCTTCTTCGATTGATCGCCTATGCCGCGGTTGCAGAGATTGGGTATATGTTCTTAGCCATCGGGACATCGATTGCTGCCCTTGGGACAACGTATGCAACGGTCGCATTACAAGGAGGTGTGTTGCATATCTTGAACGATGCGATTGATATCGGGCTGCTGTTCCTTGTCGCAGGAGCTATCTATTTTGTGGCAAAGAAACGGTCTTTGGATGATATCAGTGGTCTGGCACGGAACATGAAGTACACCACTGTCTTTTTCATCATAGGATTACTCGCGGTCGCTGGGATGCCACCCTTGAACGGATTCACATCAAAGTTCCTCATCTACGAATCCGTCTATCAGGTGAACCCGATCCTCTCCATCATCGCTCTCTTAGGAAGTATTTTGCTACTTGCAGTTTTCATCAAGGTTTTCTATGCAGCATTTCTAGGACCAGAGCTACCAGAGTTAAAAGACGTGAAAGAGGCTCCACGAAGCATGTTGCTGGCGATGGGGTTTCTGGCAGCCTTGGCCGTCTGTATCGGATTGTTCCCCAACATCTTCCTTGATGCATTGGTAAAACCTGCGGCGACCGCGCTGTTGGATCATGCACAGTATATCAACATGGTCGTGGGAGGTCTCTAGACATGTTTTCACTGGAGAGCGGGAGTGGTTTTTGGAATCCGGTCCTCTGGGTTCTTGCACTGTTCATTCTCTTCTTGTTGTTCTATGGGATCCGAGGGTTCGGCAAAAGCACGTATAAGAAGGGAACCGAGCAGACGAAGGTATTCTTGTCTGGTAATAAAGAAACCAGCCCCGAAGAGATGCATGTCAAGGCAAGCAACCTGTATTGGGGTTTTACCACCAGCATGAAATCCCTGTATTCTCTTCTGCGGAAGATGCATACAGGAAACACGAGTGATTATATCCTGTGGTTTGTCGTTGTCCTTGCGGTGGTGTTCCTCATCATGGGGGTGATGTGATTGAATATCTCCGCTCTCTCAGAGGTTGCTGTCCGTGTCATCGTTGGCTCCCTTGGTCTAGCAGCCTTCGGCATCTTTTTTGGTCTAATGTTAAAAGGAATTGACCGGAAGCTGTCCGCCCATATGCAGGGCCGGATCGGTCCACCGTTACGACAACCGTTCAGAGATGTCGCCAAATTGTTCGTCAAAGAAAACATCGTCCCGGATCAGGCGATCCCCTGGGTCTTCAACCTCATCCCGCTTGTCGGCCTTATTGGGACCATTTCTATCCTGATATATCTTCCATTGGGTGGGTTTCCTCCCTTGTTCTCGACCGCAGGGGACTTAATCGTGGTCCTGTATCTGCTCATTATTCCATCACTCTGTTTGGTGATAGGTGGTTTTTCCTCTGGCTCCCCGTATGCGATTGTGGGGGCGCAGCGGGAGATGGCAACCATGATCGCCTATGAATTCCCTCTTGCTATTCTCATTGTCTCGATCGCCTGGAACCTGCTGCAAAAAGGGATGACGCAAGTGTTCTCATTTTCCACAATCGTAGCAACCCCGGTGTGGAACCAGGTGTCAGGGCCACTGGGTTTTATCGGTTTTGCCATTCTGCTTGTGGTATTACTCCTGGTGACGCCAGCGGAGCTATCTAAGATACCATTTGATGCTGCTGAGGCGGAGACCGAGATCGCCGGGGGACTCCTGGTTGAGTACTCTGGGAGAAATCTTGCGATGTTCTACCTGACCGATGGGGTGAAAACCGTGGTGATGGCCTCCTTGATCGTCGCCGTGTTCTTCCCGTACAACCTCTCAACTCTCCTCGGACTTGGTACCTATGATGGTATGGTCATCGACGTCGTGTTCTTCCTGTTCAAGGTGTTCTTGGTCATCTTGTTCTCCGTGACCTTGATCCGTGTCGCGATCGCACGGCTCAAGATCGACCAGATCGTGTACACCTACTGGGTGCCACTCACGCTTGTAAGTCTCGTCGGACTCATCCTGGTCATGTGGGATGGCGTGATAATGAATTTTTTCAGCAGCGCATAACTCTCTTAAACACCTCACGGAATACCGGAGATGAAACAGCATGGAACCATCATCTGATAAAACCAATCGATGGGTCGTCCTTTCGTATTTCCTGATACCGACGGTGATGCTGATCGTCGGTTACATTCTGTTCCCCTATCCTCCTTCCTCTTTTGCTCGACAAATGTCATTCATCCCGCTGTTCCTTGGTCTGATTTTCCTTGGGATAGGTTTTTTTTATCCGAAGAAACGCATCGCAAGCTGGTGGAAGATACTAGGCTGGGGGTTGTTCACATTCTTTTGGGCGACCATGCCAAGTTTTCTGTATTTCTCCGAGGGCGGAGATGTTTTTAACGCGGTGGTCTGCATCATCGGTGTGTACGTGCTCCTTTACGTGGCGTATCATGAATGGCTCTCGATCGTTAGAAATGAGTCG
>DAJP01000107.1:0-14183 GCA_002496355.1 Euryarchaeota archaeon UBA346 | reverse complement strand
ATCGAGAATGGTATCATCCCCGGGTTGAGTGACTGGTTGATTGAGACGGTCGCTGCGCAGACCGCCGATATGCTGCATCTCTTCGGCGTGAACGTCACCCGGACTCAGGATCTCCTCATTTACAATAATGTCCCGGTCACGATCATCTTTGCCTGTACTGCGATTCAATCCATCGTCTTGTTCGTCGGCATGATCGGTACCCTTCCTCGGGTGTCTCCGAAGAGAAAGGCTCTTGGTTTACTACTGACCGTTGTCCCTATCTATTTTTTGAATCTGATCCGGAATGCTGGGGTGGTGTACATGGTGGGCAGCGGGATGACGTCCTTTGAGATGGCTCATAACGTGATAGGAAAAACAGGGTCCTTACTTGCCTTAATCGTCCTCCTCTTCATCACCTTTAAAATTGTCCCAGAGTTGTACGATGAGATCATTGGTATTATCGATCTGCCGAAACGGAAAGGGCCGTTGGAGCTTTTTCTCAGACGATTGCTGGGGAAAAAACCATGATCCGCATCGCGAATGGGGGGATGCCCTGGGTTCTTGCATCGTTTGCTCTGACATTCCTTCTGCTAGGTGCTTCTTTTCTTATGGATTATCCTCTGTCGATGTTTCTTTTTGTCGTTGCTGGGTTCTTCTTGGTGATCTCATGTCTGCTGATCGTGTTTTTCCGTGATCCGGAGCGACCCATCGGTGGTGGGATTGTTGCGGTGGCAGACGGGAAAATCCGGGAGATAATACCTCTACAGGATGCTGATGTTGGGGAGTGTCTCCGGGTTTCGACATTTATGAACATCCAGAACGTGCATGTGAACCGTATGCCTCTTACCGGGAATATCATGAAATTGGCGCATCACCCTGGTGGTCATGTGCCAGCGTTTCAGAAGGAATCCGATGCCAACGAACGAGTGACTCTTCTCATAAAAACCGATATCGGTGTGGTGAAGATTGTACAGATCGCTGGAACAGTCGCACGTCGTATCGTCCCTTATGTTCATGAAGGAACCATGGTGAAGAAAGGCGAAAGAATCGGTTTGATCCGTCTTGGGTCTCGCGTCGACCTCTATCTACCGGCAAATAAAATTAAAA
The DNA here is from genome assembly GCA_002496355.1 of Euryarchaeota archaeon UBA346. Lineage (GTDB taxonomy): Archaea > Thermoplasmatota > E2 > DHVEG-1 > DHVEG-1 > SM1-50. Next base: position 13,097 of record DAJP01000107.1, on the reverse strand, counting down.
CACTCATGATTCAGATTCATGAGCGAATCAAAGCAGGGGAGACAACCATTGCAGAAATCAATGATTAGGCTGCTGTCCGTTGCGGATCTGGTGACACTTCTGAACGCGACCCTGGGGTCCCTCGCGTTGCTGTTTGTGTTTTCCAATGAGTTCCATCTGGCTGCCTCATTGATCTTTCTTGGTCTTCTCGCCGATGGTCTTGATGGGATGATCGCTCGGAGGCTTGGGGTTGGGAAGATCGGTGAGTACCTGGAATCTCTTGCTGATATGATTACGTTATCCATCGCTCCTCTCGTGCTATTTTATAAGATGTACTACAACAGTGTCGCCTCAGAACCGTCTCAGCACCTTCTCCTCGGGGGTATTCTTATATTTTCTCTGTTGTGCAGCATCATCCGTCTCTCCTCGTTTTCGTTGTTGAAACAAAAGGAGTATTTCATCGGTCTACCCACGTCTGCCAGTGCCTTATTCTTGGTGCTGATTTCGTATCTTCTCCCCGAGGTTTGGTATGTTCTCCCTGTCATCGTTGTGCTTGCCTTGGCGATGATCTCCTCGGTTCATTTCCCAAAACCGAGTATAACAGTCAATCTCGTCACTGCAATGTTGATCGTAGCTGTTGTTTTACTTGACGGAATGTATTCTGGTCTTGCCCCGCTCTTGCTTCTTATTATGCTTGTTACGTACATCATAGGTGGACCATTGTATCTTCATAGGAAAAAAAACAAGTCAGGTCAATTGAACGGACGATAGTCGTAACCGATGATTTCACCGTGTTGGACTAGAATGATACGTCCACCATTGTTCTCCTTATTGAGGGTGGCTGAGTCTGTTTGGATGAATAACGGCCATGCAGTGTCGTTCGTAGCCTCTTCTCCCAGTGAGGTGAACACATGGTTTTTATGGGTATGCCCGGTGAGGACCAAAGAGACGTTGTTCTCAAGACAATACAGGATGAACGCTCCTCTGTTCATCGCGATGCATTCGTTATTACCACTGGGTAGGTCATTTGGTAACGCGCCAAGCCCGGTATCGTTGGTATCACTGACCGCAGGATGATGCATGATGATCATTTGATTCATTTGACGAGCGCCATAGGTGTTTTCAAGAAGGAACCTCTGAGTGTTGGTCAGTCCACTTCCTTCTGGTGAGAGATTCCATATCTTTGGTTGGATCTCCCATCTGCTGTATTCATATCCAGAGTCAAGGAACACGTAGTTCATGTTCCCATATTGCATAGAATAATCGCTCAGGGGATTGAGGTACCGATGATAGGGTGTGAGATTCGTATACGGGAAGTACAGGAAGAGGACGCTGTTGGCGTACCGCTCATGGTTCCCTGGTACAGTATAGACCGGTGAATCGCATTGAAGGATCGCTTCCTGCAAATCAGCATACACATTCCGTTTAGATTTTTGGTTGTACCAATCCACGGAATCACCTGACAGGATGACAAACTCAGGGCGAATGATCTCATTGATGTAGGTAAAAAGACGGATGAGCCCCTCTTTTTCATTGATCACGTTTGAGTGTTTTCCGACATGGATGTCGGAGAGTTGAACAACGGTGTAATCAGTTGGTGTCGTATTCATTATTTTTACTGCATGTGGCCAGGTGTAGTTCGCTGTGATTGTGATCACCATGATATTGTAGAATCCTTCCGGGATGCTGTCAACATCATATGAAACGATGACTTCATCTTCGACGATATCCATCCCAGCGTTGATCCATGTGTACCATTTCCCGATTTGTTCCTCAATCTGGTATGATTCTGTTCCATCAATGGGTTGTAACATCACCTTTGCTAGATGAGTTGGTTCTTCTGTAATAACTCTTTCCTCCGAGATTGTAATAGATAAAGGATCTGAGTTGTTTTTATTTATGATAACGGGGCATCCCAGGGACGGAGTGATGATTCCCTCGACATCAAAACCGACACTCACGTTGAGTTGTTTTTCAGAGGTCACTCCTGCCGACACATGAAATGAATGATTTCCGACTACTGTGGGGTACCAAGGGATTTTCTTGGTGTACCTTGGTAAGATTCCTATGGTGACATTCAATTGACTTTCTATGAGACTACCGGAAATCCATTTCATTTCGCCATTGGTCAGGACAAATCCAGAGAACTCATCGATAATCGTGAGTGTTTCGTTGAATCGTTCCCTTGTTTTTCCCGCCAGGGTGATTAAAAGAGAGACCGGTTGGCCTAACGTTGGATAGGGTTCAGAACAGGACATAGCAATGATTTCTCCCGGAGTAGCAGTTTCTGTTTTATTAAAAATCACGTTTTGGCCTGATATCCCTACGCTGCTCACCGGAAATACGAGAAGGATGATACCGCAGAGAACCACGATTTTTTTCATAGTCAAACATCTTTTAGTATATTAATTATAAGTTGTATATTATAAATATTCTCTGGTCTGTCATGGTATATTTATTTTGTAGAGAGTTATAACTCACTCCTTTAATATGAAAATCTCCTATGTTTGGAAGTGTTCACTCTTTATAAAACGATGAAAGAAGAGCAGGGGAGATTTGGATATCGAATTATTAGTACGACAAGGATTGCCAATGGTTGAAATCCAGGATATATCGTAGGATGGGAAATGCATTGGGGAATCGTTCGAACAGCAATTCGAAGAATCGGAAAAACGATGGTTCGATGGATAACGGCATTTTCACAGCTAGAGTTGCCCATTCACTTTCCGCTCCAAGAACATCCTTTACTTTTACTTTTATTGTATAGGTTCCTTTCATATTCCAGGTGTGTACCACTGAAACCTGTTCTCCAGAATCATATGGTCCATCCCAGTTGATTGTGGTGTTATCACCCCAGTCGATGTAGTAGTACAGATTTTGATCTTCAGGATCTGTTGAGCTAAATTGATACGTATAGTTTTTCCCAGGTATTCCAGTTGCAGGCCCAGAGATTTCTGGGGGGTCTGGCGCAATATTTGACATTGTGCTGGTGGTGAACTGCCAGATTGGTCCCGGAGCTGATAACCCAAATTCATCCCGGGAGACGATCTTCCAGTAATAACTTGTGTTATAACTCATGGTACCCGGGTTGTGGTTTTCTTCAGTTATATTAGTCACCGCCAAAGGTGGCGGAGACATTGTCCCAAAATAGACATCATAGGTCACAATATCACCTGTATCGGGATCTCCACCGGTCCAGCTTATATCTCCATTTACATCAAAACCGGATGAATTGTCTGAGGGATTTGGGTTGTTTGGTTCGTATGGTGGTGAATTGACAGTCATATTCCATATTAATCGTGCTGTGTAACCACCAACAACAAATATACTGTTCTCGTTGTTACCAAGAGCAATTGCATTGGCATAACTACCGCTCATCGTCTGTGTCCAGTCAGAGGTGCCATCGTTATTCACCTTGCAGACTGCCATTTCAAATAGAGTCCCTGCGGCGAGGTATGCATCATTGGAGCCATCTAGGATCATTTGGGCATGAAGCATCAGAGCAAGGGGCCCATCCGCATCAAGGTTGGCCCAGAGTAGATTGCCCGTCCCATCCACTTTTATGAATGCGGCACCAAAAGTTCCTGGATTCGGATAACCGCTCACCACGGCGCAGTTGTCAGTACCGATTTCTATTCTCAATCCGGAAAGTGCGTAGACGTTTTCCCAGATTAGTTCACCAGATTGGTCGATTTTCTTAATCATCGTTCCTGGGTTGGATACGTATTCTCCATGCACAAGATATGTATTGCCGAACGCATCACCACTTGCATCGCCAACAGTGAGACTATATACTTCAGGATAGCTCCAGATGTTATTGCCGTCAAGGTCGATTTTGGCATACCCATTGACGCTGCCATAAATAGCTCGACCGACAACGACGATGTTTCCCTCCGGGGTAAATTTGAAGTTAATCGGTGCGCCTATTCCATCGGCATCGAAGTATGACCATAGAGCGGAACCATTAGGGGTGAATTTCTTAATCTTTGTGACATAGCCCGTCGGACCGCTACCCATACCTAATACATAGATGTTATTATCGGCATCGATGAGGCATTTCTTTGTATATGATCCATCGAAAGAACTCTCATAGATTTGTCGCCACAGAAGGTTTCCTGCAGGACCAAATTTCATCAGAATGCTGGCGGCATTGACTGGGTTAGAATAACCAGACATAAGGGTACCGGAAACTACTATATTGTTTTCATTATCGATGGCAACCCAGGTCGCTTTTTCCCATTTGGTCGGGTCCGTCTGGTCATAGCTAGCTTCCCATAAGAGGTTACCATTCACATCCCGTTTGGTCAATGTAATTTCTTCACCAAGGTTGTAATCATAATAAACGGTATAGACGTTGTCTATCGCATCAACGGCAATTGAAACACCAGTCGTTGGCTCTACCCAATCAACAACCACCTGATCAAATGATTGAGCAAGCATGGGTGAAACATTTGAAATATTTTTTTCTGCAGAAGACAAATCTTTGAGTTGTTCTGCCCCAATATTTCCTAACACTGATAGAATAAGACCAGTGATTATCCACAATGTCATAAAGTGATAGATTTTTCTCATAGCAATCAAACTTAACAATCGTTAACTATTTATAAACTTTACTGTATCACTAAGACGATCGATATTTAAACCGACAGAAAGAACGAGGGAGAATTGAACCTCCGAAACAAGATAATACATAAAAAAAATCAATTATTTCTTCATCATTTAATTTACTCTCTCATTATAAACCATAGAATTTTATAATAATTTTGAAGTAAATAAGAAGGACTCCACTAGAAAACAATATTTTTTCCGTTCAATATTCTATCGTTCGGATGCAATCCAAACATTTCTAAACGAAAATCGCATTACATACAGCTATTATGGATGATATACCAAAGATAGGCATTACAGGCATGCCGAGCGTCGGAAAAACACAGACGCTGATAAAAATCATCGAGAAAATTCAAAAAAGTGGGTATAAACTTGAAGGGATGATCACCACCCCTCTTATTGAGAAGAAGAAGCGGGTGGGTTTTTATGTGGAAGACTGGCAGACCAAGGAAAAAGAGATTTTTGCCCGTCTTGACTTAGACTCGAAAGATAAGGTTGGAAAATACGGTGTCGACCTCGGAGCACTGGAGCGAGTTGGCGTAAAAGCGATTGAAAAAGCGATCAATGATGAGGCCATCGACATCATCGTCATCGATGAGATAGGAAAGATGGAGATGCTTTCTGAGAAGTTCTGTGAAATGGTCATCGAGGCTCTTGACTCTGACAAACCGATCATGGTCACGTTGCATAAGAAATCACGGACGCCCCTGCTGCAGGATATACGCCGGCGGGATGATATCCGTATCCTTGAGGTCACCGCGGTGAACCGCAATCTACTCCCTTATAAGATTGAGAAAATCATGGCGGAAAAATTACCACCCTTGTTTTAACCATGTCCAACGGACCAGTTGATCTCATCAAAGAAGGAACAACCGAGCTTTTTGTGTACAAGAATAAGGCTTCTGTTAAAGGACCCAGCCTCAAAGACGGCATGCCGTTCTACAACCCGGCAATGGAGCTGAACCGTGATATCTCCATCCTGGTGAACCAATGGATTCTGAACACGAGTGCAAAACACGTTCATATCCTGGATGGTCTCGCAGCATCAGGAATCAGAGGTGTACGACTTGCCCATGAGCTATCCGGGGATTTTGAGGTCTCCATCAATGACTGGAATGAAGAATCTTTCGCGCTGATCCAACAGAACATCCAGAAGAACCAGTTGAAGAACGTCTCTGTGTTCCAGCGGGATCTGAATAATCTGCTGTTGGAACGAAGGTATCATTCTATTGATATCGACCCGTTCGGCTCCCCTGTGTATTTTTTCGATGCCGCTGTTAAAAGTGTGTATAACAAGGGGGTCATCGCATGTTCCGCGACCGATACTGCCGCGCTCTGTGGCGTGTTTCCCCAGGTGTGTTTCCGAAGGTATGCTGCCTGGCCATTGCATGGTCCTGCGATGCATGAGACTGGATTAAGGATCCTTCTCGGATGTTTATGTCGTGAGGCTGCGAGGTATGACCGTGGCATCGAACCAGTGCTGTGTTACACGACCGATCATTATGTGCGATTGTATATCCAGGTCCACAATGGCAAGGCTGCTGCGAACACTTCTATGGCGCAGTATGCAATCATTCACGCAAAAGAAGTCCCACTTTCTCAGGAGAATGCCTCCATGGTTGGTCCGTTATGGCTTGGGAAAATTCAGAAAAAAACAGCGATTCAGGAGATTCGGACCCTTGCATCATCCAAACAGCTCAATACGAAGCCTCTGCTCTGGAAATTCCTTGATCTCTTGGAAGAGGAGGCGGATGCCCCCCCGTTTTTCTACACCATCAATGACCTCTCCTCTCTGTTGAAGGTATCACCGCCGACCATGGAACACATCTTTGAGCATTTGAAACAGAAAGGCTATATTGTGACCAGGACTCATTGCTCCCCAACTGGTTTTAAAACCAACGCCCCGTTTGACATCGTCACAGAGGTTTTTAAATCACAACGGATATCATAAATACATGAAAACCTCCCAAAAGAAGTTGTCTGTTGGTGTAATTGCCTCTGGTTCAGGGACTGATCTGCAAAGTATCATCGATGCCTCAGAGCATCATATGATTGATGCAGAGGTTGTTGTAGTCATCAGTGATAAGAAGGATGCTGGTGCTTTGACTAGAGCGAAAACACATGGTATCCCTGGTTTTTTTGTCGACCCGAAAGGAAAGGACCGTGCTGCTCATGAAAATGAGATCGACGCACTCCTTCACCATCATCAGGTGGAGCTCGTGGTGGGAGCAGGGTATATGCGGTTGCTATCACCAGGGTTTGTGAAAAAATGGCATGGGAAACTCATCAACATTCATCCAGCCTTGCTTCCCTCCTTCAAAGGAACAAATGGTCAGCGTGATGCCCTCGAGTATGGGGTGAAGATCTCCGGATGTACCACGCATTTCATGGACACGGAGATGGACCATGGACCGATCATCCTGCAGGCTGCTGTCATCATCCATCATGATGATGACCGGGACGCTCTCGCATCTCGTATCCTTGAGGCAGAGCATCAGATCCTCCCTCGGACGATTCAACTGTTCGCGCAGCGACGGTTGCTTATCGAGGGTCGCGGGGTTGTGATCCTCCCGGGAGATTCCTGGAAAAAGAAACACAAGGTTCTTCCTGATGTGCTCTACTCTGAAGGATACTAACCGCATCCCATTTCAGGATGCGTATGACTGGCTCTGCAGTTTTGATAAGTATGGGTGGATTTTTGGTCTGGAACGGATCACTCTGCTTCTTGAACAAGTAGGGAATCCTCAACTAGAGCTTCGCGTCGTTCATGTTGCAGGGACCAATGGGAAAGGTTCTGTCTGTAAATACATCAGTTCGATTTTTCAGAAAGCAGGGTATAACGTTGGTTTGTATCTTTCTCCGCATGTCCAGCGTTTTTCAGAACGCATTGTCATCAACAACCAGGAGATCTCTGAAGAAGATTTTGCAATGCTTATTACCAAAGTCAAACCTGTTGTTGAAGCCTTGAAAAAACAGGGGAACACCCCGACGTTTTTCGAAATCGTGACTGCTCTCGCGTTCCTTCATTTCAAGAGCTGTGCTGTTGATTATGCGGTCGTGGAAGTAGGTCTTGGTGGGCGGTTTGATGCGACAAACGTGGTTCATCCACTGGTGTCGGTAATCACGAATATTTCACTCGAGCATACTGATATCCTTGGGAAAGATGTCGCATCGATAGCCTTTGAGAAGGCTGGGATCATTAAAGATCATATCCCGGTGATCTCTGCAGCGGTTGGCGATGCAAGGATGACTATCGAACGTGTGGCGAACGAACGGAACGCTCCTATCACTTGGATTGATCATGCCATGTGGAAACGAACCTCTTATCATGCAGGAGAACAGGAGTTTCTAATCCAGGGGTCATTCAAGGAGTACACGGTGAAGACCTCTATGCTTGGTCAGCATCAGGGTGAAAACATCGCTCTTGCGATTGCAGCGGTTGAACAACTGCAGATGGGTGGTGTGTATCTCACAGATAGTGATATCCAGGATGGAGTTCAGGTAGCAACGCATCCCGGGCGAATGGAGATCATCTCTGAGGCGCCTTTGATTCTGCTCGACGGAGCGCATAATCCTGCAGGAATGCAGATGCTTGTGAGAACATTGCAAGAGGATTTTTCCAGTCATCACCTGGTGGTTGTTCTTGGGGTTTTAAAGGACAAGGATCTGAAGACCATGGTGTCAGCGATCGTACCGATCTCCGATGTGGTCATTGTCACAAAATCAGGGAATCCTCGTGCAGGAGACCCAAAGATGCTGAAGGAGATGATTCAAAGTTTCGATGCTGATAAAACAGTGTTTGTTGAAGACTCGATCCCCCGCGCAATCGATCATGCGAAACGCATTGTGAAACAAAAGGATTTGATCTGTGTGACCGGTTCGTTGTTCACCGTTGGGGAAGCACGAAGTTATATGCTCCTTGGGAAACCCTGACATCAGGATATCTTCTTCAGAGTTTTATATTCTGAAGCGTCCTGCTGAGGTCTTTCATCATCTGTGTCTGTACGAGCCGATCGGGATCTCCTATAGAGTCTTCCAGTACTGTATCAAAGTCAATGTTCCCGAGATATCGGACGTGTAAACGTTTTACTTCTTGTTGGATGAAGGAAGAATCCGTCATGGTCATGTTTTCTATGACGCCAAGCAATGGTTTTTTCAATTCCAGTAAAATTCTGAGGAGTTTTCCTACTGCCCCCATTGCTACTTTAGATGGGGTTGTCACCACCAGAAACTCACTTTTCTTCATGTATCGGATCACATCCAGGGTCTCATCCCCTATCCCGGGTGGCATATCGATGATGAGGAAATCAAGACACCCCCATTGGGTGATCGCCAGCAGCTCCAGGATGATGTTGGAGATGTCCACCCCACGGAACGGGGATGGTTTCTCCTCTGTGAAGTACACGATGGACATGAAGGAGATCCCGTGGACCACTGGAGGGATGATCCCTTTTTCTTCTGTAGGGAATTGGTTTTTCACCCCAAGGATGATATGGGAGGATGGCCCGTACAGGTCAAGGTCCAGCAACCCGACCTTGTATCCTTTTTGGGAGAGATACAGCGCAAGGCTTGAGGCGACCATGCTTTTTCCAACCCCGCCTTTCCCACTTGCGACCGCGATGATCCGGTTGATATGTTTCAAACGTTTCTCGATGACGCTGGTGCGTGGCTCCATGATCACCGGACTCCTGTGATGGAGGAGAGCACCACACCGCGTCCTTTGGTGATCTCAAAATCAGGGCTCCCACAGCGTGGGCATCGTGTATGGACGAAGACGACCTCTGGGATGAAATGGATGGATTCAGATTCTGCTTCGTTGAGCTTTTTTTTCATGTCACTGAATTTCCAGGTGTTCCCACAGTTTTTACATAGCAGCATACTTTTCTCTGTTTTGAGGATAAAAGCGTCTTTTTTTATCGAGGGTTTCTGTGATTTGCTTAATTCGTTGAGTGCGAAGAGGAAGATTTCTTTTTCGATCTGCTGTAGTTCACCAATGAAGATAGTGACCTGGGTGATGGACTTGAGTTTTTCCTTTCGTGCTTCATCGACGGCAGCCATGACAATGGATTCGGCAAGTGCCCATTCATGCATACAGGACCCGGATACAGGAGGGGATGGTTTAAATGTTACGAACAGAAATTGAACATGACATAGGCGGATGTTTATATAGAGGCATGGATTTTCTTTTCCTGACCGGTGATTGTTATGGAGAATACAAAGATAGAAAAATCTGAGGAGGAATGGAAAAAGATCCTCACGCCTGAAGAATTCTTGGTACTGCGCAAGAAAGGTACAGAGCCCGCGTTCACAGGAAAATATGTTCATAACAAGGAAAAAGGGACGTACGTCTGTGCTGGATGCGGGAACCTTCTGTTTTCCTCTGAGACGAAATTCGATTCCGGGTCAGGATGGCCGAGTTTCTCTGCACCAGTTGCTCCTGATGCAGTGAGTCTGAAGTCTGACCGGAGTCTTTTTATGAAACGCACCGAGGTGCTCTGCGCGCGATGCAAAGGCCATCTTGGTCATGTGTTCGACGATGGTCCGAAGCCTACGGGTCAGCGGTTCTGCATGAACTCTGTCTCGTTACGCTTCATGAAAAAAGAGTGAATCCGAACGATCAGCCGAACACTGGTTCGAGGATCCGGTCCACGATACAGAACGCTAAGTCGAACAATTCATCGTATCGCTCCTCTGTCTTGATCACCCGGGGGACTGCAACAGCCAGCCAGGTGCCCTCAAGACTGATACGGGGTTTCTCCCGCTTCATCCCCAGAAGCTTGCTCTGTAGGGTGAAATTCAGGATGGTTCTGGCAAAGGATTCATCCGGTGTTTTTATCAGGAACTCCCGATCGAACTCATCGCTGTTCAAAACAACATCTGATGCCCCGAATGCTTTTCCCAGGCGTGTCCCAAAGGATTCTGTCACGATTTTCAGATCCGCTGCTGCTACCTTGTTTAAGGTGATGTTCGCCTCTGTTTTTGCCATGCGGTATTTCGTCCCTGGCACCGAGGTGACGACGACAGGAAGCCCCCGGTAGGAGAATTTTAGCACCGGAAGGAGAAATGACCCGACCACACTACCACCGCGTTTCATCGCCTGCTGCTCCATGAGACGTCTGATGGTCCGGTACCTCCACAGAGAAAAAACCAAGACTAACGAAATCAAGACCACCACGAACAACCCAAAGAGGAAAGGATACAAGGATTCTGGGATCTCCATCTGAACCAACCTTCTTAGCAGCATCGTCTTTTCCTTTAATAATTTCTGTGTTCCTCCTTGCTCTATTTCATGAGTGATTTTTTTTATTCTCATCGTAGAAAAAAAGAAAAACTCAGATGGATTACTCCCTACTGGTTTTCACAATGAAATATGAAACCAAGGACGAAAAAAAGGAACTTCTCTCCGAACCAATTCAACATATTGACATCAAGACGTTTAATGCCATTCCCCTGATTGAAGCCTTCGACCATATGGCGTTCCAATCCCGCAACCTTGCCAACGCCTGTAAGATCTATCATACCATGCTAGAGGATACGGATTGTTCCATCATCCTGTGCCTTGCAGGATCCCTGGTGAGCGCCGGGTTGAAAAACGTCATCGTCGACATGATCCGTCATAACATGATCGATGCGATCGTCTCCACAGGTGCCATTGTCGTGGACCAGGATTTCTTCGAGGGGCTTGGTTTTAAACATTATCGTGGGGAGATACGGGTGGATGACTCCAAGCTTCAGAAGATACATGTGGACAGGATCTATGATACCTTCATCGATGAGGATGATCTTCGCGTCTGCGACATGACGACGAAAAAGATTGCTGATGATCTCCCACCCCGACCATACTCGTCCCGAGAGTTCATCTATGAGATGGGAAGATATCTTGACAAACATGGGAAGAACCCTGATTCTTTTGTCCTTGAGGCGTTCAAACATGAGGTGCCGATTTTCTGCCCCGCGTTCTCTGATTCCAGTGCAGGGTTCGGTTTGGTGTTCCATCAGCATGACCGTAAGACGAATTATCTCACGATCGACTCCGTCAAAGACTTCAGGGAGCTCACCGAGCTGAAAGTCCATGCGAAACAGACCGGGATCTTCATGATCGGCGGTGGGGTGCCAAAGAACTTTGTGCAGGATACGGTGGTCGCCGCGGACATCCTTGGGATCGACGCCCCGATGCATAAATACGCGATACAGCTCACGGTTGCGGATGAACGAGATGGTGCGCTCTCAGGATCAACCCTGAAAGAGGCGAACTCCTGGGGGAAGGTCGACACCGGTTATGAGCAGATGGTGTATGGTGAGGCCACGATCACGTTCCCTCTCCTGGTGAGTTACGCGTACCACAAGGGTGCTTGGAAGAAGCGTAAGTCCCAGAAACTGAACCAGGTGTTAAAATAAACACGGCTCAGAGAAGCATTATATAGCGGAGACATTTCTGGTTTCTCCTGTGAATACCACATCACAAGAGAAATTACGGAAACTCCAAGAGTTGCTGAAAACCTTGAAGAGTTGCGCGATTGCGTATTCAGGTGGGGTTGATAGCACTTTTTTGGCGAAAGTCGCCTATGAGACACTTGGGAAAAAAGCTCTCGCGGTCACTGCGACATCCTCAACCTATCCACAACGGGAACTTTCTGAAGCTAAACAGTACGCACAGGAGATAGGCATCCCTCATGTGATCATCCACTCTGAGGAGCTTGATATCCCCCGGTTTTCAGACAATCCCCCTGACCGCTGTTACTACTGCAAAAAAGAGTTATTCCAAAAAATACTACTCATCGCACAGGAACATCATCTCCACACGGTCCTTGATGGATCAAACGCGGATGACACCTTTGATTATCGACCCGGGGCTCGCGCACGAACCGAACTAGGGATACGAAGCCCACTGAAAGAAGTGGGTCTAACTAAACAGGAGATACGAGACCTGTCTTCACAACTGCATCTGAAGTCATCAAAAAAACCAGCGTTCGCATGCCTCGCCTCCCGGTTCCCCTATGGGACGAAGATCACAAAAGAACGACTCAAACAGGTGGAGGCTGCTGAGGAGTATCTGTTTTCACTGGGGCTTAGACAATGCAGAGTCCGGTACCATGATCATATCGCACGAATCGAGGTACCGGTTGATGAAATCCCCACCGTCTTAGCACAGACACAAAAGATTATAAAACGTTTTAAGACACTTGGTTTTACCTACATCACCCTGGACCTTGAAGGATACCGGACGGGGAGTCTGAACGAGGTGCTTGACAAATGAAAAAACTCTTACAAGATTACAAAGCAGGAAAAGTCAGTCTGTCAACAGTCCTGGAGAAGCTTCGGACTCTGCCCTATGAGGATTTGGAGTTCGCAAAGATAGATACCCATCGGGAGATCAGAAAGGGATTTCCTGAGACGATCTTCTGTCAGGGGAAAACACTTTCTCAGATTACACACATCATCCAGAAGCTTTCCAAGGACCAAAACATCCTGCTGACAAAGGCAAACAAAAACGTCTACACCTCTGTAAA
>DAJP01000089.1:9023-10837 GCA_002496355.1 Euryarchaeota archaeon UBA346 | reverse complement strand
AAACGTATCGACCTTCCCTGCAACGTGAAAACAAAATCAACAAAGGCGACCTACAAGAATGGGATCCTAGATATAGTACTTGATAAAAAAGAAAAGAAAAAGGATAACAGTGGATATAAAGTCAGCATCGAATAGATACGCTCCTTTTTTCTTCTTTTCATCTCTTTGTACAAATGTTTATGTATATTACTTTGTATTTCTGAATCTGTAATCAGGGGAGCAGAAATGGTCAATGTAACGTTCTATGGTGGTGTGAATGAAATCGGGGGCAACAAATTCCTACTCGACGACCATGGGACGAAAATCTTTCTTGATTTCGGGATGAGTTTTAAACGAAGAGGCCAGTATTTTGAAGAGTTCCTCAACCCTCGAACAGCCAATGGGATTGGGGACTTCCTCGAGATGGGGTTAATACCAGATATACCTGGCATCTATCGATCTGATCTCCTTGAGCATCATGGGAGAAAATCAGAAGAACCATCTGTTTCTGGTGTTGTATTATCTCATGCGCATGCGGACCATGCGAACTATATCTCTTTTTTACACAAAGATATCCCCATCTATTGTGGAGAAACCTGTAAGAGAATCATCGATGCGGTCGCAGAACAGACCACCCGAGATCTTGAAAACGAAGTCATTGACTTCCGAATTAGACCTCTCTATCGCTCTGGATATAAAATACCACCAGTGATACGAAAATTCCATACATTCACCACTGGAAAAAAATTCAAGATCGATGCAATCGAAATAGAACCGATCCATGTAGATCATTCCGTTCCAGGTGCCTACGGATTTCTAATTTACACGTCTGAAGGACCACTGATTTACACCGGTGATCTTCGGATGCATGGATTACATGCCGATATGACCGATGACTTCATCACAGCAGCGAAAAATGTAAATCCAGTTGCGATGATCACTGAAGGAACCAGGATCAACAAGAAGAAGACCGATGAATCTGAACCGAAAATCTACCATGACTCGAAAAAGAAGATACAACAAAACAAAACACTCTCCATTGTTGATTTCAATTTCAAAGATGTAGACCGCTTCACAACATTCTACAGAATAGCAAAAGACCTTGGAAAAATCCTTGTAATCAACTTCAAACACGCCTGTTTCCTTGAGCAATATTGCCAGGATAAAAAACTCCAAATACCATCGATTAACGATCCACATCTCGCCTTGTTAAAACCGAAACGGCTCACCGGGACATACATCAACGAAGATTACACCGACACCTATATCAAAAAACGATTACACTATAAAAACATCATCACAGCGGCTGATATCACAAAGAACCCCACAAGATACATGATTGTCCTGAACTTCTGGTATTTCTCCGATCTCATCGATCTGAAACCAAAAAAAGGACTCTATATTCACTCACTCTCCGAACCATTTAACGAAGAAATGGAAATCTCATACGACCGGATGAAAAACTGGCTGAAACATTTCGACATGGAATTCTTCCAATCCCACTGCTCAGGGCATATCAATGGTGACGATCTGAAAGAACTCATTAAGACAATACATCCAAAGAAACTTTACCCAATTCACACTGAACATCCAAAGTTATTCAAAAAACTCCCCAGTAAAACCATCATGGTTAAAGAGGGAAAAACCTATAAACTCTAAACAGTATCAAGGAAGAAGTCATGGGAGGTTACCATAATGGTGGATATCTACCAATACGATAAGAAAAAAGAGGAACAAACAATCATCAAAACCGATACTGGAAAGCGAAAGAAAGACCAATACATTGAGAATCTGCGAGAAGGCGACGCGATCAACGATTTTTATGCTGTGAAGCT
>DAJP01000089.1:0-8630 GCA_002496355.1 Euryarchaeota archaeon UBA346 | reverse complement strand
GGTGATGTCGTTCAGGTGCGAACTGGGATGGTTGAAAACTATGAGGATAGACTGCAGATCTCAGTGAATGAAAACACGGGTGGAGTACGAAAATGTACTCCGAATGAATATGATGTCACGGATTTCCTCCCAGCATTGCCCGAAGATCGTATCGAAGAACTCTTTGAGGTGGTAAAAAAAGAGTTAAAAAACATCCAGAATGAGCCTTTAAAGAAGCTGGTTGCATCTTTCTTCAACGACGCTGAGTTCGTCAAGATGTATATGCATTCTCCTTCTGCTATTTCGCGACATCATAATTATGTCGGAGGGAATTTAGAACATACAGTTGGCGTGGTTCGTCTCTGTCAGAATATCTCTGAAATGTACCCATCAGTCAATAAGGACCTTTTGCTGTGTGGTGCGTTATTGCACGATATCGGTAAACTCAAGGAGTACTCCTATGGCGCAGCAATTGATGTCAGCGATGAAGGTAATTTCATCGGCCATATCGTAATCGGGGAACAATGGATTAGGGAGAAAATCCAAGAACTCAGATCAAGTGGAGACGAGTTCCCGAAAGTATTGGAACATCAATTAATCCATATTATACTAAGTCATCATGGTAAATATGAGTGGGGCTCTCCAAAGTTACCGAAACTATTGGAAGCCTGTATCGTTCATCAAGCAGATCTCATGGACTCCCAGGTGAAAAACTATATCCAGATGATTGAAGATGCCAAAAAACTCACCGATGAAGATTGGACGTTCGTGTACGATTCAGATGCGGGAAAAAAGCGAGCAATATTTTTAGGTGAATACTGATTCAGGGATAGTTTGTATGAAAAAAGAGATCATTAAAATTCTCTGCTGTCCGACCTGCAAAGGAACTCTTGTTCTGTCAGTCGAAAGAGAGGAAAAAGAAGAAATTATTTCTGGGTCGTTTTCCTGTGCTCATTGTCATTGTACATATCCTATCATCGATGGAATACCCGATCTTTTACCAAGAGAGACCGAAGGACCTTAAACGTATTCATTCCAGCTTTTTATCTTAAGATCCTCCAAGGATGTTCGAGAGATTGCTTCAACAAATCGTTTCGCAAGTTGAATGTTAGTGATTAAAGGAATATTAAAATCGACTGCTTTTCGACGAATGAGATAATCGTTATCCAGCTCTTCTCGTTCGATGTTTTTGGGGATGTTTATCACCAAATCGATTTTTCCGTCTGCTATGTAAGTGAGTGTATTTGGTTCTTTTTTCTCCGAGGGCCAGTAGAGGACTTCTGCGGTGATATCATTGTCCTTCAAGAAATCAGCAGTCCCTTTGGTCGCATAAAAATGGTAACCCATTGTCTCCAGTATTTTTGTACTGGACAGGAAATCTGCTTTGCTATCGATAGGTCCAGTCGATAATAGTATTGTCTTTTTTGGTATCGTGAACTCGACAGACAGCAGACTTTTTAGGAATGCTTCATTGAAATCATCACCAAGGCATGCGACCTCACCTGTTGATACCATTTCAACACCAAGGATGGGGTCTGATCCTTTCAATCGTGTGAACGAAAACTGTGATGCCTTGACACCGACATAATCCAAATCAAAAGCAGATCTATCGATACGAGGGACTTGCTTTCCCATGATTATTTTTGTGGCAAGGTCAATAAAATTAATCTTAAAAACCTTAGATACAAATGGGAAGCTTCGTGATGCACGCAGATTACATTCGATGACTTTTACATCGTTGTCTTTTGCGATGAATTGGATGTTAAACGGTCCAGTGATCTGTAATGAGGTTGCGATGTTTTTGGTAATGGTTTTAACCCGCCTCATCGTTTCTAGATATGTTCGTTGTGGAGGAAGAACAATCGTAGCATCACCAGAGTGAACTCCAGCGTTTTCTACATGCTCAGAGATTGCGTAACAGTACAGCTTCCCGTGATCTGCGACCGCATCAATCTCTATTTCTTTTGCCCCGGTGATGAATTTACTGATGACGACAGGGTGTTTTTTACTGACCTCTGATGCTTTTTTTAGATATTCATGGAGTTCTTTATTGCTCAGTGCGATACTCATTGCAGCTCCGCTAAGGACATAACTTGGTCGAATCAATACAGGGTATCCAACGGTATTTGCAAAATCCTCTGACGATTCCAGACTTGTCAGTTCTTTCCATTGCGGTTGATCTATTTTTAGAGTATCCAATAACGCGGAAAATTTATGACGATCTTCTGCAACGTCGATATCGTTCGTGGAGGTTCCAAGGATGGTTACCCCTGCCTCAGACAAGGGGAGTGCAAGGGTATTTGGAATCTGACCACCCATTGAAACAATCACCCCTTGTGGACGTTCCTTCTCATAGATATCCATGACTCTTTCAAGGGTTAATTCATCAAAATAGAGTTTATCGCAGATATCATAATCAGTGCTGACTGTCTCCGGGTTACAATTAATCATGATGGTGTGATACTTCAAATTTCGGAGGGTCATAACAGAGTTCACACAACACCAGTCAAACTCCACTGATGAACCGATTCGATACGCTCCGCTTCCAAGGACGATCACTTGATGTTTCTCCGTTCTTTCGATGTCATCTGTGGTTGCATTGTAGGTGAGGTACAGGTAGTTGGTTTTCGCAGGGTACTCTGCTGCTAGGGTGTCAATCTGTTTTATATATGGTATGATGTGTAGTTTTTTCCGACGATTCCTCACATCAGATTCATTGGTCTTTGTGAACAGGGCGATTTGGTGATCGGAAAAACCTTTTTGTTTTGCTTCTTTGAATAGTGAAGGTGGTAAGGTTGCTAGACTATGGTTCTTTAGTTGTTGTTCGATATCAATGATGTTCTGTATCTTGTAAAGGAACCAGGGAGTCACTTTTGTTATTTTCGCGATTTTCTCAAGGTTGTATCCTTGTTTGATTGCTTCAACGATCGCGAACATACGTTTATCAGAAGGTTCTCGCAGCTCGGTTTCAAGATTGGAAAATACATTAGTATGTCCAACCAGACCGGGTATTCCGACATCAAGCATTCGAATCGCTTTCTGCAATGCTTCTTCAAAACTTCTGCCGATCGCCATGACCTCGCCGACGGATTTCATCTCAGAACCGAGTCGGATGCTTACCTGTCTGAACTTCTGCAAATCCCATCGTGGAAACTTCACGACCACATAATCAAGCGCTGGT
The DNA here is from genome assembly GCA_002496355.1 of Euryarchaeota archaeon UBA346. Classification (GTDB taxonomy): domain Archaea; phylum Thermoplasmatota; class E2; order DHVEG-1; family DHVEG-1; genus SM1-50. The sequence continues at coordinate 5,470 of DAJP01000089.1, read as the reverse complement.
TCAAAACACGCTGAAGTTTCTCCGGTGATCATATTCTGAATTTCTGGAAGACCATACCCGAGGCTGAGTTTTGCTGCGATTAACGCAAGTGGATATCCTGTTGCTTTAGACGCAAGTGCTGAGCTCCGGCTCAGTCGTGCATTAACCTCGATGATTCGGTATTCTTCTGATTGAGGGTTTAAGGCGAATTGAATGTTACATTCACCAATAATCCCTAGATACCGGATGACCTTAATTGAGAGAGACCGTAGCATGAAATTCTCTGATGCCGTCAATGTTTGTATTGGAGCGGTGACGATGCTTTCTCCTGTGTGAATCCCCATTGGATCGACGTTCTCCATGGAACAGACAACGATGCAGTTGTCATAACGATCCCGTACCACCTCGTACTCGAGTTCTTTCCAACCTCCTAGATATTCTTCGATGAGGATCTGATGTGTGAACGAGAATGCTTTTTTCACAAGTTCCAGGAGTTCTTTTTTGTTTGCTGCCATGCCAGAACCTAGACCCCCAAGTGCATAGGCTATTCTGCACATCACGGGATATCCGATTTCTTCAGCGGCATGAATCGCGTCATCTATGGTTTGGACTGCTTTGCTGACTGGGACTTTGAGGTTGATTTCCTTTATTTTCTTGACAAATTCTTCTCTATCTTCTGTGTTCTGAATAGCATGAATTGGAGTTCCAAGGACTTCGACGTTATATTTTTTGAGTACACCTGTTTGTGCTAGCTTAAGACCAACGTTGAGCGCTGTCTGTCCTCCGAAACCAAGGAGGACGCCATCTGGTCGTTCTTTGGCTATTACTTTTTCAACAAAGGGTGTGGTCACCGGCAAAAAATAGACTGTATCGGCAAGGTAATCAGAGGTTTGAATTGTCGCGATGTTCGGGTTGATCAAAATTGTTTTTATTCCTTCGTCTTTTATTGCTTTAATCGCTTGACTCCCGGAGTAGTCAAACTCCCCGGCTTGACCTATACGGATAGCGCCAGATCCAAGCAGAAGTATTTTTTTCCATCGTGGTTTCTTTCTTTTGATCATTTCATCGCTCTCACAAACAGGTCGAATAAAAACTCGGTGTCATCAGGACCAGGGGATGCTTCGGGGTGGAATTGTGCTCCGAAGAATGGTTTGGAGATGTGTTTAATGCCTTCGTTCGTCTGATCGTTTCCATTATAGAACCATTCACGCCAATCCTGAGGTAAGGTGTCTGCATCCACGGCATATCCATGGTTCTGTGGTGTTATGTAACATCGGTTCGTTCCGACTTCCATGCACGGTTGATTCTGGCTTCGATGACCGTATTTGAGCTTGTACGTGTTCGCACCGGCGGCTAACGCCAGGATTTGAGAGCCAAGACATATCCCAAGAATCGGAATATTTTCTTTCATTGCAGAAGTAACATGGGCAATTGTTTTTTTACATTTTTTTGGGTCCCCTGGTCCATTTGACAGGACGATCCCATCGGCTGTTTCTGTCGTAAAATCGTAATCCCATGGGACGCGTTTGACTGTAAAGTTCCGCTTCAAGAAAGCTTGAATAAGACTATTTTTTGTTCCACAGTCAACAAGAAGTATGATGCGTTTTCCTTTTTCGTATGTCACTGGTTTGTTGACACTGACTGTCGCAGCGAGATTTTCCTTGTTCGGGTCATTGAAGGATTTCTTTTGATGATCATGAATTATTTTTCCTAAGAGTGTGCCTTTAGTCCGTAATTTCTTTGTAAGTGCCCGTGTGTCCACCCCATAGATCCCAGGAATTCTATACTCTTCAAGCCATTTCGATAATGATTTCTTCGCGTTCCAATGATGGAACATTTCAGAGTAATCAGAAATGACGATTCCTTCAGCTTGTATTCTTTCAGATTCAAAAAATCGTAACAGGCCATTGTCTCTTTCATCACCAGGTACGCCATAGTTCCCAATCAACGGATAGGTCATGGTGATGATTTGTCCTTTATATGAAGGATCTGTTAGTGTTTCCGGGTAGCCAACCATGCCGGTGTTGAACACCACTTCTCCACTAACAGAACCTGATGCGCCAAAAGAATATCCTGAAAAAACAGAGCCATCCTTAAGAATAAGCTTTGCAGGTCTTCTTGTTTCCACTCGATGACCTCCTCACCCATCACATAAATGATACATTCGTATCCCGAATATTGTTTTGTTTTAAAGTAATTCCTACGAATTCGAACTTCCTTGTTGATTCATAAAACGGCTGATATCCCGGAGGATATCTTTTGATTCCCGCATCTCTTTGATGTACTGATGGAATCGCGGTGCTCGTTTATCAAGGATGACTGCGACACCCCGATCGTTCTCATTGCGGATCAAACGACCGATTGCTTGGAGCATTTTGCGTGCAGCGGGTGCTTGGACGGTATATTCCCAGCCTTTGCCGAACTTCTGATCATAATAGTTCTGTAGACCTCTCTGCCGTGCTGTTGGTTTCGGATAGGGGATGCCGACAATAACAGCTATCTCAAGCTGCTCCGCAGGGAAATCCATCCCTTCGCTGATACGTCCCCCCATGACCGTAAAAAGAGCAGCACTATTCCCGTTCCCGTCTCCGCAGGATTTAAACTCACTGACCAGCTCCATCAGATCTGATTGTGACATATGTTGCTCTTCTATATACAGGCAGCGTTGGATTTCCGCAAAATATCCATTCCTCTGGAAAATCGCAAGGGTGTTATAACTAGGGAAAGATACCATGGTATTCTTCTCAAATTTGTTGCAGATATCGCTGACGTATTTCCACATTTGTGGGACAATGGTTCTGTCTTTTGTCAGCTCATTATATTGCGTGGTGACATCACAGACGAAAAAGATCTTTCGATTCTCTGGTGGAAATGGTGAGGGATAAATCGCCATTCGTGTTTCCAGTGGGAGACCAAGGGAGTCCCGGTATTCATCTAATGGCTCCAGTGTCCCAGACATATGGATGCTGCAGTGGACTTCTTTGAGGATGTCAGTACCCATAGAAGGGTCAAGGCAGTAGGCCTCCACGCGTGGGTTTTTCCCTTGACCGGTATCGACAACGAGTTTGATGTACTGGTCCATTTCTATACTTGTCCAAAAACCAAGGAACACGCCGAGATTATGAAGGTAGGAGCGAGGGAGTTTCCCGTCTTTTTGTTTATACTCCTGGATTTTTTCTCCATATGCATAGAGGTCGCTGATGATGTCTCGTAGCGTCTTGCTGGTTGTTTTCAGACGAGAGAGGATCTCCACCTCAAGTTCATGTGATGGGATGAGGGCATCGTTTTTCTCTGGATTGATGCTTCGGATGCCTCCTTCAAGCACCCCATAGACATAGGTGTCACGAAGGACGTTGACGATGTCCATGAGTTCTTTACAAAAGGCGCTAACAGAAATCCTGCCATCTGCAAGCGAGGGGTCCCCGAACTGGTCTGCTTCCAGAAGGCAACTGTTTAGCATCCAGGTGCTCAGTTCTGCGGAGAACAGTTCTCTGAGATAATCAGGAAGGTTATGTGCTTCGTCAATGATTAGGATGACATCGTCTTCGGAGATGGAGAGCCAGTCAAAGAGCTTAATGCGGATTGTTTTATCAAACACATAGACATAGGGGACGATGACGACAAGGGCGTTATGGACCATGAGTTTATTGATCTCGTAGGGACAGAGCGCTTGTTTTTCACAGGCCTCTGTGAATTCCTCTGCAGTGGGTAGGTGTTTCTGGGCCCATTCCATGATCGTCCCGACACGGTCTTTTTCACCTAGGAAGTCATGGTAATACCTGCATCCTTTTCTTTTCTCTGAGACCGCGAGTTTTTTTTGATAAGAGCAGAACCGTGAGAGCTCTTCGGCATTACCATTCTGGATCTCTTGGTTTTCCCTTGCAAGCAGGCACATGTTCCCTCGCCCTTGCATCCCGACGCCATAAATCCTTTTATCATTGGATTTTTTTTGTATCGCACGCAGCTCATGGATCACTTGTTGTTGTTGTGCGTTTGTCCGTGTCGTGTAAATGATTTTTTTATGATTATCCAGTGCGTAGGCGAGTGCTGCAGAAAGGACACAGATGGTTTTCCCTGAACCGGTGCCTGATTCGAAGATAAACTGTCTTTTGTGTCGTATTGCATCGGTGATTTCCTCCATGATTTCGTTTTGATTTTGTCTTGGGAAATAAGGAAATAACTCCGCCATCCAGTCGGTGAATACATTGTATAGTAGATAGAGTTGTTGGATTTCTAGAGATGATATTTTATAGGGGAGCGATATGTAAGAAATGACGATGCAACAGACACCTTATGAGAGTATCAAAAAAATTGTATCACCTCTTCTCCCACCTGAGTTGGTTCAATATCTTCCGAGCAGATGGGAGAAGATCGGTTCTGTGGTGACGATTAAAGTCCCTGAGAAGCTGCGTGAGTATAAGGAAATCCTTGGAAAAGCGTATGCGGATTGTCTTGATTGTACGACAACGTTGAATGACACTGGGGGGATCTTGGGGGTCTATCGGGAGCCAGTGGTTGAAGTAATCTATGGTTCGTCTCAAACAGAGACGATCCATATTGAGAATGGGATTCGTTTCAAGATCGATCCGCAGCGGATTATGTTTTCATCAGGGAACATAGAGGAGCGGCGTCGGATGGCGACGATTGCTCATGTGGATGAAACCGTGGTTGATTTGTTTGCGGGCATCGGGTATTTTACGCTCCCGATCGCAGTATATAGTAAACCGAAGAGGATTTTTGCTTGCGAGATCAATCCTGTCGCGTATGATTATTTGTGTAAAAACGTGGTGTTGAATCACGTCAGTCACATTGTTGAACCATGTTTTGGTGATAATCGGGTAGTCGCACCGAAAGACTGTGCTAATCGAGTGATCCTGGGGTATCTGCATGATCCCTGGGAGTTTTTACCGGTTGCTTTTCAGTGTCTAGAACACCAGGTTGGGATGCTTCATTATCATGAGCTAGTGCCTGTCGAAAACATCCCGGGGCAGCCGCTTTCACATATTGAGGCTGTGGCAGAGTGTTTTGATCGGTGTGTTGAGTTTTTAAAGGTTCATGAGATCAAATCGTATGCTCCTCGGATAAATCATGTGGTGCTTGATGTGAGGATTTCCCAATGAATAAAACGGTTCCGCTCATTGTGTATCATGCGAATCAGGATGACCCGCGGAAGTGTACGGCAAAGAAGCTGCATCGGTTCGGGTTTGCGGTTCTTCAAAAAAATATTCGGGGGGTACCGTCTCATGCGATCCTCTTGGACCCCTTTGCTGAAAAAAGCGTGTCTTGTGAGGATAGTATCGTCGCTCATCGAAATGGTCTGGTTGCGTTGGATTGTTCTTGGAAGACCGCGGAGCAGACGTTTCAGTCTCTTGAGTGTCGGATGGTGCCTCGGGCGTTACCGTTTTTGCTCGCTGCCAATCCAGTGAACTATGGGAAACCATTTCAGTTGAGTACGCTAGAGGCTTTTGCTGCGGCGTTGTATATCCTTGAT
>DAJP01000122.1 GCA_002496355.1 Euryarchaeota archaeon UBA346 | reverse complement strand
CAGGTCCGTCATTCTTCTTTTGTTATTTGATTCAATCAATATTACTACAATTTTCACTTGCCTCATGAGCAAAGTTATAAACAATTACGTGATTTCTGTATTGATTCATTCAGGAAACACAGCTTTATAAGTACCTTGTGTATGTAGGGGCTCACATTTCGATATTGGAACCATAATTGGTGAGTGATTATGGGCGAAGCTGAGAAGATCCAAAAGAGTGCTTTTTATGTTTCACTCTCAAAAGACGGTATCACGACAAAACAAGAAAGCGATAATATATCGGAGATCGTCGGGTATTTACATGAAGATGCACTGGAATGGATGGATTTTACTGTTGATAACATCAACGAGGATAGTTTCGTTATCGCGACGTCTTTAAAGTTCAGCCTGCAGCTTGTTGCCAGCGTTCTTTCCGACCGTTACTCATCCTATGAGGATCTCGATACTGAGTTAGGCTTGATGTTGCCTGCGGTGCGGGTGGATCAATTTGATGTCATTGTATACCCATTGCTTATTTTCATCCGAAAGAATCTGATCATTACGATTCATCCAAAAGGTGTCGTACGCTTGCAAAAAATCTACCGGTACGCAGATATCTTCATGAAGAAAATCCGTCAGGACCTCCCCTGGAACGATAAGCTGACGATCCTACTGACTCGGATTATCGATGAGAACAACCAGAAGAACTTCAATGGACTGCGAATGATCGAGGAAGAAGGCGATGAGCTTGGAAAATACATGGTGGATCCCAAGGCACCACGAGCGGAAATCGGCAATGACATCTATAAGATGAAACATGCGCTCATCACGTATCTGAACACCCTGTGGGCTTCCTGGGATGTGATTAACTCTCTCCGGTATGGAGATGCAGAGACCATTACTGATAATCAGAAGCTCCTCCAACGTATCGGGATCTTAGGAGATGACATCAACCGACAGATCGCCCTGTCCGAACATATGAGCGAGGTCCTTGCATCCGGGTTAGAGGTGCTGCAGACAATCTACAACAATCAATTGCAGATGTTGAATAATAGGTTAGCTTTTGTTGCGACCTGGCTAGCTGTCTTGGCAACAGCAGGGTTAGTACCAAACACATTAGCGACCATTTTTGGAATCGGGAAGATTAATGATCTCATTGATTGGCCGTGGATTCTGACCATATTGATAATTTCGACTATCGTCTGTACTTATTCCATCTATCTACTCTTCAAGCGCAAAAATTGGATGCCTCCGAAAGTTGAGTGTTAAGAGAAATCCTGTGAGAATGATATCGATTCGCTTAAAATATTCTAGGAATCATTCTCCAGCGAACTTTTTTCATATATTCTTTATAGGGTTCCCCGTACTGTTTTACTAAGACCTTTTCTTCATCAAGGATGCTCCAGATCATGATCGGTATTGCGATGAACGCAATGACCAGAGCAGTTATCGAAAAGAAAAACAACGCCAACCCGAATCCAACGATCAATACCGATGTGTAATGAGGATGTCGGATATACTGGAAGATCCCGCCGGTGACCAGCTGTCCTTTGTAGGTCTTATGCCAGAAGATCTCCCATTTGAAATACACGAACGTCCCGAGAAGAAAGATGGCGCATCCCAGGAGGATGCTGAGGAGTTTTGGGATAGGCAGCTCCCAGATGCTATAATAGGCAGTCAGCGGTCCAATAAGGATGATCAGGAGCAATGGCGCGTAGTGTATGATAAAAAGTGCCCGGAGTTCTTTTGGTGGTTTGTAATGGAACATAGTTTTTAGATGATCTGCATGCCGCCTTTGCCAATTTCGATGTTCTGTGGTTTGAGCGTGTGCTTGGTGCTTCTCATTTTCATCACTGCTAGCTTGCGTCGGTCCATGGTTGGGTCCAGGCTGAGGATGATGACACCATCAGCGAGGAATTCGGAGAGGCCGTCACGGGAGTAACTTGTGGAACCTGATGGTAATTCCGAGGTCACGACCGCAGTGCATTTTGCTGTCTCCAATGCGCTCATGATGTAATGAAGGTGAAGTCGGCGGACTGGGAAGTTCCCAGTTGAGATTTCGTCGTGATCAATGGTGTTTGATTCTGTGCTGAATTCAGGGTTGTTCACATAGATGGGCATCTCGGATAACGGGGTGATCGAATCAAGGACGACTCTATCGTAATTGCCCGAGAGGATTTCGTTGATCATGCTTTCGTAGATGAGTTTTTTATTGATGTTGAGGAAGACGAATTTTACTTGTCCGGTTTGGATGGCTGACTCAAAATGTATCCCTAGTTCTGATGCTTGGAGAAGAAGTCCTTCGATTTTTTTATCTAACGTCAGGTACAGGCATCGTTTCCCGTCTTCGGCACCTTGTGCGATGAACTGGTAGCAGAAGATTGATTTTCCGCTTCCTGGAGGTCCTGAGACTAATGTGATGCTTTCTTTGGGAATGCCTCCGGAGAGTAATTCATCAAGTCCTTTGATACCGGTTTTCACTCGTTCTATCTTTCCCACTGTCACTTTATTATCTGTTTGGATGAGTGCCATTGATCCACCCTCGGATGTGTATAAGTATGCGTGTATAATTATTTTGTCGTCGTTATTCATTTTCTGCATGCGGATTATTCGCATGGTTTCTTTTTAGTATATTAACATTTATGAAAATATTTATATATTTATAAATTAAAATATATCTCAGCAATAAATGATTGTGAGTAACATGACCACCAAGGGCATAAAAATCTGGATCTGGGTGCAAAACAACCGAATACTCAAAGCCATCTCGAACAAAGAATCAGGCACCATCTCCATCTACGACGAATGCGACAACATCATCCTTCGACGCACTGGACTGAGTCGACAACAAGTCAAAACCATCGAAATGATTTTTGCGACCTACGCCCTGAACAAAATCGGTGACCGAAAAGAACCCTACACCTATTTGTAAATAGGGAGCAACACCTGTCTTTCCGGGTAAATTTTTATCCCATCAGTGGATATCGCCATAGAAAACACCTTCTTCTGATGATTTGAATACCTCATCTTGAGCACCTCAATGGCGCTTTCCCGGCGATCCCCACGCTGGATATTATACAACACCAAAATCCCGTCCGCTAAAAACTCCTCAATCCCTGTGTCACTAAACCGTGTCGGTAGCGGATCGGTCTCTGTGATAAGAAACGACGTCGCCCCGGTTTCTTCAAAAAAAGTGAACAGTTGCTGCAGATACACCCGATAGTTCTTCTCCTTACTAATCGAGGCAGAAATGATAGCAGTCAATGAATCTACCACGATGACCTCAGGGTTAAAATCCTTCGGAATAATGAGCGGCTTGATCTTATACGACAACTCAGTAGCTGACCCTGATCCACTCACCGACCCAAACTTCATACGCAGAATATCGAGAGGATTTATCTTCTGAATGAGCAGATACCCAGATTCAACATATTTCTTCGCATCCCACCCAAAAGCAACCATACTGCGTTCAATCTTCTCGATGCTCTCCTCGAAGCTGACATACATACAATGTTTTTCCTGGGTGACGAGATTATAACAGATCTGTCTGCACAACGTGCTTTTCCCGGTGCCGGTTCCCCCTGCGACCAACACAGAATTCCGCCTTGGGATGCCCCCTTCTGAAAATAACTCATCAAACCCAGGGATACGGGTTTTCATTATGAGCTCTTCTTCCTTTTTCTGTTGAAGTTTGACCTCAGCCATAGCAAAACCGTTCTTGATTCAACTCCTTCTGTAACGTTTCCGAAAACTCAATAATCCTTCTATAGGATCCATCCCTGACCGATCTGGACGTAAATAGTAATAACATTCAGATTAAAATTGATGCCTTTTGTTCCTGGTTTAATTTCGATATAATTCTGTGAAAGATGTGGGATAATATTAATGCATGGGTTTGAAGCGGTTGCATACATTCCCAATAAATCATGAAGGGATTCATTCCAAGCATTCGGGTATTTCGTATAAATTTTGATAGATGTGTTCCCATAACCTTCAGATACACTGCCAACTGCATAACGATAGGTAGCATTCGTAGAATAATTGGTACGGATAAAACAATTACCTTCACCCGAGGTCATGTTTTTCCCAGAAAGAGATATTATATATGGGAAATCGTAATGAATGTTGATTCTTGTTTTATTCTCCACTGAAATATATGGATTCGCTCTCATGACCGGTGTGCCATCTGGTTGAGTAACAATCAGACCCCCACCTTCTAAGATATACATTTGGTCAGTAAAATAAGAGTTATCTGCCTCATATTTAATTGAAGCAAGAGGAATTGTAGTTCCACTAGAGCTAAATTTAGCAGGTAAACCTGGAGTTGGGGGTGGATTCATAACTATTTTATAACCAACATCTTCATCTGTACTAAGTAAACCAAACGCTTTTACAGTAACGAAATAAGGTAGTTCTTTACTTCCTAATGTTATCATCGAAGATATTGGTGTTGAAGATTTTGTCATACCTTGTACATCTATCATGGATTTAAGTAAGGAAATCTGGTTCGACACAAGATCCATATGATCCGACTCCCTTTGCTCCATCACCTGAGGGATATAGACGAGTTGAACCACTGAAAGCACTATCGATACTAGGGCAACCATTAAGAGAGCTTCTATGACACCAGCAACAGCTTTATTTTGCATCCCGAATGTTCTTCGTTTCATCTCCTCGACCACAACCATATCGTACTCTATCACTTATATTTTTTTGTTCATCTTTCAGCATTTTCCCATTTTAGAAGATGTCCTGTGCCCCTACCGTTGTTTTATTTTGAAAATAAAACCGATGATTATCCCGACAATGAGGAGGACGACCAGTGCCATCAGTAAGGGGAACGGGATTTCAAAATCCGCGATGGAGAACCCTTCTAAGGGATTGCTCTGTGATCCTGTTTGGGTGATGATTGCTGAGGTTGTCGCTGTTGAACTCACACCTTCCTCATCAGTGACTGTGAAGATCACTGTATAGGTCCCTGGTGCTGTGTAGGTATGGGTGATGGCAAGGCCGTTTCCTGTGGTATTGTCACCAAAACTCCAGAATCCAACCAACGATCCATTGTCATCATAACTCAGTGACCCATTGAAGCTGATTACTTGGTTTACTTTTCCGAGGTACGGGCCACCCGGATACGCATGTGGAGCCTGATTCTCTGGACTTGCTGATGCGTTGCGTTGTATTGTTAAACTCGATACGATCTGTGTCGACCATTCGGTTGCATCCTTCACCTGGAAATAAATAGTATGCGTCCCTGAGGAGAGATTTGATCTTATAAATGAGGATGTCGTACCAATAGTACCGTCTTTACTTGATGTCCATTTATAGGCAGTGATCACCCCATCATCATCTGTTCCATGACCACGGAAAATAACCGATTCCCCCTGTATCGCTGGGTTTGGCGTTATTTCATCAATAGATGCGATTGGTGCTTGATTCACCGTAGAATCGACAGTGATGGTCGCTGTTTTCTCACTAGACCATGCTCCATCGTTATCCATGACTTTGAAATAAATCGTATGGGTTCCAATGGAAAGAGTCGAGTTGCTAAACGTTTGCTGATAGCTTAGTATGCCATCAAGACTGGATCGCCATTGATACCCATCGATATACCCGTCAGTGTCGATTCCTTCCCCTGAGAAGGTTATCGTCGTATATTGAAGGACTGATGTATTTGAAATGCTAATGGAAACAGCAACGGGAGGCTGGTTTTGTTCTCCTGGAATCTCTGGTTGTTTGAAGTATCCGAGGGGGTACGCATCGACGTTACTCCCACCAGGGACTAGATAGGGGGTATCACCTATCCCATCGCTGTTGTTATCATAGTTGTCATAATCATCCCAATAGTTCCCCTGGCCGTCTAGACTCCATGTGTTGGACGACGGATCCTGTGCGTTCAGGTTGTTCTGGGTAAAATCATTTCTTGAGAAGACGTTACTAGACGACTGAACGATATAGATCCCGTAGACCGTGTTGTCACGAATTGTATTGCTGGTTATCTGGTTATTGGCTGAGAACGATGCGAGATGAATCCCTTTCTGGTTACTCGAAATCATGTTCTGGTCAATGATGTTTTGTCCTGATGCAGTCAGGCTCACCCCTGCGACTTTATTGTTCGTTATGGTGTTCCCACGGATCGTTACTCCCTGGCAATGATCGATGGAAATTCCTTCTCCCTCTTGACTGTTCAGGATTTTGTTATTGGAGATTTCACCCCCGGTCACATACGAAAATGTGACACAGTCAAAACCGCTACCACCCGCGTTCCGAATCGTGAGATATTTCAGAATAACCTGAATTTCCCCACCAAATGTCCCGTGGGCGTTGATGACATGACCAGACCCGCCACCATCGATATAGGTGGTGTCTTTGTTTTCTCCTTGTATCGTCAGATCTAGAGTGATATCAATTTTTTCTGCATAAGTCCCACTGTACACGAAAATACTGTCACCATCGATTGCGACCGTCATCGCATCATGGATGGTCCGATACGGATGGTCTTGCGTCCCGTTCCATGGTCCGGCGATGTTACTATCATCAACATAGAGAGTCATCCCAGAAGCATGAGCCCCGTCAATCAGAAAGAGGTTTCCAGCTGCACCAACCATCAGCAGACTCATGATGAAAACTATACTACTTTTTTTCTGTGACATCATCAATCCCGTTCCATCTCCTATTTTCCTACCATGTTCAATTCTCTTAGTAATCATATATAAATATGGGGTGGAAAACTACCAAGGTGGAAATATCGCCCTCTCTCCTGATACGACTCCTAATGGTGAAGAGGTTTTTTCTCCTGTATTTTTTCGGAATGTTTATATACTGATAAATCAACCAAAATATATATAAAAAAGGAATTCTCATGGCAAGCGAACATATCTGGGTTTTACTCCAAACAAAAGGCAAGACTTTTAAAGTGCTATCCGACCCGGAGAAAGGCATTATCGAAGTCATCAATGAAAAAGGAGAGATATTGATACGAAAGACAAATCTGAGTAAACGACAGGTTGAAACCGTCGAAAGGAATTTTTTGTACCATATCGCAAAGAAAATGAATGGACGGGCCCAGGGTAAGACACCGGAGAACTCAGATCCATTCGACCCGATGATAATCTAAAGAGCTGGAACAATCCAAATTTTTTAAAAGAAGAATAGCAAAAGTATTTTTGTAACACTATAAACAAAAAATTAATATGCTTCATAGGTATTTCACGTACGGATGCACAAAAAATTAATGATTGTCGATGATGACCCTGATATTCTCATATCCATACGGGAGCTTTTTGAGGCAGAGGGATTTGAGGTGTACACCGTCCCCTGCGGAAAAGACTGTATCGACGAACTCGAACACGGGTTCAAAGGAGTCATCCTGATGGACATCATGATGCCTCACATGGACGGATGGACAACGATCCGCCAGATCGTCGCAAAAGGCCTCAATAAAGACAACATCATCACAATGGTATCAGCAAAGGATGAATGCGACTGGAAGTTTGATGACCTGAAAAAATATATACGGAACTATATCACAAAACCATTCGACAACCAGCGACTCTTACAAACCGTAAAAAGCTATTATTCTTCCTAATCCATCGAATTCTTTACCGTCTCTTCTTTCACAGCATTCTGATGCGTCTGTTTGCATAAAAACTGGTCAATCTGCTGATGGACATCATAGAGATTCTCCTGTTTTTCTGATGAAGTGCATTGGGCAAGATTAGGAGCCATGGCGGTGAGAAGCGACAGCTGTTGTTGCAACGTCTGCACATCGTTCTCCACCTGTTTTTGTATCCTCTCCAACTGACCTTGAACCACTTGCATATCTGATTTCAGCTGCTGAACTATATCAAGAAAATCTGCAGATACATTTTCCTGTTTCACAAAGATATTTTTCATCTGCGACCCCTCAGACGAAACCTCCTGCATACTCTGAACATATTGACGCAACGCAGACCGTAACAGCTCACTATTGGTCATCCCCTTGCTGTTGACCTCTGAAATAAACTGTTCTTCTTTCTTCGTAAGTTTCAGTGCAATGGTTTTACCCATATTGATCCCATCCCAATCCCGAGCAGGTAAATACATTCATCACATATAAATACCGATGATTTTCATCGACAGCTAATCCAAAAACCACATAAGGAGACACTGATAACAAAACCTT
>DAJP01000057.1:7914-8514 GCA_002496355.1 Euryarchaeota archaeon UBA346 | reverse complement strand
GCCGAGGGATCGGCGCCATAATAAATGGGATGAACCGCGGCAGAATAATGATTGGAAACGCAGCTCCTTCACCTGTGGATACAAAGTTACAGAACATTTCCCGACCTACACCCAAAGGATACCCAACACCACCGGCATTTTTAGCAGCAAAGTCCTGACTTTTTTTATTCAACTGCGCTAATAACACATCCGCAGACATCTCCCCTGGCAATAATCCATGCTGCTCTGCATACGTAAGGATCTGCTGTTGAAGGAACTGGGTTTCAGCAGAACATGGATCATGAGCATTTGCTATAGCTAGCGTAGAAAATAACTCTTTCAAATACAATCCTGATTCAAAGGAGATTGTTTGGGTATGTGGGATTCCATTAACATAACAGGTGATCACTGAATTATCATTTGTACCATTATTTTTTTGTTGAGAGGTCACAATCTTGGTTGATTGAAATGTGCTTACGATTCCAGATACACAACCACTGAACAAGAAAAGGGTTACAACACCAACGGTAAATAAAACCTTTATTTGAGATTTTTTTATACTTTCATTCCTCCTTATGCAATGCTAATGAATATCACATATATAAATATTTACAGAATATT
>DAJP01000057.1:1957-7618 GCA_002496355.1 Euryarchaeota archaeon UBA346 | reverse complement strand
TCAGTCTATACTTTTAATCGGTTCCATGATCCATTTTAAGTGCAAAGTCCACAGAGCACAGAGGAGATATCGGAGGACCGGGAATACATACGGGAACCGCTCAACTAATGCAGTAAATAATTGCATTCTAACTGAAAAAACTATTCCTCAGATGTTCATGAAAAAAACTGATTTCAACTCGTGCAGTGTAGATTCACGTAATAAGATAACGACAAGCTGCTTTTTTTTTCATTTTCAGAACATGTGTATTGTGTTGGTTTTGTATTCCATGGTGGGTTGATGTGATTTTGTCATTTCGATATTCTTTCTCAGCACACTGATATAATAGGAATGAGAGAGTATAACAATGATGTGGGTGAGGTGTTCTTCACAAAATCAGCTACAGTACGATCCAGAATGGGTAAGAGAGTTTGCTAGTTTTTTAGAAAGAAACGGGAATAAAAAGAAATTTCAGTCCGCGAAGAAGATCTTCGTAGAGACATATTTTGAAAACATTCAAAATGGGATGCATCCGAAAGAAGCGTTGCAGAATGCGAAATCAGTGGCACTCTGTTTTCTGCTCTTACATCAATGACCATCTGTCAGCTGCACTTGATATCAGTCATAAGCATTTTTTAAAAAAAAGGGAAGATTGGTTAAGGGTATCCACCGAGTTGTAGGCTGGGGTCTCCGAAAAGCGCCCAGTTGGTGATGACGAAGGCTTCTACCTGGTGAATCTCTTCTTCGTTGAGGAATTTTTGTATCGCACCACTATGTGCTTGACCCAGATGTGTCGATCCGTTTCCGATTTGGTAGAAGAAGTTGGTTTCGAGTTCTGCGCTGAGACTGACCGGGTTTCCTTGGTATCCCATCCCATAGCCGGTGCAACCTGTTGACGCGATTGCGCCTCCGGGGTATTTCACGACTAAGCCCCAGCTGAAGCAGACAGGGAGTGGGAGTCCATAACAGAAATATTGGCTACTTGTTTTTCTGCTCATGGTCTTTAGCAGGGAGACGTTGTACATCCCGTTGTGGCATCCTCCGACAACGACGATGGGGAGTTTTTCCTGATTTGAGAACTTACGGAAGTTATACACAGAGATGCCTCCGCACCAGTCTTGGGGGTACTGGCCGTCATACCAGATCGTATCCCAGACTAAGGGGTTCCCATGTCCTTGGAAATCGACGAACCCGGCACCCTGTGACAGCGCTTGTTGAATATCCTTGGTAACTGGGATGAACCCGCTGGTGTTCTTGTTTGTGGTATAGACCGATGTGAGTGACAAATCAGGGATCGCTTGTCTTGTGTAATTATACGTCAGGTCACAGAGATATTCCCCGTCTGGTTTTCCTTCATAGTATGCAAAGGTTTTACCGCCAATGCCGATGAAGTTCTTGTACCAGGTTTTCTCTGAAGGACTGGTGCTTTCATAGGTGATGATCTTCTTAACCATGTTTCTTGCTTCCCGTTGGTTTGTGACGGGTAATCGACCGACGGAGACCTCAGGGGAGAGATCAAAGGTGTCCTTCTCTGCACCAGGGGCATTCCAGGCTGCATAGATACCATCCCCGTTTGAATCCCATCTGTCAAATCCACCTGTTGCATTATACAGGCATCCGTAGTAGAGGTCAGAGAGGCAGCCTTCGTCATCATCTTGGGGGATGTTGACGTATCTAACCGGGACCCACCAGGCTTTCCAGCCTGCAGATGCGGTGTCTTTATCATTGGCGAACAGATGAGATTTCAGTCCTCCGAAGAGTAACACATACTGGATGCCCCAGGTGTCGTACGCATCTTTTATGAAATATTTGACTTGCTCAGGGGGATCTGCTCCGGGATACTGGGTAAGGATCTCCTCGACGGCTTTGAAGGTCGTGTTGAGTCCTTTTGAGTTTTTGAAATCGATGAGTGGCTGCAGGGTGGTTTTGAAGGCGTTTGGAGCGATAATGACCATATCATAGGTATCATTGATCTGTGAGCAGATGGGAGGTTCTTCATAGGTGACATCGATGTCGAACGAGGTTGCATATTGGATTTGATCAGCTGCGGGGGAATAGCGGACCGGGTAGCAGACGATCTTGATGATCGCGATTTTTCTGGCATTCGCATCGACTCCTGCGCTAATCGTGGTTCGATACCATCGGTCCGGGTAGAACGAAGTACTATTGTAGACGGAGTCATCTTTGATACTGGTGTTGAGTAAGCGTATTTTCGAGAGAGGTGCGATATGAGCGGCCATGATCTTTTTTGAGAGAGCAAGGGTGTGGATATCACCTGGTGCGCAGGTGATGGTGATGTTCTGGGACCCCGAGGGAACCTGATAAGTCTTCACGATGATAGGGAGCACAGGTTTATTTGGCTCACGTAATTGGGAGGTCATTTCCTTTAAGGTGATGGCGATTGTATCTGCTCGTTCGAAGATCACTGGTTGTGAAGAGTAGTGCAGAGACAGGGTTTTTTGTGTGATACTCGTTATATTCTCCAAGGGTTGTTGTTGTTCTGATGCAGATGCAATCCATCCACTTGTTATGAAAAAACCTAGGAAAGTGATTGCGATGATTTTCTTCATATGTCTCCTCAGCAGTTTTTTTTTTCCGGTGCATCCTTATTTGGTATGTGGATGATACCTCTTATTAATATAATATAGTATTTATAAAAGTATATAAATATTCTGTATTTTTCTCTCCAGAGGCACCCTGGAGGACATCAGGAGGACTCCTCTTGCTGTATCTGCAGATACAGAAACTGTTATCTATCGGGTAACAACTCCTCCACCACGATACCACTGGAGGAGCCATGCACAAACTCTGGAAATACCTCTTTGACGAAGACACGGGACGTGGCATTGCCCTGACCACGCTTTTCTACCACTCGACCTATAAAAAAACCTACCAGTTCGCAAAACAAGTAGAAACCTGGTCCTCTGAACAGATGCAAGAGTACCAATGGAACCAGCTTTCGACACTGCTTCAGCATGCTTATGATCATGTCCCCTACTACAACAACCTCTTAAAAACATTCAATATGACACCCGGTGACATCAAAACACTTGAGGATTTTCGACGCATCCCGCTCCTGGGAAAAGAAACAATCCAGGGACATGCAAACGAGTTCAAAGCCACGAACTATCCACCGTCAGCTTTCGAGGAGACCAACACTGGTGGATCGACAGGTTTTTCACTACAGTTCTCCATTGAAAAAGGAGTATGGTTCGCAAAACACCTCGCATATCTCTCCATTCTCTTGAACCGAGGCGGTTGCGATGTCATGGACAATTCTGTACAACTCGTCGGCAGGGAAAAACCCTGGGAGTACCGACCGTTGTCACGGACCCTGGTGCTGTCCTCCTATCAGATGACCGAGCAGAACCTCCCCATCTATGTAAAAAAAATCATACAGCTCCATCCAGGGTACTTCATCGGATACCCTTCGGCGATGACGATGCTTGCCTCGTATATGAAACAACATTCACTGGAAATCAAAGGGGTTAAAGCGATTCACTTATTTGGAGAGACCATTTATGATTGGCAACGCGAGTTCCTCGAATCTTTTTTCCATTGTAGGGTACATGGGCAATACGGTCATCGTGAACAATGCGTCCTGTCTGGCACCTGTGAAAAAGCGAACACCTATCATATCTTCCCAGACTACGGATACGTGGAGCTTGTTGATAGAAACGGACAACCCGTCACTAAAGAAGGGCAGATAGGAGAGATCGTTGCGACTGGTTTTCATACGGGGATCTTCCCGTTCATACGATATAAAACAGGGGATATCGCGGTCTATACATCAGAACGGTGCGAGTGTGGACGGCAGGTTCCACTGCTCAAGTCTGTGGAGGGGAGGATCCAGGATTTTATGGTTTCAGGAACCGGTCGGCTCGTGCCACTGATGGGGGTCCTGCAGCTCATCTCCCGGTCATCGTCTCATATGAAGGAATATCAGTTGTACCAGGACCATGAAGGAGAACTGGTGCTTCATATCGTAAAAAAGGAAGGATTCTCCGATGAGGATGTGAATCAGATCAGGGAAAACATCCGTACCCGACTCGGGGATGAATTTTCGCTCTCCATTGACTATCTGGACTCCATCCCGCGGACCATCCGTGGAAAATATCAGTTTTTTGTTCAGAAACTACCCGTGAAGTACATCTTGTAAAGAAGAAAATGAAAGGAGAAAGGTTCCCGTTATTGCTGTTAGCTGGTTTACCAGTGAGGCCGCGGATTGATGTTGGTGAGATCAATGCTTGACCAATCGTCCCAGTCGTTTTTCCCACGGGACCCATCAGAATAATCGACCAGCGCGCTGTACACGTATCGATAGTTCATCACACTTTTGTACGACCCGTAGCGCCAGTAATTTATCTCCCAAGGCCATTTGCCATCATGGCAATCGGCCCCCGGACAATTGAGGCCAAGGGAATGACCGGTCTCATGCATCATGACACCAGCGTAAATTAATGCAAGTTGTTTTTCGTTATTGAATGTTTTTCTGGCCAGACTTGAGAAGAGTGGAATGAGTTTCACCTGGGTTTTCAGGAACAATGCTGGGAGATAGAAACAATCCGTGGCATACATATTACCGATTCGTGAGCCAAAGGTAAAACCAACGGTTTGGGTGACGTTATAGCCGATGAAACCCCAGTGGAAGACACCGCGTCGCCAGTTGTTTGAGTTTTGATGCATAAAATATTTCCAGTAGAATTGATCAAGGTCATATTCTTGAAGATCTGCTTTGTAGGGGACGACTTCACCACCGCCCAGGCGGCCATCATCAACATGCCAGACGATGTTGTGCTTCGCATGTGAATCTCGTATGTGCTCATAGGATTCAAGGGGAACAGTTGTCTCGTTGATTCCTGGCTGTTTTTGCATCTGGTCAATTTCAAGGAAGATATCCTGTCTGTAGGGATCTGAGCCCCATTGCCAGGTTTTGTATTCCTCGATGTTGTTCAATGCATCGTTATCTTCGTCAATACTAGTGTAATTCTCCCAGGAGAAGGGGTCATAAACCATATAGTATCCTTCGTCATGACCCCATTCGAAATAGGTTAATCCGTAGAAATGTTCCCATTCGATGGGGATTCCATCTTGGTCTGCGTCTTCCCCAAGGTTGCTTATCAGGGGACTGGTGTTATATGCTTCAGTCTCAAGCCAATACGGGAAACCGTCTTGGTCGAAATCATTTTGAGTGATATCAAACCAGAGCTCACAATCCCGGTCCTCCTGATAGATGCTGTTGTCATCGCATCCGTTTAACCGTCCTAATCCGCTGGGGTCTCCAAGAGAGTCATCACCCCACCAGACACCAGCTGCGATACTATACACGATATCTGCGGTGCGTGCCTGGGTGAAATTCCCGTCATCCATGCTGATATCGCAGAGACGGTCGATTTTGTTGTTTTTGTCCCAAAGTTCAATAGTGATGTTGACGAATTCATCATCCTTGGGAACCTCAGATGTGACAGAAAAATCTGGGTTCTCGACGTATTTCATATTTTCCCAGACATCACTGATAAATTCCTTGTCATTGATCTTTACTTTTACGTAAAAATCTGGTTCAGATAAGAGATCGATTGTTTTCAAGGCACGGATTTCCTTTATGGTGACAGTGACGGTAATATTATCGACCAGCGGGTCAAAGTCGTAGAGAAGTGGCATTTGTATCTGCGTTAGTTTTTT
>DAJP01000057.1:0-1588 GCA_002496355.1 Euryarchaeota archaeon UBA346 | reverse complement strand
ATTCTGTTCAGCTATATAGATGCTCCTTCTATATAAATATTTGTTACATGATAGAAAAAAATGTTAATTTTTTTTTCCTAAAATATTAAAAACTGATGAGCATTATCGGATACCCATCTACCATGTATATGGGGGATACCTGATGAAGTTACTCATACCACCAGAACCAATCCTGCTAAAGAAACAATCAGAAGAACAAAAAGACAACGCATGGGACATCGATTCCCTGAGCCTATGGTTCGGCAACCGACTCCCTACCTATCTCTGGAACGACGCAGGCTGGTCCACCCCATTAAAGGAAGAGGGATATAACTGGCAGAGTTTTCTCAAGATACTTTCCCTTCATAAAAAAGAGATGATCCGATGGTCTCACAATGCGCTCTCCTGGAAAGAATTCCTCCTCAAACTGCAGGACACCATGAAGGACCCTGTGTTTAAAACAATCCTGCTACGACACCAGAAGCGGGAGGTACTCCTCGATGGATAAACACCAGGACGGGTACCCGATTGTTCTTACCGCATCACGTGCCGAGGCAAACGAGTATAATGATAATCCTTTCGCAGCATTCATTTGTACATTTCCAAAGAAACTCTCAGGATTAGCATTACGGGAAGACTTAGAGAATGTCCCTAGTAATAACGACGGAACCGCGCAACGAACCATCTATGGTCTTCGAAAAGTCGAATCATTGCTGACAAAGGAGTTTGGTGAAGAAAACATCGTTGTCGCGCATTACAACCAGCTGCATCGATTTATCGGGAAAAACACAAAAATCGTCGGAATCTCCTCCATGGACCCCATGGGACTGGCCTATGTGTCAACGACCTACAACTCGCTAATCGGCTTTGGTGGGGAAGCGTTGAACGCAGCAGAATTTGAAAAACTCATCACTCATCCTTCCATCCAACAGTACAAACCAAAAATCATTGTCGGTGGCGCAGGTTCTTGGCAGATCAACGAATCCGGGATGCAGAAAAAATGGGGTATCGACGTCTTGTTCCAAGGAGAAGGAGAAGAAGATCTCATCAGTGTATTTAAAAAAATGTTAAACGACGAACCAGTGGAACCATATTTTGTTGCAAACAAACCGGACAGAAAAAAAATCCCCCCCATCACCCATGCAGCGTGCTACGGGATGGTGGAAATCACCCGTGGATGCGGACGAGGCTGTCAATTCTGCAGCCCAACAAACCGGACAAAATACTCCTTTCCCCTCGACTATATCATGAAAGAAGTAAAAACTAATGTCGAAGGGGGATCATCAACGATTTTTACAGTCACCGAAGATATCTTTTTGTATAAATCAAAACCACGGTTTGTCCCAAACCGGGAGGAAATCGTTAAATTATACAAAACAATCGCTTCATACCCCGGTGTGGAGTACATCTTACTATCCCATGCATCCCTCGCACCGGTGGTCTATGACCAAAAACTGTTAGAGGAATTATCTCCGATTCTGTTGGAGAAGACCCGATGGAGACCAGAGTTGCATAAATCCTATTCAAAACGTTTTGTCTCTGTAGAGGTCGGTATCGAAACTGGAAGTGTGCGACTCATGAAGAAATACATGAAAGGAAAAGCACTCCC
>DAJP01000065.1:5789-6266 GCA_002496355.1 Euryarchaeota archaeon UBA346 | reverse complement strand
ACGGGGTTGTAGAACAGTGTATTTCACCATATGATGTTGAGATGAACTTGACGTTGTCTCATACCTGGAAGAAACAGGGAATCTACACCATTCTGGTGACTGCTGAGGATCCCTTTGGTGAAAAAACAAACACGGAAACGATGAAAATCTATATTCTTCCAAAAAAAGGAGCGTTATTTTCTTTATTCCTCACGTTCTTAGAGAGATTTCCGGTTGTAAACCAACTATTGGAATGGATTTTAAGCCATGGGGATATCATATGAAGACGTTAGGTTCTATCATTGTTATTTTACTCATTATTAGTATTTTTATACCTGTTGTCAACCAGAGTATTATCAAAGCATCCCAAAATGATGACCTTATCGAAGTCACCACTCAAGCCTGCGGCATCCAAGGATATGAGAATACCACGGTGAAACTCACCAAGGAACAATACCAGGACCTGGAGCAGTATCTTGTTGAGTTCAGGGAACGATT
>DAJP01000065.1:0-5513 GCA_002496355.1 Euryarchaeota archaeon UBA346 | reverse complement strand
CCGAGAAGAAGCAGTTCCTATCTTCAAGGAAGCTGTCGTGGAGTTGGAGAAGTATGGATTGTTGCCACGTGGGATGAGTGAAAACCAAACATTAAAATTGATATTGAGACATAACGAACAGCGCTTACCGGTCGTAGATGCAAATTATTTCTGTTTAGTCTGTGGAAAAACGACCTATACATTATCCTATGGTCCTTTAGCCATTGTAGCGGATGATATTCTTTTATTAATTTTTCTTCTTCTATCGAATCCAAGACATCTATCTGGAACTCTACTTGGGGATTTCATTGACTGGTTGTTAAACATTCTCTGGATAATAAAAGAAACTATCATGACCATTAGTGCAGTAGTATTTTTTATTATGCTATGGACCGGAGGCCTATTTTCTGTTTTTTCTCCCATCGGATTATTGACTCTTCTCACATTCGGCTACACTACGGGAAATTATGAAAACGATAAATATCCTTCCTCGGGTTGGGTTTATTCAATAGGGTTGACTGGCATGAAGAAATATGATGGTCCTGAATTATGGGGTACTGCCAGAACATATCCATATATTGCATTTCCTTTTGCGATACTTTATCCTGGTGTATTAGGTTTCTGTGGCCTCAAGATTAGGTCTTCTTCAGGATATTCTTTTTTCATTGGTTCAGCATTGAAAGTCAATCTATCAACCAACTTATCTGGGTTTTCCTGGATGGCAGATTAGAACCATCTGAAATTTTCGAATGATGCGCGTAGATAACCCATGGAGGATAGGTAAATTAAACATTCCACAAAACTATTTATCGACCAGACATCATAGGGGAAAAACATGCAACCGACAGAATACCCAGGCATCTACAAGAAAAACGACAGACTCTTTACGGTAAACCCCGAAGGTTGCAAAGGAATCAAAGTCTACAACGAACAACTCTTCACCGAAGATAATAAGGAATACCGGTCTTGGAACCCATACCGAAGTAAACTTGCTGCAGCCTTTCTCAAGGGAATCACCCTAGACATCCCAACTGATACAACGATTCTGTATCTCGGTGCTGCAACAGGTACCACTGTAAGCCACCTTTCAGATATCGTCACAAAAGGCGCTCTATACGCGGTAGAATCCTCACCAGTCGCGATCATCAATCTATTGAAGGTGGCAGAGAAACGTCCGAACATCATCCCGATCCTGTCTGATGCGAACCACCCAGAACGATACCAACAAATGGTTCCACCGGTTGACCTGATTTATCAGGATATCTCCCAACGGAATCAGGCGGATATCTTCATCCGCAACATCCAGGCGTATCTCAAACCAGAGGGGACCGCACTTATCATGGTAAAAGCACGAAGCATTGATGTGGCGCTCAAACCAAAACAAGCGTATGAACTTGTGAGCAGTTCTTTGCAGAAACAGAAATTTAAAATTAAAAAAACAGTGGAACTGGGACCCTTTGAAAAGGATCATGCTACAATCATCATCACCCGATAAAAAAAAAAAAGATTGATTAGATGTTGATGAAGATTTCTTTGAGCATCTTGTTAATAGTAAAATATGGGGCGTCAAGCAGGAATGTTTTGAACTGATTATCCGGGAGCAATGGTGAGTTGCAGATCTTCTGGGCGTTATTGACATGCTTGGAGATTTCTTCGAGATAGAGTTTTTTTATCTCAGGTGATTTCTTCTCGATCTTCTTTCGAATCGACCGGTGCTTCAGACTGCCGTTCTTCGCGGTTCGCTTCTCAAGCCGTGTCAACAGGGGGATGACGACACTGTCGATCATCTCGCCTTTCTCAAGATCTACGAGATCATCAGCCAGCTGGTACGCAAACCCGACCTCTCGGCCATATTCTGCGAGGAGATTTGCAATATCATCAGAAGCTCTCGCCCAATATGCCGCTGCTTTGCATGCCGCGGAGAACAAGGTCGCGGTTTTCAAATCGATGATTCTACTATACACTTGGAAGAATTTTGAGTCTGCGGTAATATTAACATCCTCGAGGTCCTTGCTATTAAAATTAATCTCAGATAACTGACCATCGAGCGTTCCACCCCAGGCATCCACATACAGTTTCGCGATGCGTTCCCCATGGGATAAGGCCAGGTCGAACCCCATCACCAACATCTTATGGCCGATGAGGATTGCGTTGTCAATCCCGGTCTTGATGTAAAAGGCGGGT
The DNA here is from genome assembly GCA_002496355.1 of Euryarchaeota archaeon UBA346. Taxonomy (GTDB): domain Archaea; phylum Thermoplasmatota; class E2; order DHVEG-1; family DHVEG-1; genus SM1-50. The sequence continues at coordinate 3,350 of DAJP01000065.1, read as the reverse complement.
TCTCCTCGTCGGGTAAGGTCCCCATCGATGATGTCATCATGGACTAACGATGCTGCGTGCGCAAGCTCGATGGCGACTGCTCCTTCTAAAAATTGCTGGTATAGAGGGGATTCTTCCTTTCCACCGGTGCATACTTTGAAGGATAAAGCACCAAGTAATGGACGTAACCGTTTTCCCTCTTTAAGGATGGTTAAAACATTCTTATCTTTTATGATTTCGTTGATTTTTTTTTCGATGTCTTCATGGGTGTGTTTGAGAAACACTTCCAGATTGAGGGATTGGTCTGTCATTGTTTCTACCATTGGGTAAAACTTAACTGATATCAACTCCTATATAATATACCCTTTTATTAGCTTCCTATCATGATTCATGATGCTTTTTATTAGGGTTTTTGAACGATTTTGCGATGATATAGACCTCAGAGCTGCTTTTACGAGAGGCTTCAGGAGAAAATGTTTTCACAACCATGAAATCACGCTTTACCTTCTCCATGAATGATTTAGTGTCTTCTCCTTCGAAGATTTTACAGATGAAATTCCCACCTTGTGGCAATAACTGGGTTGCGACACGCAGGGCGCATTCACATAACCATGCGCTGCGAGCCTGGTCAATAGAATAATTTCCTGAGATATCCGGGGACATGTCTGAGAGGACCACTGTTGGGTTTTTTCCGCCCATCTGGTCCTTGATATGCTCGAGTGTTTCTGGTTTAGTGACATCTCCTTGGAGAAATATTACGCCTTCAAAAGGTTTGATTGAGGAAAGATCTATCCCGATGACGATCCCCTGTGGACCAACGAGTTCTTTTGCGACCTGGCTCCATCCTCCAGGAGCGGCACCGAGGTCGACGACGATGCCGTCCTTGGGGATGAGACGGAATCGTTTTTGGATCTGCTGGAGTTTGAAGGCGGAACGTGCACGGTACCCGACTCGTTTTGCTTCTTGATAAAAGTGCTCTTTCTTTTTTTCGATGTACCAGCGGGTCATAGTGTGTTACAGGATGATGTCGATATCGAGCCGTTCAGCGAGTTCCTTGTAACGGTTTCTGATGGTGACTTCTGTGACTCCTGCGACGTCTGCGACTTCCCGTTGGGTTCGTCGTTCGCCACAGAGAATCGAGGAAATGTAGATGGATGCGGCGGCTACCCCAGTTGGTCCACGTCCACTGGTGAGTTCTTTGTCTGCGGCGTCTTTGAGGATTTCGATTGCTTTTGCTTGGACGTCCCCGCTGAGTTTGAGTTCGCTGCAGAATCGTGAGATGTAATCCTGTGGTGATGTTGGCATGAGTTTTAATCCGAGTTCTCGGGCGATGAACCGGTAAGTTCTACCGATTTCTTTACGGGAGACTCGGGAGGAGGCTGCGATTTCGTCTAGGGTTCGAGGGACGTTACACTGCCGGCAGGCGGCGTATAAGGCTGATGCGGATACTCCTTCGATGCTGCGTCCTCGGATCAGGTTTTTCAGGACTGCTTTTCGATAGACCATGGCTGCGGTCTCTCGGACGGTCCGTGGGAGTCCCATTCCTGATGCCATGCGGTCGAGCTCGGATAAGGCGAATGCAAGGTTTCGTTCGGTCGCATCGCTGATCCTGATGCGTCGTTGCCATTTCCGTAATCGGTAGAGCTGGGCTCTGTTTCTGGTGGGGATGGATTTTCCATAGGAGTCTCGGTTTTTCCAGCCGATCATGGTACTGAGTCCTTTGTCATGGATGGTATAGGTCATTGGTGCTCCGACACGCGCTCGTTTTTCCCGTTGGTCGCTGTCGAATGCTCTCCATTCCGGTCCATGGTCGATGAAATCTTGGTCAATAACAAGTCCGCAATCAGCGCAGACGAGTTCTGCGCGTGCATAATCTTTACTTAAATGTGTGCTGTTACATTCAGGGCATTGAATGATTTCTTCAATGCTTTGTCTTTTCTCTTTTTTCTTTTTGGATTGCATTTGAACCATATACCTATGCCCCCGTAAATTATATTAAACTTTTCGATATGCTTTTAAGCGCAATGAAATAACTTATATATATACTTTTCCATGCATTATTTTTTATTAAATATCATTAGATTTCCAATAAATATAAGATATGATTCAGGAAATTCGGTGGCATAATATTCTTATAATTATCGATGACCGAAATTATTTAAGCATTATCACAGAACATTTCTGCATTTTTAGTCATAGTATTGCACAATTATTCGTTGTTGATAGGTAATTTACGTGCAAAGCCTACAACACCCAACACCAATTTCAATTGCTTTTATTTTCGTCTCTTTGTTCGTTACTATATTCGATTTACGGATGCGTTTCTTCTGGTCCAACACTGATGAACAGGTTAAAATTATTCATGTTGTTATATTCTGCAGAAATCCAATTTGGATCTCTGCAGATATCTGATATTCTTATTTCATCAAGTTGACCGTTTAAATTATATGGATAATTATCTACGCATCTTCCGAATATTAGGTTGTTAGATGGTTGTGCTTCTGTTCCTGATTTTATTGTGGTGATTTTTGGCGTTCCCGCATCGATAGCTAATTTCAATGTTGTTCCGTCATAAGATGCGTAATAATAATGATAATAGGTACTATCTGGAATGTCAACAGCATCTGTTCCTCTTAATTTCATAAAGTAATCCGGTTCTGCACCGTTACCGATTAAAATTCCTAATTTATTAGGCGTGTAGGTATAAAAACCAGTTCCAGATAATAAATTACTATGAATATCACCATTAACTAAAAACCAATAATCCCCAGCAGTAACATCAATTTTCAACCAAAATGATATCGTTTTAGTTCCAAGAGGAATTACAGGATTGATAAAGTCAATGTGATCGTTTGCTCCATCGAAATCTTGGCTTTTCCCAACTTTTCCATATATTTCGGCAGGTTCATTTGATGCTATCTTTGTTCCTTTATAATTATTAAAGGTACTATCTTCTATTGTTGAGTCAGTTGCATCATCCATATGCCAGACTGCCAGGTAATGAGAATCCCAGGTTTTTTCAGGACATTGCTGATTGTCTGAATCCAAGTTCCCATAGTATAGATACAATGAAGTGTCAACTGATGAACTTAACGAACTCACATTCACCCACGCGACCAATCGACCAGACGAACCATCAAACTCCTCAAGCTCATGATATACTCGTGTTGCAACACCAGCTCCATTCATGAACAGGATATCATCACCATCCTCCTGTGCCTTATCTTTTAGATCATTGTCGGTTATGTCGAGTAGCACGGGAAAATACTCTAGATCATCAGCGACCATTGTATGATTCACCGTAATCATCTTCCGATACTCCCAACCCTCTGCGAACGGATCAAATACCATCAATGGCTCGGTGCGGAACC
>DAJP01000058.1 GCA_002496355.1 Euryarchaeota archaeon UBA346 | reverse complement strand
AGACCGCGGGAATCAACGGAGGATGGATGACTCGGAGATCCTTATAGTCATAGGTATGATTCAACTCGAAACTATTCTCTTTAGTTTTCACCCAGATCGGGGTGATATACGCATCCACTTTTTTTCCATTGATTTTCACAGAAACCTCGTTGACCTCCATCTCATGGGTCAAACGAGGATACCTGGTTGTCCCCTTGATCTGCTCAGTGTAACAATAAAGACCCAGTGCAGTCAAGTTTTCATAGATGATCTCCCCTGCTTTCAGCTCCCCTTTCGTCCCAAACGCCCTGCCTTTTGCTATGTCACCATTAGACTCGTTATACTCCGTGAAAATAATATTGCTGAGCCGCTGCGTGATATTATAGATATAGCTGAGGTCTAATTGTTCAAAGGAATACCCCTTAATCTCCCCTGGAAAAGTGTTTTCTTTCTCCGCGGAAATCGAAGACGTCACAATCCCAGAACAGAGGATCGCGACGATCGGAAAAACAATTAATTTTCGTAGAACCGTTTTCATCTTCATAGTCTCGTTTACCATTACTCACTCCAATCTGAGGCTTTCTTCTCTACTAATTATCCCCTATACCAATGTTTTTATAACATTTTCCTCCTATAAATAGCTTGTTTTCTCCCTTCCCACGCATCAAGAGATTTCCAAACCACAACCCCATGGATTCTCTTTCATCCTTTCCCGGGATAAACTTTTGTAGACGAACAGGTTTGTCAGAGTTGTGAAACGATTAGAAAATATCGGGGAGCGGGCAGCGATCAAACACATCGAAAAGATCCTTCGAAAAGAGAACAACAGCCTTGGGATTGGGGATGACTGCGCTGCCATTGACCTAGGAAACAAGTACCTGTTGATCACCACGGATATGATATCCCAACAAACCCATATCCCACCCCAGATGACGCCCTACCAAATAGGATGGTTCCTCGTCGCCATCAACCTTTCTGATCTTGCAGCAAAAGGAGGAACGCCCCTCGGGCTTGTCTGTTCCTTTGGTCTTCCGAAAACAACAACAGAACAGTACCTAACAGAACTCACAAAAGGGGCAAACGCCTGCGCAGTGCAGTATGGAACCACGATTGTCGGAGGAGACACCAAAGAAACAACAGAGATCACCCTATGTGGCACTGCATTTGGTACCGTGAAAAAAAACGAGTTCATGCCCCGAAAAGGCACCCGTCCTGGTGATATCGTTGCTGTGACCGGCAGACTCGGAAAAGCAGGCAGGGGATATTATGCCTTAAAACGGAACAAAAAAGGAAACAAACTTTCCAAAGCACTCCTAGAACCTCAGCCACGTCTTCAAGAAGGTCATTTGCTCGCATTACTTCATACAGTGACCTCTTCGATGGATCTCTCTGATGGACTTTCTGCATCACTCTACCAACTGCAAGAACTCAACGCAGTCGGGTTCGAAATAGAAAAAGACGCTCTGCCACTCGCCTCAGGACTGAACCAGCGATTCCAGAAAAAGTATGGCGTTGATCCGTACACACTTGCTTTACATTTTGGTGGGGACTACGAACTCCTCGTTACCATCCCCGAGCAGAAGTTTGAAAAAACCAGACAAACCCTGCAAAAGCACGTGATTACCCTATCCCCGATTGGGATCGTCACAGAGAAAAAAAAGATCCTCCTGATTGAAAACAAAAGGAAAAAACTCTTACAAAACAAAGGATACGAACATTTCAAAAAACATGTTTTTTGACCCTATAAACTGGTAAGAGCTGTTCAACAAAGGTTTTAAAGGAGAAACAAGACACAGTATATACTGAGAACAATGAGATACAAATGGTTACTTGCTCTTACCATCATCATCGTCATCACATTAGTCATCGTGAACTACCTAGGTCTTTTTAGTACAAATTTTAACCTCAACACTGGAAAACCCGTCGTTACCATCACCTACCCTGTTGATGAGGCAACCGTTTCAAAACTCGTGATGATCAGCGGAACAGCAGAAAACCCAAACTCAGAGAAAAACATCGAAAGCGTCCAAATAAAAATAGATGGGAACAACTGGGTGACCGCAACCAGTGCAACACCCTGGAGCTACGACTGGACCACCTATACCCTACCAAATGGTCGATACAACATCAGTGCACGATCCTACAACGGTAAGGAGTACTCAGAAATCGTCTCTATCACTGTAATGGTGAACAACCCCGCCGCGGTCGACTCTGATGCCCATAAATGGGCTATTTTTATTGCTGCAGCAAACTTCCCAAAACAGAATGACACAAAACTCGGCAATGGCGGTCTTTATCTTGCAGAGACTATGGCCGCCTACTTCATTGAAAACAACCAGTATCCGACCTCTAACATCATGATCCTGTTTGATGACGGCTGGATCCGTAGTGACAACGGTTATGGAACCAAACAAAAAACACTCCAGGAACGACCTCATCAATACGACATCAGCTATGGGGGCGCGACTAAGACAAACGTGCTTGCCTCCTTCGACTATCTCATCAACGAGTCTAACGCCTACCCGGACAGCGAGGTGTTCATCTGGATTTTCAATCATGGAGTCGGCAACGGTAACAAATCATTTGCCGGAGGAAAAATCCTGCAGAGAAGCGAAATCTTCCTCTGGGATGACACCGTCACAGACAAAGAACTTGGGGATATCATTTCACCTATGGAATCTCAGAAAGTCACCATCATCATTGATGCATGTTACTCAGGAGGATTCGCGGACCGGACAATCCTGAGTCTTCGTACATCATTGCTCCTCCGATCCGGAATCCCTGGGAACGGACGAATCGTGATCTCAGGGACCAGTAAGTTCCGACCAGGGTACGCAAGCACTGTTCAAGGCCCGATTTTCTCATTGTTATGGTTCGAGGGTATCACCACAGGTAACGCGGATGGCTACCGACCTGGATTATTCGATCGAGGGGTCCAACGGAAAATGAAGACGTTCCAAGACGGTCAAGTCTCCGTCGAGGAAGCATTCTTTTATGCTAGGGCGATGCTTCGCAGTGATGAAAAATACCGGGATTTCAGATCCATGCAACCGCAGATAAACGATGAATTCCCGCATCAAGGCTTGCTTCGAAGCAGAGGTCAACTCATCCTATAAGAACATTAATAAAGCCTCACTTATTGGAAATCCTGCGATGAAAAAAGAGGCATTGTTTTGGAAACCAATGAAAAATCAGACCGTGCAATGTTTTCTCTGTCCACATCATTGCATCATCGCCCCGGAGAAACAAGGGATTTGTGGTGTGAGAAAAAATGAACACGGGACCTTGTTCAGCCTCATTTATCAAGCATGTTCCTCGATCGCGGTCGATCCCATTGAGAAAAAACCCTTGTATCATTTCTATCCTGGGTCTCAAGTTCTCTCGTTAGGTTCCGTGGGATGTACATTCCGATGCGACCACTGTCAGAACTATCAGATCTCGATGGCGAAACCAGAGGAGCAGCATCTTCGAGATATCCCCGCAGAGCAACTCAGTCGGATCGCCCGAGAAAAAGGATGTACAGGCGTCGCCTGGACCTATAACGAACCAACCATCTGGCATGAGTACACGGTAGAGGCAGCCAGACTTGTCAAAGACGCCGGATTGTACACTGTTTATGTCACCAACGGGTATATCGAAGAAGAACCCCTCAAAGACATAGCCCCTTATCTGGATGCGATGAATATCGATGTCAAAGCATTCCAGGAGCAGTTCTATCAGAAGATCTGTAAAGCAAAATTAGCGCCAGTCCTTCGTACCTGT
>DAJP01000090.1:10000-10151 GCA_002496355.1 Euryarchaeota archaeon UBA346 | reverse complement strand
AAAGAAAAAAGAGGGTGATATTTAATAAAATTTTATTTTGTTATCATCATATCGACATCAATTAATTTTTCACCACTATTACTTCATACACAATCAGTTCAAAAATACTTTTTTAAGGAAAGGTTTTAAACAACAAGGTATTATGACATCC
>DAJP01000090.1:9256-9698 GCA_002496355.1 Euryarchaeota archaeon UBA346 | reverse complement strand
ATCGCAATAATCCTCGCATTCGTCCTTTTTGGTGCAGGGTACATAGGGTATACCCAGTTTTTCACAAGTGTTGAAAACAACGCATTAAAAATAGAAGCACTTGATATAATGAGATCCGTTGATACTACAAATTTTACTATTACAGTCACTATAAAAAACACTGGGAGAAATGATATCACTAGTGCTGAATTGAATTTCATATTAATCAAAGACAATGACATTATCGACTCACAAAAACACTCACTTACCCTTCAGACCAGTACTGAAGATACATATCATGCCTTGTTCAGTAACGTTCCCGTTGATTCCTCGAGCACCTATAAGGCGATCACGACCATCTATCTGGATAATATGCTGCTTGATACGAAAACGATCACTAAGCAATTCTCCTAGGAAAAAATCAGCTGAAAATCTTACATTCTTTTTGTCTGTTTCAGGAAGG
>DAJP01000090.1:7414-9007 GCA_002496355.1 Euryarchaeota archaeon UBA346 | reverse complement strand
TTCAGGAAGGATATCTATTTAAAGGGGGAAGAAGTTACAAAAATATTATTTGCGGGGGAATTAATAATGCAACAAAAAATCAATAAAAAAAGTAGGCTGTTGTTCTGTCTAAGCATCTGTTTGATGTTTCTCATCCTTTCATGTTCCGCAGCAACCGCGGCGACCACCGGGACAAAGACGGGAGCTACATCATCGGACCAAGGGCAAACCACGACAAAGATGACGTTTCTTAAAAGCCTGTATCCATTCAAACTCCTCAGCTGGGACTTTTGGAGTAATCCACCACACATCTATGCCAGAAACAGCGGGAATGTTGGTATTGGAACAAACAATCCGACCGCAAAGCTGGATGTTTTTGGAAACATCGCGATTAATGGATTAGAAATCATCGATGCATCAGGAAAATGGGTTGGAGACCTCACCGGAATGCAAGGGCCACAAGGACCACAAGGTGTGCAAGGTCCCGCAGGACCACAAGGACCAGAAGGACCGCAAGGACCACAGGGTGTTCAAGGACCAATGGGCCCCATGGGTCCCGAAGGACCGCAAGGACCCCCAGGTGAACAAGGGGAAAATGGGTCACAAGGAATCCCCGGTGCACAAGGAACACAAGGACCAATCGGGTTAACACCTGAACATCAATGGTTCGGGACCTTCCTACAGTTCGAAAATCAAGATGGAACTTGGGGAGATCTTGTAAATCTCCAAGGAATCCAAGGTATTCAGGGACAACAAGGTCCACAGGGAGAACAAGGGCCTCAAGGGATCCCTGGCGACACTCGTTGGGCATTGAACAACAATGACATTTACTATATCCTTGGGAATGTCGGAATAGGAACACAGAATCCGACCGCAACTTTAGACGTGAATGGGGATGTTGCTGCGAGCACCTTTTATGGAGATGGCTCCCAGCTGACGAACCTCCCGCACTTCGGAAGCCCAGTCCTTATCTATACGAACAAATATGGATATAACACATCCGGAGCCTATGATTACTATTATGAGTTAACACCGATCAGCGCAAATCAACTTACCGGAAATTACCTAAAAATTGAGATGACCGCGTATAGCCGGGTGCATCTTAAGGAGAACAACGCGGGGGGGACCGATCTTGAGATTCGGACCAAACAGATCGGTGGAGCATACGCAATCAGTATGCCTATGCAACACTTCCTCTATAGCAAACCGCTTGCCAGCACCTTTGCGACAGATTACGAAAACCTCGGGCAGATGAACTCCGTCACCTGGTACCATCAACTTACGGCTCAGGAAAAAGCATCCGGTGTGCAGATACAGATCCATGTGTATCTCTATTGTTCGACCTCTGGTTCTCAGAACGTCAGCTTCGAGAATGTTCAGACCATCATAAGCTGTATCTGATAAGGAATCCTGGAATAGATTTGAAGGATTCTTCTTCTTCTTTTTTTTATCATAAAAAAGAAAAATAATGAAATCAAATACGTGTCGATTAGTTCCTCAAAATTAGTTTTTTTCGACAAACATTAAAAACCTTTTTTTGATTGACCTGCCTATGAACGATTCACCGGTAATATGCGATAAATGCGGAAAAGAAGCAACTTGTATTCAAACAAA
>DAJP01000090.1:3809-7052 GCA_002496355.1 Euryarchaeota archaeon UBA346 | reverse complement strand
CCTGTTTCCCAATGGAATAAAGGAAAACAACAGGAATTCAAAGATAGGACACCATTCAAAGAATAACATAAATATCTTCACAGAGAAACCATTTAATTATTCCTAGACACTGACCTAAAAAAACATCGTATTATTTGAAGCATATTAAGGAGAAGAATTTATAAGACCGATGAATATTATAAAAATCAGTGTTGAAAAAATGAAACTACAAAAAATAACCTTTGAAGTCTGTCCTCGGTGCCAATCTACGTTCATCAATCAGACCGATAATGAAAACCCCACATGGCAATGTTCCGATTGTCTCTATACATTTGAAATCCCATTGATAGCAAAGTTTCCTGATGCAGAAAGCAAAGAAATGAACGATTGAAAATCATCCCTTTTTCCAACCGTTATTGCATCGTTAAAGAAGACCTCTGACAAAACGTGTTTATCTTTTTTGTTTGAAATCCGATACCTATGAAATCAAAAAAATTAGAGAGAATAGTATAAGAATAAATGATGTAGTATCGGAAATGCGTTGGGGAACCTCTCCAAAAACAAATTCAAGAAGAAAGATTTCAGCGAAAAATCAGTGGTTTTCATGGTTTTAAGATAGATAGAAATAACGTCGAAATCCTGTGGGTTATCCTTGTTTACCACACGAAGATATCCAGTAAATTCCTTATTTTTCTCAATAGGTACTATAACTGAGACATTGACTGTTACCGCCCCATCCGCTGGTGTAAGATCCACACCTTCTTCTGGAGAAAAAGACCAGGTGCCCCAAGTAATTAAAGAGGCATCAATTTCCCAGTTTAACAGTGAATCTGTTTCTCCGATATTCTGTAACTTGAATGACCCTTGAACAGTTTGACCGGGTTGAATGGAAGACCAAGAAAGAGTCCCGTTGCAATCAAGGTTCGGCTCTCCGTCCATTGGTTCCTCAGGTGGTATATAAACGATTTTAAAAACCTGATTTGAGAATGGCCCAGGATACGGGTTCACATACTCCCACACGGTTACTCCACCAGGTGTGATTTCGAAGAATCTTCCTTCGACACCATTACAAATCAGAGTGTTACCATCCTTCAGACGTTCAGCACCGGAAAACCCCGTGGCGTAGAAGCTGGATGGTGGATTAGCAACATACGTCCATTGTAGGGTCTCTGGCCCATATGGTGAACTATGCTCAATATAATAGTTACCATCGCTGTCAACAGGAGGGCTGATTTCATCGACCGTTGAATATGTTTCGCCTGGCCGCTCAACACCATTGTTGAAGATAAGGATGTTTCCGCCACCAGGACACCCGTTATGGATCCAGGTTGTATCATGTTGGTAAAAGAGTTTTTGGTCAGCTGATGTGCCTCGTTGATACGTGGCAGGATTGCCCCAGCGGTAAAGAATATCACCGCCGTTCCCACTGTTGCCACCAGTATGACTTGCTGCTTCCGCGGTGGTTGTGCTATGGTCAATGATCCAGATTTCATTGAAATTACGGATGCTAAGAAGAATCTGATCGAATTCTTCGTTATAATCAATCGAGTTTGTATGCAACCAATCCGACTTCACTAGCTCACCACCATAGTTGATATCGACTAATTCCGGGTGTTGTTCAATGACGCCGTAATTATCTTTCGATGAATCATAATCCTGAACTAGATGATCCCAAATATGCCACTCCCAGACAATGCTTCCACTCGTCGGACCTGTTTGATGAACCTCTACGATATGTGAGGGCATGAATGTATCATCGATGATGGTACTTGGATTTCTCCCCGATTGTATTGCATCTCCACTAGATTTTGTTTCCCATGCAATCATCAGAACATTTCCGTTTGGTAATACCTTGATGTCATGATGGCTGAGGTCGCCATTCGTATCGTACCGGAAATCCCAAGCGATTGTTCCATCCCAGAGTACTTTTTGGATTCCACCACCGGCACCACCAAGACCAAATTCTTTTGTCTTAATCGTTCGAAGAATAGTACCATTCCCTAACCACAATACTGCCTCGCCAGGGAAAAAATTACTCCCCCAGCTATGGTTCACCGCACCAGTGTAATCTATTAAATATGTTGTAAAAGAATACATAGGTGCAAACAAGATTTGTCCGGTGATAACAGGTGGATACGCATTTACCTGAACCTCTTGAGAGATTTGAGGTGATGAGAGCGGTGTAAAGCTTATCCCAAGAAATAATACTGAGATAAAAAGAATCCCCACGCTATACTTTCTATTATACTTCATATTATCCCACCATTATAAAGATGACATCATACATAAATGTATCTGTCCATTGTTCATTTTATAGATCGGACAATTAAAACGCGCTGACTCAATGAGATCATATTTTTCATTTTAGGAGGCTTTAAAAAAAAATGGTTTATTGAAGAAAAAACATCAAAGATACAAAATATCGAATGATACGAATCCTTTTTTTATTTCAATTATGTCTCCCAAAAATAATCCCATTACCGGGAAGAGTAAAAAGATGATATCCTTCCTCCGAAAGATATGTTCGAGCAGTTATAATACGCCGATGTATTTCATCATCGGATACATGAGGATGTATCATCTCTGCTTTTGATCCAGGTTTCAATGAAATAGGATAAATGATTCCCATGTCGATTTCTGCTTTTGTTATGAACTCTAACGTTTCAAGAAATTCTTCATTAGTCTCCGTGGGAAACCCAAGGATACAATTTGTCGCAATAGTTATTTCCGATGAAATGGTTTTCAACCGCTGTAAAGCATCCATTATTTTTCTCGTGTCGGAAAAACGATTCATGAGTTGCAATATTCTTCTGCTACCTGATTGAAATGGCACAGAGACAGCACAGATTCTCCCTTGATTTACAATATCCTCAAGTTCTTTTTGATACGTAATTAACCAAGCAGGATTTAACGCTTCCAACCGGAATTGATACCCACCTTCAAATTCACAAAGCGCTCGGAGTAACGAAGGATAGGTCGATCCAATATCTCTCCCATAACCACCTGGATCGACACTCATGATATGGAATGTCTGAAAACCATCATGTAATCCACTGGAAAATTCTTTGACACATTGTTCAAACGGTTTACTTTGATGATTCCCCGTAGCGTTTCTGATAGCACAGTAAGAACAGTGGAAAGTACATCCCCAAGAGATACGCAAACGATATGTCTTGTCAGAAGGAAAATCAAACGGATTTCCCAATATCAGATAATGTTCCCCGATTTTATGACGCAGATAGTAATCCAATGGAGTAACAAAAA
>DAJP01000090.1:2288-3559 GCA_002496355.1 Euryarchaeota archaeon UBA346 | reverse complement strand
TTTTTTTAAAAGAGATGACTGATAACACAATGATTTAATCTGTGTTCGCATCGTCGTCTTATCAAGGGTCAACCAGGGATGATGCGCATCTTCAATATCAGAAAAATGAACGGCGTGTGTAGGAAAAAATAAATCGATGTTACCCAGATTTTTATGACTTAAGAATTTCCCGGAAGGGATATGCTGACAAATTTCTTTATCAGCATCGGGCAATCCACCTATAACGATAAGCTCCCCATTGAATTTTTTGTATTGTTCTATCTCTTGTAAACCAGTTTGAACGATACCCTTGCTAAATCCACAACCATTAAAGATAATCACATCAGCTTTTCTCGGATGTTGAACGATTTCATAACCGTTCTTAGTGAAATACTGCGCAAGACGTTGGGCATCGAGTTTTCCTCGATCACATACGAGTCGTGCATCAATAAAAACAGTTTTTCGGTTTCTTTTCACATTCATGGTAAGCCATGATATTTCCAGCTCTTATTTAAAGATAACAAATGTATTCGATTAGGGATATGTTCCCCGAATTATCGTAAAGCGAAACATAATCATTGGGAACCTCTATATCTGCAATATTTCACGTCGTACTAATTTTTTTTTAAAAAAAAAAGATAGAAAAATACCTTATTTTACTCCTAAGACGAAGAACAAGAAAACAGTCCCTGTCACTGATTTTGAAACAGTTATTCCCTCGGCACAGGTAACCTCTACTTGTATTGTTGTTTTCCCAAATCCTAAGACGGGTACGTCTTTGAATGTCGCTGTCGCATTCTGCTCTAGAGATTGTACAAAACCACTTTTCGTTTTCCCTAATACAACAAGTCCACCCGTTAAAGTCATAGTCCATTGAACATCGGTTATTGTTGTGCCACCGATATTTTTCATGGTAGCAGTTATTCCAAATCCACCTTGAATCTGAAGGGAAAAATCAATGTTCAAGATCGTCAACTCAAAAGGTTTCGACCAGTTGCTCTCTGCGTCATAAGAATCCTTAAGTTTAGCTCGAAGCTGATACTCCCCTGGTTGTGTCCAAGCGTGGGACGCTGTGACGATTTGACCTGAAGAAAAAGGACCAAGCCAATCTGTGATATTCCCATCACCCCAGTCCCATAAGCAGTAGAACGAATCTCCTTCCGGGTCAGTAATCGGACCAACAGAGAAATCATACTCCTGGTTCATGCCTCCACTTGTCGGACCGGTGATGATTGGCTCTGGAGGTGCATGATTCATGATACTAACGGTCTTTGATTTTGCTGTTATTTGAC
>DAJP01000090.1:0-1993 GCA_002496355.1 Euryarchaeota archaeon UBA346 | reverse complement strand
TATAAGCACCGGGAGCCGCCCAACTATGTGTCGCGGTTGGCGTTGTATGAGTTTCTTCATATGTCCCGTCATGGTTCCAATCCCATTCATACAAGATGATAGATCCATCAGGATCATAACTCGCTGAGGCGTCAAAGAGAATCGTTTCACCCGGAATCGGGGCTAGAGGCGTCCAGGTGAAATCAGCCACCGGAGGTATATTCCCAACAACACCGAGAGAACCGTCCTGTTGGATGTTCTGTGCATAAATATCTCCATAATCAGTGCGTTGGTCCTGCCATACCGCGACCCATTGTCCCATATAATACGTAGTCATCACATTGTGAAGCTTTTCGCTTTGATAGGAACACAGATCAATGAAATGTTCCGTCCACACAAAATCCCCCTGATCATCTAGCATGACCGCTTGCATCTTAGCATCCATAGTACCAAACACGGCTGCCTGGTAGATGCATATGGCGTTATTGTCTTTCCCGTCGGCGGTAAAGAGCCCGTAATCATTATTTGAAAGCCCTATGAGTTGTAATCCTTCATCACCCCAAAGTCGGTTTCCCTGAAGATCGAATTTCTGTGCATACATACCCCGCATATTCTGGTTTAAATCCTGTTCGCTGAAAAAGAGGACGATCTCCTGGGTTTGACTTAAAAAAGCAGGCACTGGGTACATATGGTTGCGGTTTGTTGAAGTGGAAGCGAGCACGCCGTTCGCAGGCATCCCAATAGTACCATCAGCGTCCATCCGCTGAACATAACTATGGAACTGGGTGGAATCTACAGAACGATACCAGGAGAAAACAATTCCACCGGAAGCATCTCTACACATTTTAAGATACACGACCGGACCGGAGGGAACCGGAGCATAGACCTCAACATCTGATGTCCACATAAAACCTCCATCAACATCGAGTTTTTGGACATAGAGCCCACGATTGGGTGCATAATACGGACCGGTCTCCTTATGCCATATCAAGTAAACATAATCGTTCTCCGCTGGCAACAGATACGGTGCTGTAAAATCAATACCGGGTTCCGAAAGGATGATACCATCATTCCATAATAGTTCCCCATCCGGTGAAATTTTTTGAAGTCGGATAGAAGAGTCCCCACTATCAGGGATGCTTTGCCAGGTAAAAATGCTATTTCCGACCGTGGTGACGCAGACTTTGGGGCTTGGATCAAAAATATTGTCGTTCGCAAGAAGAATACCGTTTTGACCCCACATCATGTCACCATTCGGTGAAATTCTGTACCCCACTGGATTCGATTGACCTGTACGGATATCCGTAAAGGTGACGACAGCATACCCAGAAGGATCAACAGCAAGATCATAATCGGTGATCCATGTATCTTGCGGCTGATTACTCACCAGTATACCATTTTGAGGCCATACCATATTTCCATTATTGTCAAGGCGCTGTAACCGCACATTATAATTTCCTGCGTCGTTTGAGAACCATGAAACATACGCATACCCATTGTCGTCAACAGCTATCTTTGGAAGCGCCTGTTCCCCACTCATAATAGTGATCGCTGTGTTTTGTGCTGGATTAGAAGACCACTGTCCTAAAATGATCGGTGCCCAGCATATCATCATCAATAAACAAACTATCATTACTACAGATACTCTTCTCATATTTTCTTTGCCCCCATAATCAACTATTTAATTACATTTTATCATCTCGTTTTATATTTATATATTTTCCCTAAGATTGATACGGTTCTAACAATCAGGTTTCTGTGCGAATCAACTAAGAAAATAGAATGTGCAAGTTATGATTCATCTAAATATTGTAAATGACCGGTAAAGTTTAACATAAGGTTCGAGTCCGATTTTATAAAAAAAGTGGTCTACAGGAGAAAAAAAAAGATCGGAGCGCCGTCCGCCGGACTCGGACCGGCGACCGCTCGGTTAACAGCCGAGTGCTCTACCAACTGAGCTAGGACGGCATAATTAGTGATGTTGTAGCGAAACTGAATAGTATTTTGTATTAAA
>DAJP01000019.1 GCA_002496355.1 Euryarchaeota archaeon UBA346 | reverse complement strand
GCACAACTCTCCGCATCATGCAACAACAATCAACCCTGGAGATTCGTTTTTGTCTATGAACCAGAGATGCTGAATAAGATGCATGAGGCGCTCTCAAAGGGAAACGAATGGATCCACCGTGCCTCAATGATCATCGTGGTACTCAGCAAGAAAGACTATGATTGCATCATCGGAGAACGTGTGTACCATCATTTCGACACGGGGATGGCGACCGCGTTTCTCATCCTACGGGCAACAGAGTTAGGTCTCGTCGCCCATCCAATCGCAGGATTCAGTCCCAAAAAAACACGGGAAATCCTTGGTATCCCGGATGATCTCGAGGTCATCACCCTGGTCAATGTCGGGAAGCATGCAGAGACCATTTATCCGATCCTTACTGAAAAACAAGCGGCAATCGAGAAGAAACGACCTGAGCGATTTCCCTTAGAGAAATTCGTGTTCCTGAACCGATATACCGACAACAGATAAGACAGTTATCCGTACATCTGTGTTGGAAGTTGCTGCGCCGATGACGGTGCTGTCGGCTGAGCCTGTTTGATGAAGGACCTGATCTTCTGCTCGATGTCATCTGCTTCTTTGTAGAGCGGCTGGGTGTCTAGCTTGATCTCAGGCAGCATTTTATCCAGTGTTTCGACAAGTAAAGCCGCAGCACGAGAATCCGGATAGGAGGAATGCGCCTCAGCCAGAAGGCACAGGACGTCTTGTTTTAACCGTGCTCCCTCATAGAGCAGTACCCCGGTTATCCCTGTAATCATGCCTTCTTTGGTTTCTTCAATAGAATATTTTTTCAGGATATCTTTCATCTTCTGCGTCGTGGCAACCCCATAGGTCTTTGGATTCTTCGGGTTCAGACCATGAGTCCCCTCCAAGGTTACAATATGGCTACATTTCTTTTTCTGTGCCCAGGAAAGAATCATGTTTGCCACGGGTTTGATGATATCAACCGCGGGCATAAACTCAGAGCTAATGACAACAATCTGATCGCAGTCACTATTAGATCCACAGAATTTCTTACTTGCGTAAATCCTTACAGGCGGAGACGGTACTCCTTTATGGATCACTGCCGCAGGCATAAAATACCGGGAGCTGATCATCCCGATCTCCTCAAGGTTCAACTGTTCGACTAGGAAGTGACCTGCAATGGAGCTGACAAGCCCGACCGTGGGAAATGCTTCGATTAGGACCGAGTTTGTAAGATCAACATTCTTATATTCAATGATTTGAATTTCTTCCTCCATATTATTCACTTGTCGTACATCTCGTAGGTTATTTTTAACTATTCCGATGATGAAAAAAAAGGCCGATCGTCTGTGCTATTGAAGAAGCGAGGGCAACTCAGCGAGTCTCTGAATCGTGATATCCGCAGGAATGTTCAGACCAACCACCATGCATCCTGCTGCTTCTGCTGCTTTCACATCACTGTTTGTATCACCGATCAACAGGACGGTTTTTACATCGACTCCGAGCCGCTCACATGCTTTAAAGACAATCTCCGGGTCTGGTTTAGATCTGACGACATCATCGCTGGTGACGACAGCTTCGAAATACTGCTCGATATGAAACTTTCGAAGAATCTGTTGTGCACAGTCAGAGGGGGTGTTGGTGATGACCGCCTTCTTGTAGGAGGTAAGAGACTCCAGAGTGTTCTGCGTATCAGGATAGATTGTCACAAAATCAAGGTGATTACCATAGGTGATGTTACAGAACTGCGCGACATCAGGATGAAGATGCAATCGTCTGAGGTTTGCTTTGAGGTCATGACCCCAATACATCTGTATGAATTCATCACGAGTGATTTCTTGGTGTTTGAACCTCTGCAGAGCATTGTTCAGAGCCGCCCACCAGGCATCAAGGGAATCGACAAGGACTCCATCCATATCGAAGAGAATCGCACTCGGGGCTAGCTTCATGGTCTTCAGGGGCTGCTGTACCCGGCAATGGTACAAAAAGGTTTTCTCACCATCTCTATTTATATAGAAAAAACCAGATGAGACTTCTTGATGAAGGAGCTTCATATCTCGTCCCAGAAAAGAAACCAGATGATCGATATCACCGATGGAGTCCAAAGTGTCGTAAGCCAGGAAAAAATAACGGAAGGATTTGTCATTGTGTATGTGCCACATACGACCGCAGGTGTCACCATCAATGAAGGAGCGGACCCAGCCGTCCAAGAAGACATCATCGAGACATTGGAAAAATTAGTTCCGGAGAACAAATCCTATCATCATTCCGAGGGGAACAGCGATGCACATATCAAAGCCAGTCTATTGGGTTCTTCAGTAACCATACTTGTCGCAGGGGGCAGACTCGTGCTTGGTACCTGGCAGCATATCTTCTTTTATGAAGGAGACGGCCCACGACAGAGAACCGTCATCGTGTTCGCACAAAAAAACAGGTGATTACGCAAATCCCTTTATCGCTGCGACACATTCCTGACAGATCTTTTTTGGTTTGCCTTTTATATGGATATGTCGTATGTTTTTTTCTTCTAATTCACAACCACAGACTACACATGTTTCCATTTTGTATCATCTCTTGGGTTAATTTACTCCGCGGAAATCATCACACGGCTCGTCTTCTCCCATCGGCCGAGAATGTTCGGCATGATCTGGTTGAAGACAGATATCAACCGATATCTTCTTCATTGGTTTCCCGCAGCAGGAGGGGTTTTCTTTCTTTGTTTTTACGATCGTCTTCTTTTTACAAGTCTGACATTCATAATAATCAACAGTCATGCTTTACCTCAGGTCTCACATGGGTTTATTCTATTTAAAACTAGGTTTTGAGACATGCATAAAGTTTTTAGAGGCGAGGAGAATATGAACTCGATGAAACATGAAACAGTCCCCGGGAAGAACACTGCACATCACGTGAAAATCTTTACCCTGAGCACCTGTGGATGGTGCAAGAAAACAAAGGAGCTGCTCAAATCTCTTGACGTCGCCTACGAATATGTAGATGTCGACAAATTATCAGGAGAAGACTATACTGAGGCTTCTGAGGAAGTGAAAAAATACAACCCGCATCGTACGTATCCGACGATCGTTATCGACCAGGGGAAACATGTGATCCTCGGGTTCAAAGATAAAGAAATCAAGGAGAAGCTCCGCTAATGGCAGACAGACAACCTATTATCGAGGCGATGAAAAGGAACGCACAAAAGAACGGGTATTATCTTTGTCCCGATCAGCAGCTTTTCAATGATCTTATCGATGGTCTTGCGACGAATACCGGTCGATATGGGTATGGGTCCTGTCCTTGCCGTGTTGCAAGCGGTTTGAAGAAATATGATGTGGACATCATCTGCCCCTGTGAGTATCGAGACGCGGATGTCGATGAGTACGGAATGTGTTATTGTGGATTGTTTGTAAACGAGAAGGTAAAAAACGATCCGTCCTTGTTAGGACCAATTCCAGAACGACGACCTCAGGAAGTCATTGATGTGGCGCTTTCTGCTGCTGAACAGAAACCCAATGTCCCCGATGTAATAACGAATCACTCGAAAAAAGAAAAGAAGACAGAGGGTGTTAAAATCTGGAGATGCACCGTCTGTGGATATTTATGCGCCAGAGAGCTGCCCCCACCAATCTGTCCTATCTGTAAAGCAAAAGCGGAGCGGTTCGAGGTTTTCACTATCACCTAAAAATGCCGCCGTCTCAGATAATCTCACGGATTTTCTTCATGATTTCATCTTTTTGCTCGACTGTCAATTCCTGGTCTAGTTTCGGGTACAACGACACTTCCTCGAATGTCTTATGCGCCATGATGAGTTCCTTAAACTCATCAAATTTCACTGATTTGTTCCACATGAGGTCTTTGCGCATAATCCTTATTCGGTTCAGGATCTCATTGTGCTGCTGGACAAGCTCGGGAACCATCTTATAACCCTGAATAATGTCCTTCGGATTATATGAGGAGAAAATCGCTTTTTCTTCGGTGAAAATATGTTTTTCCAGTTCCCATTCAAAAGTATCGAACACCTTCATCAGGGACACCAGTTCTATACCTATGCTTCTTTCAACATCGTGTAACAGCTTTAGGATTTTTGCATGATCTGCTATCATCAACTCAAGTATCGATGTCGTTTTCATTCACATCTAACCCCCGGTTCCATCAACCGAAATGAGATAAGAAATCATGTTAATAAAATATAGCTTTCTTTGAGTAAGAAGAGATTTGATTGTTTCATCGTAATCTCTTTAAGTCCTTATGTTTTCCAGACTATGAATATACTATGGATCTGGTCACAATCACCTTCCAATCAGTACTCCTTCTTCTCGGCATCGGTGTGTTTGGTTTTCTGATCGTCCAACGGAAGGTCGTTCCAGAAAACGCTCTTGGTGCCCTGTCGAACCTTGCCTTGGACGTTGCGTTGCCCTGTCTTGTGTTTGTGAATATCGTTTCAAACTTCTCCCCTCAGGAGATACCAGATTGGTGGGTGCTTCCACTCTGGTGGGGTGTGTTTACCGGAATCGCAGCGTTGTTGACTGGCGTATTCATGTTTGCATCAAAGAAGGGGACGAGACGGGAATTTGCCATGAGCCTGTTCTTACATAACGGGTTGTTTTTCCCTCTTGCGATCCTCACCGGGATGTTCGGTGGTTCGTCTCCATATCTTGTTTCCTTGTTTTTGTTCATGCTCTTTTATCCTGCGTTTTTGTTCAATATCTATCCATATTTCTTTGGGAAAAACGAGAAGAACATTAACTGGAAGCGAATCTTTAACGTCGTTTTCGTTTCGACGATCCTTGCACTTGTGATCCGTTTTATTGATGTCCAGTCCTATGTCCCGGATATTGTTCTTTCGATTCTTTCGATGCTTGGGGCGATGACGGTGCCGTTACTGATGCTGGTGATCGGGGGGAGTCTGTCGCTTGATTTCCAGCGAAAAGGACAAATCTACAGTACGGAAATAGTGAAATTCGTTCTGATAAAAAACCTGTTGTTCCCCCTGGTCATGTTAGGGGTGCTGGTGGTCATCAGACCGTCGTATCAGATCGGGTTGCTGCTGATGCTGCAGAGTGCGGTGCCGCCGGTGACCGCGCTACCGATATTCACGAAGCGTGTGGGTGGGAATGAATCTATCGTGAACCAGTTCCTGGTGGCCAGTTTCATCGGTTCGTTGGTGAGCATCCCGCTGGCCATCTCGCTTTTTACCTGGTTCTTCCCGTCAGGGTAAAGATCAATCCGTGGAGCAGGAGTCACATCCGGAGGGAAAGATTCCTTTTGCCATTAAAATCTTGCAGATGCGGCAGGTCTCCTTAATCATCGCATCGTCCGTGTCGTTCAGGATCCGTTGTGTGGAGAGTCTGATTTCTTTTATGATTTCTTCATCCTCGATGGTCTTGTTTCCTCGTTTGTGGGAGACGTATTGACAGACTGCTGCAGGGGTAATGCCGAGTTTCTCTGCTGCTTCTTTCTGGCTCAGCCCATAGTTGGTCATGAGGCTTTCTGCGATCTCTTTTCGAATGAGAGGCAACCCATTCCATATCACGTATTCACAGGGAACGCGTTTCATCAAAGGGTACAATTGTTATTTTATACTTATAATTAATGTTTTTATTTTTTTTAAAGGGTGGGAAAAATAGATGCCGGTACTGGTTGCTGGGAGGCAGAAATTGCTACGAAAGTTTTATAAATGGCAGGTGTATTAACAATTGTTAATAGGGGTATATTGGAGATAAATCAAGAGGGTACCAAACAATCCACGTTAACCTGCGTGGAGATGTAAAACCAAACGGGGAAAAAATATTTTTTACATCCCATCCTTTCCTCCTCTCCTCACCAAATAAAAATCCTCGTTTGCTTTACATCTCTACCTTGTTTTTTTATTCCATCAATTCCAAAGCGGAGAACATATGAACGACTTACCTTCGACTATCAACAACCTCAAACACAGCGACACACAAAGAAAAATATACCAGCGAATCCAAGAGTTCAAAACCATAGATACACACTCCGCAGAGGAACTCTTCAAAGAACTCTGCTTCTGCATTCTGACCGCAAACTTCGACTCAGAGCGAACAATCCACATCCATGGCAAACTCCATCCCTGTTTTTGCACAGAAACAAAAAAAACCCTCTCAAAAAAACTCAGACAACACGGGTACCGTTTCCCCAATACCAGAGCAACCTATATCGTACAATCCATCGCACAAAAAGACAACCTCCCATTCATCATACACACATTAGACCATGAGGGACGACGCGACTGGCTTGCAGAAAACATCCCCGGAATCGGCTACAAAGAAGCAAGCCATTTCCTACGAAACATCGGCTTTGATGACTACGCAATCATCGACTTTCACATCCTGGATATCCTGGAACGATACCATCTGATCAAAAAACCAAAGACGCTTACCGTAAAAAAATACAAGGAAATCGAACAAGTTTTACAAACCATCGCAACACAAACAAACCTGACTCTTGCGGAACTCGATTTATACCTCTGGTACATTGAGACCGGAAAAATATTGAAATGACAACGCATAAAGAACCTTCGTGAACCACATGGACTACAATGATATCATCACCCGCCTCCATTCCCTGGCGAACCCTGAAAACGTCAAAGGGATGGCACGCTACGGAATCACCCAGCAGAACAACCTAGGGATCTCCATCTACCTGTTACGGCCTCTCGCAAAACAGATCGGTACCAACCATCCGCTGGCTCTCAGACTCTGGGACACAAAGATCCATGATGCACGCTTGCTCGCCTGCTTCATCGACGACCCCACTTTGGTCACCAGCGAGCAGATGGACCTCTGGGCAGCGGATTTCGACTCCTGGGACATCTGCGACCAGGCATGCACCAGCCTTTTCGATCTTTCACCCCTCGCCCGTACGAAGGTGTTCCAATGGGCAGACCAGGAGAAAGAGTTCGTCAGACGCGCAGCATTCAGCCTTATTGCTGGACTTGCGGTACATGACAAAACAGCAACAGATAAGGATTTCGAGGCTTTTCTTTCCCTGTGCATCACCCATGCAATCGATGAGAGGAACTATGTGAAAAAAGCAGTGAACTGGGCGCTACGAAACATCGGGAAACGAAACATTCCTCTGAACAAAAAAGCACTTCAGACCGCAGAGAAAATCAAAAAAATAGATTCACGGTCAGCACGATGGATAGCCTCAGATGCGATCAGAGAACTCACAAGTCCAAAGATACAAGAAAAACTAGAAAGGAAAAAGAAGAAAAAATAAACAAACCTACTCTTCTTAGAGACTGAGTGCTTGCACTGGGCATTCATCAACACAAGTGCCACAATCAATGCAGGTGTCTTCATTGACCTCTGCTTTCTCAGTGACCTTAATCGCCTCAACAGGGCATGCTGATGCGCAGGCTGCACAGCCAGTACAAGTTGCTTTATCGACTTTTACTACCATTATGGTTCTACCTCGTTGGACCCTGATACTGGTTTTCCTATTTATCTTTTCCCCTTGAAAACTATCTTGAAAAAAAGGAGAATACCCCCCGGTCCCTTCTTCACTTTTATTTTGGTTTATATTGTTCCAGTTTTTTGTTCGCCCGTCGCCCACCAAGCGTAAAATACAGATACACGATCCCAAGCTCAAGACCAAAAAAAACAAGGAAATACAGGAACGTGACCGCAATCTTCCCGGGCACAAACCCATACGACAGCGCGATTGATCCGAGGAACGGGATGAACATCCCAATCAAAACCAACAGCAGGACCTTTATGATATCTGTTTTTTTCCCCATTCAAGACCCGACAACACCCATCCTATTAAAAGTTATTTCTGGTCTATTCCACGATGAGCGATGGTGAATATTTCTCTGTATCAGCCAGGAGAAACTCTTCACTCATGTGAAGGCAACTCACTGGACAGACGTCATTGCACTGCGCACAGAAAGTGCACCGTGCAAGATACACTTTTATCTTCTTCTCATCATCCTTGAAGAGAATAGCTTCCGAGGGACAAACCTTCAGACACAATTTGCATCCAATGCATTTCTCCTTCTCATAGACAATCTTCCCACGGAATCTCTCAGGAGTTTTAATTGGAGGGGCCATCGTTGCTTTACCACTTCGCACGTCCTTGAAAAATGTTGTCGACGAAAAAGGGATATATTTCCTTGGATGCTTGTTCGTGAACGGTTTTTTGAACAGCTGGGCAAGCAGTTGAGGAAGCATTGTGTATCTCACAGACACATCCTCCGTGTTTTTTCAATACTCAATTGATGGAGTCTTTCACGGTCCACCATGCGTGGCTCATTGTTCTGGACAAGTGTCACACGGTTCGTGCAGGACATACAGGGATCAATCGATGCTGCGATGATCGGGATATCCGCGATCTGCTGACCAAGGAGCATTGGTATCCAAGGAAGGATATTACTGTAGGTCGGTGCCCTAACCTTCCATGAAAACAGGGATTCTGCTGCCGTGAGTCGCACATAATGGAACACTTCACCACGGGGAGCCTCCATCCGGCCGATTCCCTCTCCAGTCACCTTCTTCAAGGAAGCCAGAAGAGTTGGGATCTTCGGCTCAGCGACAATGTCTCCTGGAGGCAACCGCTCAAGACACTGCTCGATAAGATCAATGGATTGTTTGACTTCCAGTAACCGGACGATGATCCTGTCATACACATCCCCATGGACTTCACCGGTGAGCACATCAGGGGTCACGTAATCAAAATCAAGATCACCGAATGCGAAATACGGCTGATCCAGACGCACATCCTTTCGGACACCAGATGCACGGGTAGTCGGACCGACTGCACACAGTTTCAACGCATCCTCCTTAGTCAGTATTCCGCAGTTTCGACACCGCATCTGAATCGTGGAATCATCCAACATCACATGTTGGAGTTTTTCCACCTGCTTCTTCAGATCCTTTAGAGTCGCATGGATCCGCGGGACCATCTCCTCGGTGATATCGCGACGAACCCCGCCAATCATCGTTATTCCTTTTGTGATACGGTTCCCGGTCAGATACTCAATGAGATCCAGGACGCTCTCTCGAACCTGCCATGTCAAAAATAACACAGAGTCGAATCCGATCTCATGGGCAGCAACACCAGCCCAGAGAATATGGGAGGCGATCCGCTCCAGCTCCGCGTGGACCACGCGCAGATACTCCGCCCGCTCCGGGACCTGGATATGTGCGGCATGCTCCACTGCCAAGGCGAGAGACATCGGATGACAATAGGAGCAGATTCCACAGATACGCTCCGCGAGATACAACACCTGGATGAAGTTCCGTTTCGTTCCAGCCCATTCAATGCTCCTATGGACATGCCCGAGATGTATATCAACATTGATGATCTTCTCACCATCGATTTCAAAGTGAAAGTTCACCGGTTCTTTTAATGCAGGGTGAATCGGACCAATCGGAATCTGATACGTGGTCCTTGAGGCCGTCATAGCTCACCCTCATGAAGATTCCGAACAAGTTTTGCTGGACCGGTCTCATCCCGACGCCATGGATAAACCCCCTGTGGAATATCATCAGCGACAAACACCCGGACATCCTTTGGGATCCCTCGAACTATCACCCCGAGCATCTCCTGTTTCTCCTGCTCAGAGATCAATGCTCCTGGGATAAGATCCGTAATGGTATCTATCACTGGGTTTTTCTTAGGGAGGGAAACCGTCATGTTCATGGAAAGCTCCCGTCCTCGCTCACCGTGAAACAACGAGAAATGATACACCAGCTCAATGATATCCCCCAGGTCATAACCAGAGGTCACCGCAAAATGAGGGTACTGCTCGAAGGTGAAAAGATGACGCACGGCTTCCTTAAACACATCTAATTCAACTCGGAACCAGAGATGACAAAATTCAGTCTTCAAGGTGCCACTGGTGCCACGCTCTATACGCGGTTGTGTGATGCCATCTGGGAATTTCTTCTGGAACGAAACAAGGACATCCTCCGGTTTCATTGTGGTTGTGGTCATGCGGTCGTCTCCAGTGTCTCAAGCTTTTCCCAAGCTTTCGTTATTCCATGGATAATGTTCTCCGGTCGAGGAGGGCACCCAATTACATACACATCAACAGGAAGGATTTTATCAACCGGTCCGACAAGATTATAGGACTCATAGAACACATCACCCGTGTTACCGCAGTTACCGACACAGATCACTGCCTTTGGGTCAGGCATCTGCTCATAGGTTCGTTTCACCTTATCAACCATCTGTCGGGAGACGGGACCGGTGATCAGGAGCACATCAGCATGACGAGGAGATCCGACTAGCTTGATGCCGAACCGCTCGATATCATATCGAGGGCAGAGTGAGGCGATAATCTCGATATCACATCCATTGCAGGACCCTGAGTTGATGTGATAGACCCACAATGCTTTCTTAAAGGATTTCGTCAGCCCTTTTGCGATACCGGATTCACCCCTCGACTGTTGTCTGTTACTGAGGTAAACCACGAGACTATTAAAAAAGTTCTGCTCTTCTCAACAAATCCTTGGGATAGGATCACCAAGAGGTTTACGAACAATCCGTTTCCCACCAACAGCGGTCTGTAGAGCGACACCTGAGATTTTGTCGGTCGCCTCCCCGATGATAGCAGCACGTTTTCCTAATGGATGTTTCTTCAACACTGCCAGCAGCTCATCTGCTTTTTCCTTGACTACACCAAGGACGACCTTTCCTTCATTCCCGATCTCCAAGGGGTCGATACCAAGCATGTCACAAGCAGATTGAACACCCTTAGGAATAGGGATAGTATCCTCATTCAGAAGAATCCCCATCTGTGATTTCTCAGAAAATTCATTGACTGTATTAGCAAGTCCCCCCCGAGTGGGATCCTTCGCTGAGACAACACCACCTTCAGCCAACACCATACTCATCAAACCATTTAATGGTGCGATATCTGAATGAATCATGGTCTCAAAACCATAGCCCTCACGGAACGATAACAACGCAATCCCATGCTCCCCGATATTACCAGAGAGAATCAGAACATCACCAGACTCAAGATTACTATCCAATAACCAACGACTCCGGAATTTCCGATGCCGCTTGACTTCTTTGATGTTCTTCTCAAGAGCAGGGCTTCGTCTCCCAATACCACTGGTGTTAATCATGAACTGCTGCAACGCACCTTTTTCAACGACCTTGGTATCCCCTGTAACAATCGGGACGTTCGCCTTCTTTGCCATTCGTCCCATGCTTCTCACAATCGCTTCAAACGTCTCCAAACTGAATCCTTCTTCGATGATGAACCCGGCTGACAACGCAAGCGGTGTCCCACCGACCACCGAGACATCATTAATCGTACCACAGACCGCAAGTGACCCAATGTCACCACCAGGAAAAATCAATGGTTGCACCGTATGAGAATCCGTCGAGAACACAATATCATCGACCACCGCTGCATCATCAAGAGCGGTCAATGGAACCTCTGCGGTCCCCTGGTTCTTAAAAAACCGCAAGATATTCTCTTTGATGAGTTGATCCATCAGCTCTCCACCCGCACCTTGTGCAAGAGTTATCTTCTTCGCCATACTGTCCCCCAAGAACATTTGTTTTTTTTTATAAGTAACCATTGAAAAGATTTATTTATATTCTCTGTTGCCATCCCTCTGCCTCATATGTTGCTATGGCAGGATATAGTTCTCACCATCATCAACTTTGGATTCATGATCACCGCGATCCCCGCGATTTACCGAAATTATCAGCATAAGGAGGCAAAAAGCCAGTCGCTCTCCATGTATCTCATCACCGCTATCCTGCTAAGTGTCATGGCATACGTGTTTCTCACCTTAGATATGTTGTTGAGCTGTGTGTCCACCGCGGGGACCGGCATCATGTGGTATTTTTTGACCTATCAGAAGATTATTTATTCCAAATGAAGTCAGGAAAAGGATGATGATGGAGACGCTAATCCTCTGCATTGGGAATCGAGAGGGGGATGACGGGATCGGACCATATATCGCGGAGCGATTCAAGAACGAACCAGTTCAGATTCCGGTTATTGACTGTGGGACTACTCCGGAGAACTACACAGGAGTCATCAAACGACAACGACCAAAAAAACTCATCCTCATCGATGCTGCCGAGATGAATCTCTCCGCTGGCGAGATTCGTATCATCCCAAAAGAAAAAATCGGAACGATGCACCTGAGCACCCATGGGATTCCACTCTCCGTGTTTATCCAGTACATGGAAAAAGAAATCCCAACCATCATCCTCATCGGGATACAACCAGAGACGATGCAAGGAGAACTGAGTGATGCGGTGAAAAAAAGCGGTGAAGAACTCATCAGGTTGTTACAAAAGAAAAAAATCAAGCAGATCCCAGTTTTCTAGTAAGGATATTTCTTCCCAAGAACCTCAGTCGATGACAGTGCAGCAACCGCGCCTTTCGCACAAGCGGTGACCACCTGCCGCAGACCCCCGGTGATATCTCCCGCAGCATACACTCCTCGCAGACTCGTTCGTTGTTCACTATCGACGATGATGTATCCATTATCATCGGTCTTTAACTGCAGTGTCCTGGCGATCTCATTCTGAGGCAGTACACCAACGGATGCGAACACACCCTCCACGGGCAATGTTGACCGTGTACTGGTCTGCAGATTGAAGAGATTCACAGAGGTGACACGGTCTTTTCCCTTTATCTCCTCAACGAGGGTATTGAAATGGAAATGCACTCCTTTTTCTCGTGCTTCCTCCTCGTACACTTTCTCGGCACGGAACTGTTCACGACGATGAACTACATGTACTTCCTTGCATCCGAGCTGTTTCAAAAAAATGGATTCAATCAGAGCGGTATTCCCCCCACCAACAACAACAACTCGTTTTCCCTTGAAGAAGAACCCGTCGCAGGTCGCACAGTACGAGACTCCTTTCCCGATAAACTCAGATTCACCAGGGACATCAAGTTTCTTATGCTCTGTCCCTGTGCAGAGGATCACCGCGCCGACTTGATACGAGGCTTTCCCGGTTGTTATTAGAAATCCGGTTGATGCAGATTCGACGTCCTTTACCTCCTCATAGAAATGGAAATCAGCATACTTGGTTGCGTGTTGCTTCATTTTTTCAACAAGGTCCATACCCAGGATAGAATCAAACCCCACGTAATTCTCGATATTCGGGGCAACCTGGAGAAGACCGCCCCCGCCCCCACGATCAAACACAATTGTCGAAATCCCTGATCGTTTCGCGTAGATCGCAGCGGAAAATCCAGCGGGACCCGCACCGATGATCGCTAACTCATAGTCCATGAAAAACCTCATTGGATATGTACTATTTAGTTTTTTTAAACACCCCGGAGTGCACAGTGTTTGAAAAAAGGTTTTATTTCTTCAAGGGTTTCCAGGAGATATTCTCGGGAATACGGTATCGTGGTTTCAAGGGCTGATGATACCAGTGGTGCTTTGATTTTAAACTGTTGGAGGAAGTATGTCTCTGCTCCGTTCAGCCATTGTGCTATATCAATGATATCTCCTTTTGTTAATAGACCAGGGATGACGGTGGTCTTGAACTCGTAGGCTGGTGCTTTTGTTTTCAGAAGCTCAATCGATGCATCAATTTTGTTTACGTCTAATTTGGTACCAGTCAGTTGTTGGTATTTCTTTTGTGGAGCTTTCACATCCATCGCGACGTAATCCACAAGCTGTTGTTCCAAGAGTTCAGCGAGCCGCTCTGGGAACGATCCGTTCGTATCGATCTTCACCAGCAACCGCAGGTCCCTTATTTTTTTCACAAAATCAACAAGATCATCCTGCAGGAACGGTTCACCTCCGGAGATGACCACCCCGTCAAGCAAGGTTTTTCTCTTCGAGAGAAACGACAGGATCTCATCCTGAGGAAACAACTCTGCGGTCCCCAATGCGAGACTCTTGTTATAACAGAAAGGACAGCGGAAGTTACATCCGCTGGTCCAGACGATCGCGCTGATCCGATCAGGATAATCAAGCAACGATGTTTTCTGAAAGCCCCCTATGTTCATGCTGTGGCAAGGACTTTTTCCCGCAGGTCAAAGGTGGTCCGATCCTGGAATTCCTGTTGTTTACCTTTATTCCACTGGTTCACCGGTCTGATGTAGCCGACAACACGGGAGTAGATTTCACATTCCGTGGTCTTCTGAGCAGCCTGGCAGGTCGGACAGAGTTGATGCTCACCAGCGATGTACCCATGGTCCGGGCAGACGCTAAACGTCGGAGTGATCGTATAATACGGGAGCGCGTAGTTCTCCGCAACCTTCCGGACGAGGTTCTTCGTCGCGGTCGGCGAAGGCTCCTCCTCACCAAGAAAGATATGGAGGACTGTACCCCCGGTGTATTTGGTCTGCAGGCTGTCCTGCAAGTCCAATGCTTCGAACACATCGGTGGTGAAGCCGACCGGCAACTGCGTGGAGTTGGTGTAATACGGCTGGACGTCCCTGCCTCGGTTCTTTGTGTAGATCTCTTGGTTGTAGGTGCGGATATCCGGGTAATGCTTCTTGTCAAGACGCGCGAGACGATAGCTGGTTCCTTCCCCGGGTGTTGCCTCTAGGTTGAAGATGTTATCGGTTTCCTTCTGGTAATCCAAGATGCGGGTGCGCATGAAATCCAGGACTTTCTCAGCGAAGGCTTTTCCTTCTGAGTCTGCGATGCTTTTGTTCATGAAGTTGAGCAGCGCGTCGTTCATACCGATCAGACCAATGGTGGAGAAATGATTCTTCCAGTACTCCCCGAAGTTCTTATGCACATCAGAAAGGTAGAACCGTGAGTAGGGATGCAAGCCGCTTGCGGTGAGATTCTCTATAAGATCTCGTTTAATCTCCAGGCTTTGTCGTGCAAGCATCATCAGCTTGTCGAGTCGTTCGAAGAAATCAGTGTCGTCCTTTGAAAGATACGCCAGACGTGGCATGTTCAGGGTCACAACCCCGATGGATCCTGTCTTTGGGTTTGCCCCAAATAGCCCCCCGCCTCTTTTTTGCAGCTCTCGGTTGTCCAAACGTAACCGGCAGCACATACTCCGGGCATCCTCTGGTTTCATGTCACTGTTGATAAAGTTGGAGAAATATGGAATCCCGTATTTCGCGGTCATATCCCAGAGGGGAGCAAGTCCATCGTTGTTCCAGTTGAAATCCTTAGTGATATTATAGGTGGGAATCGGGAAGGTGAATGGCCGTCCCTTCGCATCCCCATCATGCATGATCTCGGCGAACGCATGGTTGATCATGTCCATCTCCACGGTGTACTCACTGTAATCGTTATCTGTTGGATTTCCACCGATGATAGCGGGTTCATCATTCAAATAACTCGGGACGGTCAGATCCATGGTGATGTTTGTGAACGGGCTTTGGAACCCGACCCGTGTGGGCACGTTCATGTTAAAGAGGAATTTCTGCATCTCCTGCTTGACGCTATCGTAGGAGAGCTGGTCTTTTGCGATGAACGGGGCAAGTAAAGAATCAAAATTCGACAGTGCCTGTGCTCCTGCAGCCTCACCCTGCAAGGTGTATAGGTAGTTGACGATCTGCATGAGTGCGGTGCTGAAATGTTTGGCTGGTTTGCTTTCGATTTTACCTGAGACTCCTTTGAAACCAAGGAGTAATAAATCTTGTAAATCCCATCCCACGCAGTAAGCTCCAAGGGTACCAAGATCGTGAATGTGATAGTCTCCGCAGGTGTGTGCATCTCCGATCTCGGGTGGATAGATTTTATTGAGCCAGTAATGAGAAACGATGCTCTCTGTTGCATAGACATTGAGACCCTGAAGAGAATAGCTCATGTTGCTGTTCTCGTTGACCTTCCAATCGAGCATACTGAGGTAGTCATCGACCACGTCGATGTCTTTGAGCAAGCCTCCGATCTCTCGCATGTCCTGGTGCTGTTTTCGGTAGAGGATGTATGCTTTTGCAGTTTTGGCATGTCCGTCTTCGATGAGGACTTTTTCGACAGCATCCTGGACTTGCTCAACAGTCGGTATTTCACTGCGTTTCAGTTCTTTTTCTAAGATAGCTAGGACTTGATCGGTGAGCTCTCCTGCTCGTTTGTAGTCTTTCCCGCCGACTGCCTGGGCTGCTTTCCAGATGGCTTCTGTGATTCTTACGGGGTTGAAATCAACGATTTTTCCGTCTCGTTTTTTTATCTTTCGTATCATGTGTGTCTCTCCTTCTCGATTTATTTTTCTGTGAGATTTTTAACCTCTTTTTCAAAGCTGGTGACATCTGTGAATTGTCGGTAGACCGATGCGAATCGTATGTAAGCGATTTGGTCGACGTCCTTTAATGCGTCCATGACGTATTCTCCGATGAGCTTGGTTTCGATTTCTTCTTTTCCGGTGCGTCTGATCTTTTCTTCGACCCCGTCGATCATTTCTTCGATTTTCTCATGGCTGATCGGGCGTTTTTCGAGTGCTTTTGCGATGCCGTTTCTGATTTTACAGCGGTCGAATCGTTCTCGTCTGCCGTCTTTTTTTATGACGAACAGGGGCACCATTTCGATGTATTCGTAGGTCGTGAATCGCTTGTTGCAGCTGAGGCATTCTCGTCGTCTGCGGATGGACCCGCCGGTATCGCGCGAGTCGGTTACTTTCGTGTCAATATGGTTACAATAGGGGCAATTCATCTCCCATCACCAGATACAATATATGGTATAGCAAAAAAATTAAGCTACAAACTGTAGTATAATTCGTTGGTTTTTAAACATTGTGATTTTTTAAAAAAACAATGGTTTCCTCTGGCTCATTTATTAACGAATGCGACATGCTAGAGTGTGACGATTTTGGCTTGTGAAATCACATTATTAACAAGTTCGCTGACGTTGATTTTCTGTTCCTCGGCAAGGATGTGCTCAAGGCGAGCTTGCGTCGATGGTTTTAAAGGTACTGCTGCACATCCATCTGCTGGTGCGATTGACAAATCAAAGGTTCCAATCTGTTTGGCAATTTTTATGGTGTCTTCCTTATCAAAGCCAATCAATGGGCGAAGGATCGGGATGCTGACCGCTTGTTCAACCACCCGAAGGTTCTGCAGCGTCTGCGAGGCAACCTGCCCAAGGGAATCTCCCATCACGATCGCATCCGCATGTTCTTTTTTTGCTATCGCCTCTGCGTAACGTAGCATCATTCGTTTACACACCACGCAGGTGAACTTATTGTTGCAATGTATCTTGTACGCATCAAGCGTCTGCCCATGCGGAAGGAGCAACGCGGAAAGCCTCGATGGAATCAGGGTCCTCAGATACTTTGCAAGTGAAATGAATTTTTCTATCTCACGGTCATCGGTGAATGGACGGTTGTCCGCATGAAGCAGGATAAACTCATCTACTCTTTTAGAGAGAAGGTAGGCTGCTACGGGAGAATCAATCCCACTGGAGATCAACACGACAAGTTTCATGCAGTTTCCTCATCAACATAATCAAGATATTCCTTCAGACCACCAACAGGAGGAAGCACAAGAATCTCCGGGACCTCATAGGGATGCAGGGAGCGGATCTTCTGGATCGTCTTTTCCACGTTCCGATCAGTGGTCTTCGCAAGCAGGACACATTCGTTTGCCTCCTCGATTTTCCCCTGCCAGCGGTAAATCGATTCGATCTTCGGGAGGATGTGGACGCAAGCGGCGAGTTTTTCTTTCACTAGTGAGCGTGCGATAGATTTTGCTGATTCTATTGAGTCGGTTGTTAAATAAACAATAGAAACCATAAAAGCATCAATGGGGAGAATGATATTAAGGGTTTGTGTGAAGAAGATACGGCTTCATATCCAAGGAATCGATGATTCCATGGATGTCTGATGGTGAACGATAAAATAAATGACTCTTGCATGAACAATCGCTACACCCGAATCCTGTGATATTCGATAAATTTTTTTCAAACGCTTGGGCAATCCTGCATTCTTCTCTTCGACCACTTTCTTTATAAAAAACATTAACTACCTCTGTGAATGGAAGAAGGTAATCAATATGCCAATGGACTTTCTTTTGGGTTCGCAGATGCCGCTGGATCCGCTGTTCCAATCCATTCAGTGCGGACCCAACATAGACATAACGGCCTTTTTGAAAATGAATCGGACCAAGTTTTCCAACAATTACCGATGTATCGTTCTGAAGCTCCATGACGAGCAGATACGACCCCTTCATCAGAAGGATATGGGCATAGATTCTTATAAGACCGATTCTGTTTCCTCCACTGATGGTATCCTATCGTCCACAATTCATCTCCATTAAGTCCCTTTCAGAAGCAAAAAAGGAAATCCAAAAGATCGGAAGCGACCCAAAGAGCCTGGACATCATGGCTCCAAAAGCTGTTTTTAAGGTCATCAAATTGGAGCAGGTTGTTCTCCAAGATGCGATCATCATCAAACAGGATATGCTGTCGCTCGGAGGGGAGGTCGCAATCCCACGCGAAGCATTCGAGCTGCAGAAAAACCCTGCGGCGATTCTCATCATGGGGACGGTGACTCAGCTGATGGAATTGGTTGGGAAACTGCAGCGTCATTACCCACGCATTAAAGCACTCTCTGTTGAACTAGCGATGTTACTGGAAAAAATCTCGTAAGGAAGCGTGGCCCAAAAAAGACATTAACTCATAGACGATTCATGGTGGGAAGCCCTATGGAAAACCCTGTCTGTCCCCTTGATTTTCGCTATGGGAGAAAAGAAATAAAAGACGTCTTTGGCGAGACAAGCAAACTCCAATATCTTTTAGATGTCGAAGCAGCCCTTGCTCGTGCTCATGCTGCAGTTGGCAACATCTCGAAGAAAGCAGCCGAGGAGATATCAAAGAAAGCTTCGGTAAAATACGTCACCGTCAAACGAGTCAACGAAATCGAAAAAGAGACCAGACACGACATCATGGCAGTCACCAAAGCACTCAGTGAAGTCTGCAGCGGTGATGCTGGAAAATACGTGCATCTTGGTGCGACAAGTTACGACATCGTCGATACCGCAAATGCCTTACAATTTGCTGAAGCGACTGATCTCATCAAAGCACAAGTACGAGAACTACGAATGACCCTTGTTGGTCTTGCAAGGGAATATAAAAACACGATCATGGCAGGACGAACCCATGGACAATTCTCTATCCCTATCACCTTTGGTTTGAAGATGGCAGTCTATGCGATGGAGACGGACCGACATCTGGAACGGCTCCATGAATGCAAATCACGCTTGCTTGTGGGGAAGATGTCTGGTGCGGTTGGCTCTGGAGCTGCGATGGGAAAACATGCCCTGAAAATCCAGGAGCTTGTCATGACAGATCTCAAACTCGGAACAGAGGAGGCAGCAACCCAGATTGTCGGCCGGGACCGCTACATCGAACTCCTTTCTGTTCTTGCGAACATCGCTAGCAGCATGGAGAAATTCGCAACAGAAATCCGAAATCTCCAACGTAGTGAACTTGGTGAGGTCTCTGAAGCTTTCGAAGCGAAAAAACAGGTCGGCTCCTCAACGATGCCGCAGAAACGGAACCCCATCCTCTGTGAGCAGGTCTGTGGGATTGCCCGTGTCATACGAAGTTTCATCATCCCAGCGTTCGAGAACGCGATCCAATGGCATGAACGGGACCTGTGTAACTCCTCTGCTGAACGCTTCATCCTTCCTCATTCCCTGATTATGACGGATTGGATCGTCTTCCAGATGAACAAGGTGTTCCGTAACCTGCAGGTGAATCCAGAGCGGATGCGACAAAACCTGGAGAACTCAAAAGGCTTGCCGATGGCTGAAGCAGTCATGACGAAACTCGTGGAGAAAGGCATGGGCCGAGGGGATGCCCATGAACTGGTCAGAACCTGCTCTCTGAAAGCAGTCAGTGACGACAAACAGCTCCTTTCCGTGTTACTTGAGAACCCTAAGGTGGTAAAACTCCTCAAAAAGAAGGAACTGGACGAGGTCATGAACCCTCGGAACTATCTTGGTGTCTCCGATAAGATCGTTGATCAGGTGGTCAAGAAACTCACGCGTTAAAAAAAAGGTGCAAGGACATGGATAAACTCGAAAGACTCATCGCAAACACTCAAGAAGTCGTCACCATCGAAGAACTCAAAACAGTATTAGAAAAACCAAACCCTAAAGCATACATCGGGTTTGAACCTTCAGGAGTGGTGCATCTTGGTTGGAAGATCTGCACAAACAAGATAAAGGATTTCCTCTCCTGTGGATTTGATTTCACGGTGCTGCTCGCTGATTGGCATGCGTACATCAACGATAAACTCGGAGGAGACCTCGAAAAAATCAAACTCTGCGGCAGATACATGCAGGATTGCTTCGCGGCGATGGGAGTCGACGTTAGCAAGGTACGGTTCGTGTACGCAAGTGATTATGTCAACGACGCAAAATACTGGGAGTTGGTACTGAAGACTTCAAAAGCAACATCAGTCGCTCGGGTGAAACGTGCCATGGACATCATGGGACGCGGAGAGGAAGAAGCAGAAAAGGATCTATCTAAACTGTTTTATCCAGCAATGCAAGTTTCCGATATCTTTTATCTTCAACTTGATGTCGCCTATGGAGGTACTGACCAACGTCATGCCCATATGCTTGCGAGGGATGTCGCAAAAAAGATAGGACGGACTGCTCCGGTTGCGATGCACACGCCGCTCCTCACAAGCCTGCAAGCAGACGGACGCATGAACCCGATCGAAGCGAAGATGAGCAAAAGCAAACCAGAGACCATGATCTCGATCCACGATGCCCCTGATCTTGTGAAAAAGAAACTCAGCAAGGCATACTGCCCGGAGAAACAAATCGAGGGAAACCCAGTTCTCGAGGTATGCAAGTTCGTCATCTTCCCGGACCTTGAAGGAAAACAATTTCTAATCGAACGGCCTGAAAAGTTCGGTGGGAACCTATCGTTTTCCACCTACCAAGAACTTGAGAACGCTTTCGCAGCGGGACTCCATCCGCTGGATCTGAAGAACGCAACCGCACAGCACATCAACAGCATCCTAGAGCCAGTGCATAGATATTTTGAGATGCACCCTGAGAATCTGCAGAACATGAAATCCGCAGGCATCCTTCAATAACGACAAGTTTTTTCAGAAAAAAGAATATGAGAAGAGAAGGAACAGCTTACTTTCCTTCGTTACAGGGTTCGTACGGGTTGAACGCGGGGTCACCGTAGAGGATATACTCCTGGAAGCTGACGTATTTAGATTCCAGCATCGGGCTGAGGCCTTTTGAGGCGGTCGTCCTGTATAAATCAGCTTGGTCTACTAGGAGACCCCCCGTGGAAATATCCAGTGGTGGTGACCACCAGAGCAGCCAGGGGGCATCTGCTTTCAAATAACTGTTCTTCGCGTTCCTCAGAGCCAATCCCACGCTGTAGTTGAATTTCTCCAGATTTGAACAGGTATCCTCGTAGATCTTCTCTCCGAAGTGCGCATCAGGGAAATTCCCTCGTTTCCATTGACCTTCCGCTTTGATGTATTTGAAGTAGGTCTGCAGTGGCAAATCGTATTTTGTCTTTTTCGGTTCAAGATACCCACCACCGATGTTTGATCCAGTCGGTGAGGCAATCAGAGAAGCGATTCCTGCATGTAACAAGGATTGACCGATATTTGATCGTGAGTATTGTCCATCGAGTTTTCCGCAGATGCAGCTTTCCAACCACATAAAGGAAGGACCAAGATTCATATTCGAAACAGTCCGAGTGCAATAATCACCGAGGGCGGCTAGATCCCCTCCAGGTCCGACGAAACCACCAGCGATCGGGACCAGCGTCTGCGTAAGCATTGCCTTCACGAGTGGGCCACCAAGACCTGATGCGACGATATCGTTTCCGGCGACACCAAATAAATATTGGTTCCCATGACCATTCACAAACAAATAGTTGCTGGATTCGAAAATCTCCGTGCCTTTCACTTTACCTTCCCCGGCGATCCTTCGCACCTGCCATTTTTCGAAGAGAGCCCTGTTCAAGAGGTTGCTGCTCTTAATTTCAGATAAGGTGTTCTCGCTGAGCCCTTTCACCATCCCTTCCTCATATAGCGCACCCTGCAGGTTGAACCCTAAGGGTTCTACAACCTTAAGAGAAGCACGTTTATAGGTCATCTCCGCGTACCCAGTGAACGCTTTCATGGGTTCGCCGCGTTTTATCATTTTCAGGATATCACCGAAGATGAGGTATCTGATTAATGGTTTTTGGAAGTCCTGACCGCCCCCAACAAGGAGACCGAAGTTGTTTTTCCATGTATCCCGTTTGCTCGTCAGATCATTATAGTACACGCTTTTGAGGATCAATGCATCTGCATCCTGTGAATCCCATCCGGTGATCCGACCCACGATGTTTTCTATAAAGGGATATTTCTCCTCGGTTTCGCTATAGATGTCGTTCGCGATGTTCGACCAGTCGTACTGTTTCGGGTCGATGTTCCCATAGAGTACATCACTGGGAGTTCCACCACCGGCATAGTAGGGAGTATCATCCGTACCATCACCATCGATGTCCCCGAGAGGCTCCGCCTCATTTTGATAAAAATAATTCGGAAGAACAGTCGCATCACCAACTAATGCTATATATACTGGTTTTTTTGCATAGTAATCCCGTAAGGTTTTGAGGTCTCGCGTATCATTCATTTGAATACCAGCAATATAGGCTAGCAGGGTATTCAATGGATCATGGATCTCATCGAAAAAATGTTTATTTGAGATGGGGGCTAGTTTCGGGTTTTTTCCACCCACGTAGAGACCAGGACAGGTATCTCCACCGTCGGTGATTCTATCATCATCAGCGGTGAACGCAAACTCAGGTTTCCCATAGAGAATACCTTGATGATAGGCAGTGAGATAGGGTGCCACCGATGAGAGGTTTTTCATCATCGGATACACAGGGTCTTCGAGTTTTTCGACAACCACCCGGACAGATACTTCACCTTGTTTTTTAACTAACCAGCTCCCAGCAGCAGTAATTGTATATTCGACACCGCCTCGGCCGTAAACAACGGATTCAGAATATAGAACATCTTTGATGATATTGCCGCTTTCATCTCTTTCAGCGATACCACCTGAAGCGGTAGAACCTGGGGCAATCTCGAATTTTTGTAAACTAGCGGGGAGCTCATCTAAATTAGGACCCATGGTGAAGGTGACAGCATCACCCATATCATCACAATTTTCAGCATCATGATTCACTCCTTCGAATTTGACCAATGCATATTTGTAATCCTCAGGGATTGTGAAGGTCCAAACGGCAGATCCTTTCCCGGTGATCATTCCACGGAGCGCTTTTACAAGCTGGCTCTGTGAACCTGTGGGAATCGTGGTCGGTCCAAAGATGAACTCCTTGCTGTCTAACACCTGTGGCGGCCATGCATCAATAGGATTTGTTAACGTGATATAATCGATTTCATGTTTCAGTTTTTGTTCAACGACTACGATGGATGCCTCTGCGATCTCTTCGACTGAATTGAATTTTAACACAGAACCAAACCCTTTGAGATTCCTTCCGCAGATAATGGTTTTTTTAACACCAAGGTCGTTCAGAACACGAGTCACATCTGCATCTATTTCATCTGTGATGATCACAGGTATTCTTAGATACGAAGCAATCGGTGTTGCGATGACTCCTAAGGTATATCCTTGTTCGTCGTCTTCGATGATTAAGGCAGCCTGGCTGCTGTCCCAGTAGGTCGTTGCAATCCGTAAGGATGCGTTTTTTACGGATTCTGAATCTTTAATCATTTCGACATTACTATTGCGGTCTAATTGTTCTTGTAGTCGGATGACGGCGGTTGATGGGTTGTTATAATCCATGACGTAGAGTGGGATAATCGTCTGCTCACCCGATTCATCATAATTCACCGCTAATGGTGTTGCGATGAGTGGATAAAAAGGATCTGAAGAAGATACAGTGATAGAATCAGGCATGTCTTTAAGATCACCGGTGATATCAAGGAAATCGTTTGTTTTCACTGATTCTGCCGTTACTTTTTGTGGAACCCAATAATACACTCCAACTGCAGCAAAAATAAGGATAGCTACTCCGACGACTACGATGATTTTATCGTTCTTCATCATGATTTAATCCTCCAGTAAGGATAATAATATGTGTCTTTGTATATTTACAACATTCTATATAATAGTTTCTATTATTAATAGGAGAGGTGTTTTTACGGAAAAAACACCTGGAGAATGAATACGTTTAAGAAGGAGACGATTATTACCACCCAGAAAAGGAGAAAAACAGCATGTCAGGTGAAGAAATATCTCCACAACTACAGGATCAAATCAACAGATTACAACAAGCGCGAGCACAGCTTCAAATGATCTCACAACAACGACAACAGGTGGAGATCCAACTGAAAGAAACAGAGGAAGCTTTAAAGGAAATCGAAGCGGTGACTGAAAAAACACCCATCTACAAAAGTATCGGTGCCTTACTCATTAAGACGAAAGGGAAAAGTGACATAAAAAAAGAATTGGCCTCCACAAAAGAATCCCTAGAGTTACGGAAAACAACCTTGGAAAAACAAGAAGGACGAAGCAGAGAACGGCTCACCGAGTTGCAAAGCAAAGTAGAAAGTTCCTTGAAACTCGCCGGTGGAACAGGACCACTTAATGGTTAAGAAACATATTTTTTCAGCGCATAATGATCTAAAAACAGGGTTCTTCAGTAAATTGTTCCTTCTGCTTGGAGGCATCCTCCTCATTCTATACATCATTGAACTCGTGGCCAATCCCTTAAACCTGAATGAGGATCTGAACGGCACCATCCTTGCTTTCTCCATCCTTTGTATCGGTTTGGGGCTCATCTCGTATTTCTTCTCTTGTCAGTTCTCAAAACTCTCAAAGATCGCAGAAGAAATAGAGAATGATGAATCCCTGATCGACACCGAAGAAACAAACGAAGAACAATGACCTTATTTATTTCCCGTACCGTCGTTTCCTCCGTTGATAGGTCCGGATAGCAAGTAAGAAATCCCGTTTTTGAAGCGCAGGCCAATATACGTCACAGAAATACAGCTCAGAGTACGCCAGCTGCCAGAGCAGAAAGTTCGAGATACGTTCTTCTCCAGAGGTTCGAAGGATGAGATCCGGGTCCGGTAACCCACTCGTATACAGATAGGAAGAGACCGTGTTCTGGGAAATATCCTTTACTTTGAGTTTCCCTTTTTTAATGTCACTGCCCATCCGCTGGATCGCCTGGATGATCTCCTCTCGACCCCCATATGCGAGTGCGATGTTCAGTTGATAGGTTTTATACGATTGGGTCAACTCCATGATGGATTGAGCAGACTGTTGAATGTCCTTAGGCAGGGAGTCCAGCTTTCCAATGATCCGGATGCGGACCTTATTCTTATGAATCCGTGAGTCTTCCTTCGCTAAATCCAGCTCCTGCTTCAGCAGGGTCATCAAGGTCTTGACCTCTTTTTCACTTCGTTTGAAATTCTCAGTAGAGAACGCATACACCGTCAGGACTCGTATACCAAGGTCGAAACACCAGTCCAACACCTCTTCGATTTTCTCTTTACCGAAGATATGACCTGCTTCCCAGGATAACCCCAGCTCCTTTGCGAATCTGCGGTTCCCATCCATGATGATCGCAATATGTCTCGGAAGCGGATGCTTCCGTACCTCCTCAATGAGCTTGACATCGAGAAACTCGTTGACTTTCAAGGAAAAAAAATGATACAGGGAGGAACGGTAGAACGCCGTAAGAATCCTTTGACCGGTCGATGTCTGAAGGACATACTTCTCCCACTCATCAATCTTCTTTCCAGCAAGGATTCTGAGCGTTGGTTTTTGAGAACTGATACGGTTCCCTCCAGATAAATCAATATCGTTGCCAATATATAGAGTTACTGATAATATTCTTCTCAATATAAAATTATAATAGATGTCCCATCTTGAGCCACCAGATTCTTACCCAGGTTGTCTTCTCTTCGTTTACACATCCGGGGGATTGGTAGCATCTAGGATCTCTTCTTCGATTTTCTCGATTTCCTTTTCATACCCCGCGGGATCCTGAATTGCTCTGATGGTTTCCTCAAGCTCGTGCTTTTCGCTACTCGTGAGATTCTTCATCTCAAGGATCTGCTGAAGTAAGGGGATCGCATCGGACCGTCCTTGCTTCACAAAATTATAGGTGAAATCCTCAATGCGGAACCATCCTTTGTACCGCCATGGTTTGCCGATAAAATCCTTGGTGATCTTCACCATGAACTCGTACGATTCTGGCCCCAGTATCCCAGTCAATCCACCCACCAGATATGAGTTGTATTTTTTATTATTAAACGCCTCGTCAAGCTCCTCGATGAGGGGGGTAATCGATGGGTCACCGATATCCTGTAGCGCAAACATTGCTTCTTCATTTGCCATTGCATCGTCAGATTCTCTTTTTAAAAACGCGATAAGAGCGGTAACCGCCTGTGGGTCTTTTGTTTCACGAAAGATCGTCAAGGCAAAATAACAGCTCCAAGTAAATTCAGACTGAAGAAGCTCCAAAAGATCAGCGGTCGCTTGATTCCCAAGCTCGATCAGCTCTTGGATGGTTCGCTGAGCGTATCTACGGACTTCATCTTCTTCCTTCTCCATGAACTCTTCGGTGTCAAGTGATTTTAAAAAACCAATTTTATCCCGAGATATCTCGACCTGTTTCAACACAGTACCCCACAGGGAGGTAAACTGATTCACGTTAATTAAAGATTTGTTCCTCAGAGAGAACTAATGATATTCTCCCTATTAAGTTGTACTTCCTTGTTTTGTATTTTTTACAAATACAAACAACAGGAGAGCACAGAGGCTGAGCACAAGAGCGAACAGAAACGTCGCTTCTGGGGAGAATGTGTCCCATAGTGCGCCAGCTATAATACCTGCAGGTAAAGCGATCAACCCAGTCGCGGTATGGAACGTTCCAAGAGCAGTACCCTTCAGATCAGGGGGTGCCAAATCTACAACAAACGCCCGCTGCACTCCATCGATAAACCCAAAGAAAATCCCATAGAGAATAAAAACAAAAACCAATAAGGGAAGAGCGGAGGTAAACAGCAGACACACCGAGGTTGCTGCAAAAATCATGTATCCGAGCACGAGGACAGGTTTTCTCCCCACTCTATCGGAAAGTATGCCTGCAGGGGTGGTACATATGGTGTATATTACATAAAATAAGACATACAGGATGAGTGCGTCAGTATCAGAGTATCCAATATTCTTTGTCTTAAGGATGAGAAACGCATATCCGAAGTTCGCAAGCGCAAACAAAGTGGAAATTAGAATAAATATTTGAAGATTCCGGGGCAATCTTTTCATACTAACTCGAAACGGTGTCGCCGGTCGCTTCTGAGGAGCGATCTGGCTTCGTTTTTCTTTAATGAAAAGGATACACAAGACGCCAAGCACACCAGGGAAGAATGCGATTAGGAAGAGTTCTCGATATCCAAATAATGGGAGGAGGATGACTGCGATAATCGCACCAGAAAAAGAACCGACGCCATCCATTGCCCGTTGAAACCCATATGCTTTTCCTCGGATCGATGCATCCACTGACTCTGCGATAATTGCGTCTCGTGGAGCGTCCCTCACTCCTTTTCCTACGCGTTCGATCACCCGGAAAAAAAGGATAAACGGCCAACTTTGCGCAAATGCGAAGAGCGGTTTTGTGAGGGAAGAAAGCCCATATCCTGCAAAGACAAACGGTTTTCGTCGTTTTATTTTATCAGACCAATATCCGGAGAACACCTTCAGTAAAGACGCGGTGGTCTCCGCTGCTCCTTCCACAAGCCCTACGACCCAGGCGCTGGCACCAAGTGATAGCAAGAATAAGGGGACGACTGGGAAGACCATCTGGCTGGACAGATCAGTAAAGAGACTGACAAAACCGACAATAATAATATTTCGGGCCATTCCTTGGAAAAAGTACTGCTTTTTCATTGGATGTCTCAGGTGAAAGATGATGGTCCACGAATGCGTTGTTCTCGTTTCAGGGTTTCGGTTGAGCGAAAGGAATACCTTAAAAGGAAAAAAGAAATACACGGAGTCGAAACCATGCCAGCAGTTGAAGTAAAAAACCTTGTGAAAAAATATGGTTCACAGGATGCCGTGAAAGGAATCTCATTTTCAATCAATGAAGGAGAGATCTTCGGTCTCATCGGTCCGAATGGCGCAGGCAAGACGACTACATTACGGGTGTTATCCACCTTGCTGTCCATCAATGGAGGGTCGGTTTCCATCTTAGGACATGATCTGAGTAAACATGCTGGTGAGATAAGAAAACTCATTAGTTATCTCCCTGAGGATGCTGGTGCATACAAGAATCTAAGCGGGAGAGCGTACCTTCAATTCATCGCGAACTTCTTCGACTCCAAAGAGGTACAAGGGATGGTGAAAAAAGGGATCGAGATTACGAACCTGGGGACACGTATCGATGATCGGGTAGATACCTACAGTAAAGGAATGATGCGCCGACTGCTGGTCGGAAGAGCATTAATGACCAATCCAAAGCTTGCCATCCTTGATGAACCAACCTCCGGTCTTGATGTCATCAACGCCCAGGAGATACGCAAACTCGTCAAGACCACAGCACAATCAGGTACGACTGTCTTGCTCTCCTCTCATAACATGCTGGAGGTCGAGTATCTCTGCGACCGAATCGCTTTGATATCAGATGGGAAAATAGTCGAAGAAGGAAAACCAAAGACCTTGATGGAGAAATATAAGGCACGGAACATCGAGGAAGTCTTCATACGGACGGTGCATGAATGAGCGGACTGGGAAATATTACAAAAAAAGAGATTCGGGAGTTACTGACGCCAGCGACATTCGTCCCAATTATCCTGGTCGCCTTAATATTTGCAACCATGGGAAATAGCATCCAAGGCATCCAAGAGCAGTCAACAGCACCACCGACTATCGGGGTAATAACAGAGGATAACAGCACTTTAGGCATCGCTGCATCCACACTCCTGCACACCTCTGCAAAAACAGTGTACAACTCAACATCTGCATCTGATCTTAAAACTGGAATAGAGGCCGTCACAGAACACAATGGTGTCGCGGTTATCGTTATCCCCAAGAATTTCACCGAACGTATCATCAAGGGGCAACAAGGGACACTGCAAATCTATTGGATCATGAAGGGCGCAGGACTCCTGGATACAATCTCATCAAGTGCTGTCGAATCCCTTATTGCTTACATTAACACAAATATATCAAAAGAACTCATCACACAGAATTCCTCGGTAAACGCTTCGTTTGTACTATCACCGACCAAGCGGATTGAAACGACATATTTCAAGGATCGGGAGTTCGTCGGGATTTCACCAAACACGATAT
The DNA here is from genome assembly GCA_002496355.1 of Euryarchaeota archaeon UBA346. Classification (GTDB taxonomy): domain Archaea; phylum Thermoplasmatota; class E2; order DHVEG-1; family DHVEG-1; genus SM1-50. The sequence goes on along the minus strand of DAJP01000019.1, from coordinate 9,093 downwards.
CAGGGATGTTGTCGTCCCAGTCGTTACTGATCCCAATCGTGATGATGATGATTATCATCATGGCAGGAAGCATTGTCATCACATCAATGGCTCTTGAAAAAGAGAATAAAACCCTTGAGACATTGTTGACCTTACCCGTTAAACGAACTAGTATTGTATCAGGGAAAATCATAGCCGCGGCGTTCATTGGTCTTATCCTTGCTGTCATCTACATGGTTGGGATGCAGTTTTATTTCTCTGGTTTTCAAATGACAGGGGGGGTAAATCTTGCGTCGTACGGCCTTGCTCTGACGTCAGGAGATTTCATCTGGATTGGTGTTTCATTGTTCCTTGCGCTCATCGCCGGTTTATCGCTGTGCATGCTTCTAGGGACCTTTGCTAAAAATTATAAGAGTGCACAGACACTCACCTTCCCGATTACGATGCTGGCGATGATCCCCATGTTCATCACCATGTTCGCAGATTATGAAACACTCCCCATAGCAGTAAAAATCTTCACATTCGCCATCCCATTCTCCCATCCGATGATGGCACCACGCGCGCTTCTTTTCCATGACTATACATTAGTGATTGGCGGCATCGTGTATATCGCGGTTTTTGCTCTAGTCACCATCAGTATCGTTGTATGGGTGTTTAAAACCGACCGACTACTGACGGGGACTACAAAATTCAAATGGTTAAAACCACTCATACGACGTCGACATTAATAGTGAATCAGTGATTTGAGATTATCCAAGAATTCCTCACTTACAAAAAAACGTCAGGATTCTGAACAGGGAGCAAAACTTTTTATAGGCTACCAGCTACTGTTTTATTAGGGGATATCTCATGAAGAATCATGTTCATCAAAAGAAGACACGAATTTGGGAACGGATGACCGGGTGGAAAGGCATTTGGTTCCATATCGCTGGAATTATTGCTATTATCTGGTTTCTCGTCAGGGTAGTACCAAAACCACAACGAGCACAATACCCTTGCCAGCAGGTCGCCATGTCCATGTCTCTTGGATATATCGCATTTTGGAGCATCCTTTTTACAGGTCTTACAGTATGGTTGCGGAGTGCGAAGACAAAATTCGCTAAGACACTCCCGACCGTCTTAGCCGGTTTTGTTGTTTTATTCACGATCACCGGTGCCGTGTTTGCCACGAATTATTTCCAAACAGAGCAACAACCAGCCGCAGTATCATGGGATCCTATCCCCAAAGAACCCATGGGAGTTGGAACCGGGGTTTCCCCGGGCAGGGTCGTCTGGGTATGGAACCCAAATGCAACAGAGAAAGACTTGACAGGGTACTGGTGGGAACAGCAGAATAACAACCAAGACGTCCTCGACCAGATGTTCTCTACTGGCATCCAAGGGTTCACTGGAGCTTCAACAGATGCTGATGCATGGGATACGATTTTTACCTATTTCAATGAGGCCCATGGGAATGGTAACATCGGGTATCAACCCGGTGAAAAAATCGCGATCAAAATGAATTTGAATAATGCACTGGGTGGCGTTGGTGATCCGTATCCAAAAGAGGATAACGATCGAGACGCAAGCCCCTATGTAGTCAAAACCTTGTTACGTCAACTTGTGAACGTCGTCGGTGTACCCCAGCAGGACATCACGGTGTTTGATGCCTCACGGCCCATCCTGGATTGTCTCTACAACCGGATCTATTATGAGAGCTACCCTGCCGATCCACTCGTTGAAGAGTTCGCACAGATCCACTATGTCGACTCGCTGGGTGGAGCAACGGGCCGGGAGCAGGTGATTCCAAGCTCAACGCACATGTATTTCTCTGATGGCACCGTCCGAACACTCCCCACCTGTGTCGTCGAAGCGAAATACCTCATCAACATGCCGATACTCAAACGACATCCGATCAGCACGGGGGTAACCCTGTCTGGAAAGAACTTTTTCGGATCGTTCATCGAACCTGTCTCTGACATCCACTCGTATCATATCTCTGGGCTGACGATGGGAAACCCTGCACCACAGGTGGATCTCTTCACCTATGAACATCTCGGAGGAAAAACACTCCTGTATCTCGGTGATGGGACTTTTGCCACCAAGGTGGACCACCGGACCATCGCACCGTTCCTGATGTACCCGTTCAACGATGATTGGACAAACAGTTTTTTCTTCTCACAAGACCCGGTTGCCATTGATTCCGTGATGTATGATTTCCTGCTCACAGAAGGAACCAATCCGATAGAAGGAGCACAGAACTATCTTCATCAGGCAGCAGACCCAGCAACAGATGTCTATGACCCTGAACATGATGGTATCTATCTGTCCACAAGCCTGGGGGTCCATGAGCACTGGGACCGATCAGTAGATATCTTTTCCTCAAATCGATACTCAGGTCCCACCGGAAATGGAATTGATTACACCACCTTTGGAGAAGAGTTCGTCCGACCTGGTGTCGTGTTTCTGAACCCTCAAGAAAAACACCTCTATCTCTTCGGCACAGACAAAGGCGCGTTTCCTTTCTCACTCATCATCGGGAAAATAGATGTGGAAGCACAGGTCAATGGTGTCTCTGGAGTCGTTCAAAAGATCGAGTTTTACAAAGATAATACACTACAATTCACTGACACTGAAGCACCATATATTTGGACTTGGAACAAACTTTCTTTCTTCAGTCATACGATAAAGATCATCGGGTATTACGACGCGGTCAATACCACAAGCAATCAGATAAAGGTCTGGAAAATACTCTGAGACTAAGGAAGAACTCATGCTTTATTGAGGACATTTCCTGAAGAAATCATTAATTTATGGTGTTCTCTCTGTTTTCGTTTTTTTCAAAGCTTTCATGATGACGTATGACAACCCTGTCAGAACACTCCAGAGCAATAATGAAATGACCAAAAGAATCCACAGGGGAATATTTGGTAGTTTTGATCCCGTAAAAGTACACGAGGCATTACCTGATAAAATTATAGGGAGATTCCTCAACATATCAAGCAACGGTTGGATGAAAAAAACTGATACAATCGATGCACAAACCCAGATGATAATCACTGAAATGAACATCGCATATGAGAGCAGTTTCCAATCTATTTTCATATGGTCTTAAAGTATTTTTAAATATTTGAAGTTATAGGAGAGAAAACCTCTTTGTTGAAAAAATTGAAATCGAACGGACGTGGCGGGATTCGAACCCGCGATTACCGACTTAGAAGGCCGGTGCCTTATCCAGGCTAGGCCACACGCCCAAAGAGAGTAGCGCTGAGGGGGAGATTCGAACTCCCGCTCCCCTTGCGGAGAACCGGCTCTCAAGGCCGGCGCGGTGGACCGAGCTTTGCTACCTCAGCAGTGTTCTCACTACTGCAATGGTATAAGATATTCTTATAAAAAAGAGTTGTTCTATGATTTCAGAACAATTTCGATATGAACACCATCAGGGACCTGGATCCTCATCAGCTGCCGCAATGCACGGTCGCTTGCATCCAGATCAATGAGTCTTTTATGAATACGCATCTCCCAATGGTCAATGGTCTCCGTACCCTCACCATCAGGTGATTTCCGGCAGGGAACCCGCAACCGTTTCGTTGGCATCGGCACCGGTCCTCGCAACGCGACACCGGTCTTTTCTGCGATCATCTTAATTTGCATACACACTTCCTCAAGCTTTGTTGATTCCGTGCTGGTCAATGAAATTCGTGCTTTCTGTGCTGGCATATTCGGTTGCCCCCTTTAAAATAACAAAAAGAAGAGAGGAGGAAAATTACTTTACCGCCTCGACTTCTAAACAGACACCTGCTGCGACGGTCTGCCCCATATCTCGGATGGCGAATCTCCCAAGCTGCGGGATCTTCTTCGATGACTCGATAACCATCGGACGGGTGGGGACGATCTTGACGATCGCGGCGTCACCTGTTTTGATGAAATCAGGGTTCTCTTCTTTGACTTGCCCGGTTTTCGGATCAAGTTTCTTCTGAATCTCTTCAAATCTGCATGCGACTTGTGCGGTGTAACAGTGGAAGACAGGCGTGTATCCTTTTGTGATGACGGACGGGTGGTTCAGAACCATGATCTGCGCGATAAATGATTTTGCGACAGTCGGTGGGTCGTTTGTTGGTCCAGCGACATCTCCTCTTTTGATATCTCCTTTGTTGACACCGCGGACGTTGACACCGATGTTGTCCCCAGGCATTGCCTCATTAATCATCTCATGGTGCATCTCAATGGTCTTTACTTCACCAACGACTCCACCAGGTTTCATGCTTGGTTTGAACATCAGGCTCATCCCAGGTTTCATAATACCGCACTCAACCTTTCCGACAGGGACAGTCCCGACACCCTTAATCGTGTAGACGTCCTGAATTGGCCATCGGAGGGGTAGGTTCACTGGTTTTTCTGGAAGGACAAATTTGTCAATCGCTTTCAGAATCGTATCGCCAGTCCACCAGGTGATTGCTTTTTTATCCTTAATGTTGTCTCCCTCGAATGCAGAGACAGGCAGGAATTGGAGTTGTTCATCTTTGTAACCGACACTTTTTGCTAATGCATGGACGTCAGCTTTGACCGCTTCATAACGGGCTTTGTCGTATGGTGGTGTGGTCGCATCTATCTGGTTAATCGCAACAATCAGCTGTTTGACACCCAGTGTTCGAGCAAGGAACATGTGCTCCTTTGTCTGTGCCATGACACCATGTTGAGCAGCAACGACAAGGATAGCTGCATCAGCCTGAGACGTACCGGTAATCATGTTTTTAACGAAATCTCGGTGACCAGGTGCATCAATAATAGTAATGTAATACTTATCCGTATCAAATCGCTTGTGAGCGACATCAATAGTGACTCCTCGTTCTCGTTCCTCTTTCAACTGATCGAAAATCCATGCGAGAGCAAAACTTTCTTTTCCTTTTGCCTTTGCTTCTTCTCTGAATTTCTCAACCATGTGTGCTGGGAACTGTCCGGTATCCAGTAAGATTCTTCCGACGAGTGTGGACTTGCCATGATCGACGTGACCAATAATTACTAAATTTAGGTGTGGTTTTTCAGCCATAATTTTACCTCCATGAGTCTACATTTCAATTCAGTATTTATCTTTTCCTATTCCTTTCTTTACTTCGAAGGTTTGATAGCGTATAGGCTTCTTATTTATAAGTTTTACCTAGATGACAGGAGACGCGCTTCTATATTCAACAAAAATGGTTTGCTATGCATGTTGCATGAAAGATTCGACAAGTTTTTTGTAGTACGTCCCTAGCTGTTCTACCTGCTGTTTTACTTTTGCTTCGACATAGACCCTGAATATCGGTTCTGTCCCTGATGGACGCATCAGGACCCATCCCTCCTTCGTGAATAATTTTAATCCGTCGGTTCTATCGATACGGGTAATCTCGTGATGGTTCTTCATTTCTTCAACCAATCGATTCATGACAGGTTCTTTTTTCTCATTGGGACATACTATTTTTGTTTTGAACATCTCATAGGAAGGAATCTGCGCTATCAGTTCAGACAATGGTCTTTGTTCTGTCGCCAGTATCTCAAGGAGTGTCGCAAGGGACATCGCAGAATCACGACAGTACTGGAACTGGGGAAAGATGAGCCCACCGTTCTCCTCTCCTCCGAACACCGCATGGTTCTTTTTCATCGTATCAGCAACGATAGGAGAGCCGACCTTTGTATAGATGACCGTCCCATTGTTCTGAAGGATGACATCTTCAAAACACGTCGAGGTTGTCACGGGTGTGACGGTGATCCCACCGTTGGTTTTCTTGGTGATGTATTTTCCGACGAGGGAGAGTGATTTATCACCCCAGATATAGGATCCATTCTCATCAACGAAGATCGCCCTGTCCGCATCCCCGTCAAGACCGATTCCGAAGGATGCATGGGTTTCTGAGACTTTTTTCATAAGCGATGTGAGATTCTCCGGGATCGGCTCTGAGTGACGCCCAGGAAACGTACCATCCAGTTCACAGTTCAACTCGGTCACCATGCATCCGAGTTTTTTTAACAGGGTAGGAGCGACAAGACTTCCAGCACCGTTTCCACAGTCAAGGACGACATGGAACCGTTGTTTTTTAATAGAAGTGACATCGATACAGGAGAGGACTCCTTTGATGTAGAGCTCTTTTGCATCATTCCATGTTGAAAAGCTTCCGACCTCGTTCCAATCTGAGAGAGCAAAATGCTTCGAAAAAAAGATCTGTTCAATTGTCTCCTCAACATCCTTTGTCAGCTCTGCTCCATCCTGTGCTGTTCCTTTGATGCCGTTAAACTGAGGTGGGTTGTGAGAGGCGGTGATGATGATGCCAGCGTTGAAGTGTTTTTCTTTGACCGTGTATTGCAGGGTCGGTGTTGGGACCAATCCGACGTCGACCACATCACATCCTGTTGAGAGAAACCCTGCGGTGATTGCAGATTTCAGCATATGGTTAGAAAGTCTTGCATCGGTTCCGATGGCACAGGTCGGTCGAGGGGTTGTTCTCTTCAAATACGTCCCAAATGCTTGACCAATTTCCAAGGCAAGTGTGCTGTTCATATCCTGGTTGACGATGCCTCTAATGCCATTAGTGCCAAAAAGCCGTGTCATCGTATGGTTCCTCCTCTATGGCGTTGTCTTTTTCTGTTGGATCATTTCCTGTGTCTTTTTCATAAACCGGGTGGATAGCTCTTGGAGGATCTCTGTGGTGTCTGCCTCTGCGGTCAATCGGATGATCGGGCTGGTGTTTGAGGCGCGTATCAGCACCCACCCCTCCTTGAAATCTACTCGTATGCCATCCATGGTGTTCACCTGATCATATTCCTTTGAGAGCTCCTGTTTGAGTCGTCTGATGACGTCGAATTTGATGCCGTCAGCGCATTCGATTTCTTCTTTTCTCGTCGGATAACTTGGTGATTCCATTACCAGGTCATGGAGCGGTCTTTTGACATTCTCGAGAATCTGCGCAATCTTCAGGGGGACCACGAGCGCATCATCGAAGAGGAAATATTCAGGGATGATGAGATGCCCGGAGGATTCTATCCCAAGAAGCGCTTTTGTTTGTTTCGCCTCCAAGGTGAGGAAGGTGTGGCCGACCTGTATCTGTTTGATATGATATCCTACTGGCTCGAGTTGTTCTTTGACGGATTTGGAGCATTCGACATTCACAATGATGGTCCCTTTGTTCTTTTTCAGACCATGTTTCCCTATGATGATACCTGTTTGATCCGCTGAAAGAATCTGCCCGGTGTTATCAACGATGACCGATCTGTCCCCATCGCCATCAAATGCTACCCCAAAATCACAATGGTTGTTCTTCACGGTTTGAACAAGTGTAGTCAGATTCTTGGGTTTCGGGTCGGAGGGTCGTTTCGAGAAGCTCGGGTCAGGGTCACAGAAGACGGGTGCCACCTGCAAGCCGATGCTAGTGAAGATCTCTGGTGCAGAAAGCGTCATGCTTGCGCCACCACAGTCGAGTGCGACCTTGAGTTTTTTCTTGAAGTTGAATCGGGAGACAAAGAAATCATGATATCCATCTTTTGCATCGACAGAGGTGACTTGACCGATGTGGTCCCATGAGGCTAGCTCAAAGGAATCCTGAAGGACCAGATCTCTGATCATCATGAGGTTCTCCTCAGGGAATCCGACACCGTCACCGTAATAGAACTTGATCCCGTTCCACTCTGGTGGCAAGTGACTGGCGGTGACAAACGCTATCAAATCAGCCTTGAGCTGCCCACCGGTGAAGAGTGTTTGGCCAAAGGATGACGTCCCCGTATGAACAATATGGACACCAGTGGCCGTGACCCCTGCGATGAACGCATGGACCAGACTTTGACTGGACTGACGGATGTCTCCACCAACGCAGATCTGTTTTCCCTGCATCGTGTGTTTCACATACGTCCCCGCGGCGAGCCCGATTTTATATAAGACTTCCGGGGAGATGTCTTTGTTATACAAACCTCTGATGTCGTACGCACGGAAGATGAGTTTTGAAATAGGTTGATTCATGACAGAGCACATGAGCTGCCTGTTATAAAAATCTGATTGCCAAAGACTCTGAATTTATTCCCCTATCACATTCCCAATCTGTTTGCTTGGGTACCCTTGAGGGATCGGCTGGTTCCACACCACGACATTCTCCAGCGTTGTTCCATCCGGGATATGTTCATTGTCCCCAACTGCAACATTCCTCAGGACAGCGCCATCACCGATGGTGACATTTTGCCCGATCACACATCGATCCAACAGGACGTTCTCACCAATGGTCACTTCATCGAACAAAACACTGGATTCAATGGATGAGTTCTTCCCCACCGCCACCTTGTTTCCCGCGCAGGACTGCCGCAATACGCCTTCATTGGAACATTCTGCTCCCATGATGAACGACTTCTTCTGCTTCTCCAGCAAAAGCCGATGGACACTCAGATAGCTGCTGATCCTACCGACATCAATCCAATGCCCCTGGAATTTATATCCGAAGAAACGCCCGGTGTTCTGGATGATCTGCGGGAAAATCTGTTTCTCCATGGAAACCAGCTTGTCTGATTCAATGTAATTGAGCACTTGTGGTTCCAGCAGGTACGCTCCGGCATTGATAAGATCAGAGGGGGCATCCTCTGCTTTTGGTTTTTCAACAAACTTCGTGATAGCCCCGTCTTTCCTGATGTCCACCACGCCAAACTCAGAGACGTTCTCCACAGGCCATAGTGAAATCGTCGCGACCGCTTTTTTGTGCTCATGGAACCGGAGCATCTCTGCAAGGTTCAAGGAGCAGATGATGTCAGCGTTGAGCACAAAAAAATTTCCGACGATGTGCTTCTCAGCATATTTTACTGCCCCACCTGTCCCCAACGGTTCTGGTTCTTCGTTGACGATGATGGTCTTGCCGAAGTCATGGCTGCAGAAGTACTCCTCGATTTGTTCCCTTCGGTAGTTCACCGCAAGAACGACAGTATCGACCTTCTTTGGTAACGTCTTGATTAAATGAGCGATCATCGGCTCATTCAGAATCGGTAAAAGCGATTTTGCTCGGGTAAAAGTAAACGGTCGTAATCTGGTGCCAAAGCCTCCTGCAAGGATGATTGCCTCCATATGAATCCCTAAATGATATTGTTTGACCCTGAAATAGCTGTTGCGTATTAAATCGTTTCTTTTTC
>DAJP01000034.1 GCA_002496355.1 Euryarchaeota archaeon UBA346 | reverse complement strand
GAAATGAATAATAATTCGGATTAAAACTAGAATTTTTAATAAAGATTAACAATGTTATATGTTAACATGAAGCCGCTGGAGGGAATTGAACCCTCGACCTATTCCTTACCAAGGAATCGCTATACCTCTAAGCCACAGCGGCAGTTCTAATGCCTGCCCTGAATATCAAGGGGGGTTATTTTACTTTTTTGTCTCATTTCTAAGAAATTCAAGGAAAAATCAAACAAAAACACGATAAAACTCCTTAGGTTTTCTCTTGTTTATTCTTCTTGTAAAATCAAGATGGGATTCACAAAGGATGAGGGTGTACGGAATTGAATGATACACCAGGCACCCTCCTCAGGGATGACATTACCCACGATATTGACATTTTCATTAATTCCACCAAAGATAGCGGTGGTATTGATTGCTAGCATCACACTATCCCCTCGGTTGACCACTGGTGTTGTCTGAAAACAAGAAGAATCATCATCAACTAAGACAATAGCCCCAAACTCGGAAGAAGCAGAAGAGAACGCGTTTACATCAAAAAGACTAGTAAGCCCGGTTCTCCCGTCAACCCAATTTGACGAAGAATACTTAAGGATGTTTTTTTGGTTAGATTCAGATAATTCAATTAATACGCCGTTCAAGTCGATTTCTGGGGAGCCTGCCCGAGGTGTGATCAAAATCACAATTTTATCGATCAACCCTAAAGAGTTATGCCCCTGGATCGTTGATACCTTCAGCCCGGATGAGACTTCCTTGATGGTTTGAGTCCCTGTGCTTCCTGATTGATTCTCTAACAGTGATCCTGTGGATAATATCACATAGGCGACGATACCAGCGGTAAGGACCATAGCGATGAAAATGATCATCACCCCGATGCCCATAGCCGCGTCCTGTTTTATTCTCACGTTCGTATGCAGATACCCCTCTATTCCCTTCAATAGTATGTAAACAAAAGGTACTATTTGAGTATTATGAAAGAACCAAAATCAAACCGGTCTCTGATTTAAATACTATTTTTTCGAACAAATCTGAGTATCATGGGAATGTTTTTGAGACAAAAGGGTATTCCGCTGTCTGTGACTCTGATGAAATCGATTGATCTTCCTGATGTGCAATCAAGACTCGCATCCTCTCATTTCATGCTTACACGGGTAGGTGTGACTGGTGTGAAAAAACTTGTTCACATCAGACGACCCAATAGAAAATCAGTGCTGCCTCTCACTGTCACCCTGGACCTGTTTGTGGATCTTCCTGCATCTCAGAAAGGCAGCCATATGTCACGTAACCTTGAATTAGTATCGGAAATCATCGACCAAACCCTGAAGACACCCGTGTCGGATTTAGAATCATTCTGCGCTAATACTGCTGAACAGTTATTAAAGAAACACGAGTACGCAACGTTTTCAGAGGTGAAAGCTGAGGCGGATTATTTTTTAGATGTCCTTTATCCATCTGGTCAAAAGGGTGTTGAGCCATATAAACTCATAGCAGAGGCACGGGCAAACAAGAATAGGATGCTGAAAAAACTCATTGGCGTTAAGGTCATCGGGATGACCGCATGTCCCTGTGCCATGGAAGTCGTTCGGAAACTGGAAGCGCGTTCGAAGACCTGCTCTGCCCCTACTCATAACCAACGTAATATCGGAACGCTAATGATCGAGGTGCCACGGGGGACTGAGGTCGTCGATGCTGATGATCTTATCCAGATTGTGGAGAAATCATTTAGTAGTCCGACGTATAGCATTTTGAAGCGAAAGGAAGAAGCCGAATTAGTCTTAAAAGCTCATACAAAACCAAAGTTCGTTGAAGACGTTGTCCGTGATATACTTAGCTCCGTGTTGAAAAAATACAGGGATCTACCTGATGAAGTCATGGTAATTGCTCGTAGTGAAAGCGAAGAATCAATCCATAAACACAATGCATTTGCCGAACGGATCACCAGTCTTGGTGAGTTACGCAAATAAATATGCTCATTTAAACAACATGCTTTTCATCGGAGAAAAAAACTTTAAAAGCTAGGGAGGATTACCGTTTTTCATGTCAAAATATCATATTGCGATATTACCGGGAGATGGCGTCGGTAAAGACGTCATGGATGCGGCAAAAATTGTTTTAGATACCATCAGTCTGGATGCTGAATTCACCAATGGGGACATCGGATGGGAATTCTGGAAAAAAGAAGGAAACCCGCTCCCTGAAAGGACGTTGTCCTTATTGAAAGAAACAGATTGCTGTCTTTTCGGTGCGATTACCTCCAAACCGGGTGAGGATGCAGTTAAGGAGCTCTCCCCTGAGCTTCGGACGAAGGGGATCACCTACTCCAGTCCGATTGTGCGACTTCGCCAGGAGTTTAACCTCCATACCAACATCAGGCCCTGTAAGGCATACCTAGGCAATCCGTTGAACTATCGAGACGACATCGATCTGGTGGTGTTCCGGGAGAACACTGAGGATCTCTATTCGGGTGTGGAATTTCGGCCATTGCCAAAACAGGTCTTTGACGCGCTCATGACCCATAAGAAGATGAAGCGTTTCGCGCAGGTCCCCCTTGATGAAATTGCAGTCTCCTGCAGGATCTTTACGAAGAAAGCCTGTCAAAGCATTGTCCGTCATGCGTTTCAGTATGCAAAGGAGCATAAGCGAAAATCAGTCACTCTTATTGAAAAACCAAATGTGATCCGGGAAACCAGCGGGATGATGCTGGAGGAAGCACGGAAGATTGCACGAGAATACCCGGAGATAAAGTATCAGGAGACCAATGTAGATGCCATGTGTATGTGGCTGGTGAAGAATCCTCAAGATTATGATGTGTTGGTCTCATCGAATATGTTTGGGGATATCATCTCAGACCTTGCCGCCCAGCTTGTTGGCGGCCTTGGGTTTGCCTCCAGCGGTAATATTGGGGATGGCTATGCCGTGTTCGAACCAACCCATGGGTCTGCCCCGAAATACGCAGGGATGTACAAGGTCAACCCGATGGCGATGCTTCTGACCGTAACGTTAATGTTGGATTGGCTTGGTGAGAAAAAACCAGCAATGAAACTGGAAAACGCGATCGCCCAGGTCATCAAAGAAAACAAGATCCGAACCTATGATGTCGGGGGGTCCAACACCACTCTGGATGTCGCAAAGGAAGTCGCGAAGAAATTTGATCAACTCTAAGTTCCTTTTATTTTTTTTCTTTTAACAATTCATCATGTATACTTTTTAGGAGAAGACATCAAAAAAGATTTCTAAGAAAAAAACTAGATTAAAAAAAAGAAAAAATAAAAAGAGAAGATAAAGTGGTTCTCTTTAGAACTCTAAGGCGCCAATGCACCATCCCAATATCATGTGGTTCATCAGGATCCCGTTGAAGTTCGCGGGGATGACCATTTCCTGACCACCGTATCGGATACCAGTTACACGCTGGCCGAGACCTTGGCTGACATAGTGGACAAAGAGACATTTAAATGAAATCAATGCTCCACCGTTCACCTGTTTCGGTTGTGTAAGGGTAAATCCTTGTAATGTGGTCCAACCGATTTTTCCGGTTTCAGTGTTGTTTGTGGTCGCTCCTGCTGCTACAGGTATCATGGTCATTACCAGCATGCATATAAAGATGCCTAAGATTTTTTTTGTGTTCATACTTTATTCCCCAACAACTAATATATCAACATAATATATAAATCTTTTGTTGATTTTCATGGAAAATCGCCAATTTTCTCTAGTTTTTCAGTGAGCCGTGCCAGTTTTTCCTGTGAGCGTTCTATGACCTCATTTGAGATTTCAACTATCAAACAGAGCTGTTTTTCGTCACAAAAAAGACAACCATCCTTCCCTATGGGGGCATCAAGACGCTCTGTACTACAGAGTTCAATGATGATTTTTTTTCCAAGGGATCTGATTGATGAATTTTTAAATCCACAGGAGATCGCTGTTTTTACCATTCTTTCTGCGAGCGGGAGAGTTTCAACTCCTATGTGGAGGATCGGTGCCTGGGCAAGTAACCAGAGGAGACCCTGTGTCGCCTTTTTTGAAGCAGTGGCCAGCTCTTCTGATTCAATGGTTCGGTGCCAGATACCTAGGAATGTCGCTCCTCGTTTGTCACCTATCTGAGGTATCTCTAATAAAACGATTCGTCCTGCACAGCTGCTGGTGGTATAGAACCCCTCCATGGTATTAATGATAGCTAGAAGAGGGAGAGCGCCATCGTCAACCTTCTTTTTATCACAGGCATTCTCTAAGGATTTCAAGGCGTTTTCCTTCGCGTCTAAAAACTCTTTTTTCTTCATGTAGGAACGCTTCTATCAGTAATGGAGAGCTTGATATCTCGTTTCTTCAGTTCGTTGAAAAATTCAGGGGGCGGGATAATTTCCTCAGGACCAAACACACCTCGTTCTTTGATAACCCCGTTCGCAATCATCTGTGCGGTAATCGCAACAGGATAACCAGTCGTACGCATCATAGCAGAGATATTGTTCTTTTTGTCACAGGAATCAATCAAGAGGTAGTCTCGGGAGTGTTTCTTCCCGTGTTTTAGTCCTTGGCTCATCACTTTGAGTAGTACGACATCCTCTCCTGTTGTAGGAATGTTTTTCATTAGCAATGATGCGAAGACATCCCGGGGTGCGATCATCTGACCAGCGCTGTTGATTTTTTTCTCCTCAGCAAGCCCAAGCTCAAGAATCGCTCTGATTTTCTCACAATGTCCTGGGTACCGAATCGTCTTATAATCAAGGTACTGGATTGTATGTCTATAGGTATAAGGTAGGGTGGAGCATCCCCCGGAGGTTAGAAATGCTTCCATAGTCCCAAACGGCTTGGGGAACCGCAGGGTCTCAACCTCCGTCATGGATTTCTTAGCAAGGATTTTCCCATGATCGAGAATCAACGCATCTTCTATGTATTCGTTGATAAGGCCATAAGGAGAAAACACGATCTGATAGTTCAATGGTGGCTTTGGATGTCGTGGCAGACCTCCAACACGAAGTCGTACCGAGGCGACTGTATCGAAATGATCAACGATATCACGGGTGATAATCGACACAAGACCTGGGGCTAACCCTGAATCAGGGATGATGGTCACCTGGTTCTGTTTTGCTTTTGTAAAGAGACGTCGTTCGTTTTCAACGATTGTATTATTCCCACCAAGATCAATAAAATGTGTTTTTGTCTGTATCGCAAGCGTTGCTAATCTATAATTATATATATAGGGGAGCGCGGAGATGAAGACATCGCCTTTTTGAAGAACTCTCTTGATTTCAGAGGGGTTCTCAGCGTTCAACGCCAGTGTTTTGACACGGGTTCCTTGAAGGAATCGTTTAGCTGAAATCCGTGTTTTATTGTCTTTTTCACCGATAATGATATCATCAACAGGTGAAAATCTCGATAGGTCGTAGGCGATTGCGCGACCCATCATGCCGGCTCCTAGGATCACTATCTTCATATTTTCCAACCTTGCATCAGATAAAAGGGTGATTTCCTCTTATTAGATGTTTTCAAAGCTCTTTTTCATAAGAGTTTCTTCCTCTGTATCCTGCTTACTAAGAATGCTACAAAGGATCGTTAACAGAAACGATAGGGGAAGGCCGATGAAGATAGGGTCCAGCATATTGATGACATAATTCCCAATAAGCGGTGAACCGATGATCTTTGGAGCAGTTTTGAAATAGATGAGAATGTACCAGGTTATTGTGAAGAGGAATCCTCCAAGCATACCGATCCAAACCCCTGTTCTATTTGTTCTTTTCCAGTAGAGCATTAATGTATATGGTGCAAGGAAGGTGCAAGCCATCAGTCCAAAGAAGAACGCGGTCATATAAGCGACGACATCCAAGGGATTCAGGGAGATGATCAGGGTGGCTATGACGATTATTACCGTCGCAATACGGGTAATGAAGATAGATTTTTTTGGGGAAAATTGTTTTTTTGATGATGTTTCATACACGTCTCTGCCTATTGCTGCTCCAGCGGTATGCAACAGGGCGGCTGCGGTAGACATCGCTGCTGCAAGGATTGCAAAGAGGAAAATCAGGATAAACCAGGAGGGGAAGAACTGGTTTATGATGGTTGGTATGACTGCATCTGGGTTTGCTGTGAGAGCACCACCAACTATCTTTGTCGGGTACGAGATATTGTTTCGATACATTAGGACATTACAGAGAGGACCGATGCTAAAGGCGGTAAATGTCATTAGTAAGATGAAAAGACCACCGTATGGTATAGCGAGACGAAGTGCTTTGTCATTTTTCGCGGTAAGATATCTAGTAATGAGCTGTGGTTGTGCGAGTACTCCTATTCCGACTCCAAAGATAAGGGTAAGAATCATCATGAATGGCATTGATAAAAACGGTGGCATCGATGTCAGACCATTGGGTGCTTGGGTGGCGGCAGGGCTGCCAATGCTCTGTAGCATCTCTGGAGTGAGAGCTGCAGCTGCCTCATGAGCAGGACCAATACCTCCGAGAATCCAATATACGCCTACGGTGAGAATAATCATGCCCACAAGCATCACAATAGCTTGGACGGCATGGGTCCACATCACTGCATAGGCTCCACCGATGATGAGGTATATACCTACGATTACGGTAAAAACAACAACACAGAGCCAATAAGGGATTGCGAACGTCACTTGGAAGAGGGATGCGATAGCCAGAAACACAGCAGACGTATAGGCGACCATGAATATACCGATGATTAACCCCGAGACTTGTTGGAGTTTTACCGAATTGAATCGATGTCCTAACAGTTCTGGAAGTGTCATTGCTTTCAGGGATAACCCCATCTTTCTCGTTCGAAGACCATAGACGACAAAGGCGATGAAGATTCCAACGAAAATGTTGAGAAACGCAAGCCATAAGATCGAGAGGCCATAAACAGATGCAATCCCAGAAAACCCGATGAGGGCGACCGCACTAATAAAGGTCGCACCATAAGAAAACGCGATGAGAACGGCCCCCATTTTCCGTCCAGCGATAAAATAATCTTCTGCTGTTTTCGTTTGCCGGTACCCAAGATATCCGAGGATGAAAAACACTAAAGCAAAAAGAGACATTGAAATAATAAAGAACACGATATCCATTATTGGTCCTCCTCTTGCTTTTTCTCCTCTTCTTTTAAGGATTTTGTTTGTTGTTTCTCCTCTGATTTCTTAATGAATTGGTAATAGAGCCCATAAACGATGCACAGAACAGTGGCCAACAACGTTCCAATCCATGCAAGAAATACCCCTATATCCATACCTAAGATTAAGTTCATCATTGCCTCCTCCAAACACAATTTCGAATTGATTTTTTAAGAGTTGTAAACCGATTCTCTTGTTTTATATCTTTCTTTATTTTTCATGCAGAAACTCTTATAGAGCAACTCTATATTCTGAATGATATCCATGGAGTGTTTTTTATGACAAAGGAATACTGGGACGCTAAGAATGAAACCATGCCACTAGCTGAGTTAAAAAAACTACAGTTGAAAAACTTACAAAAATTAGTCAAATACGTGGACATCTCGAATCAATTTTATCATAAGAAATTATCGGACGCAAACATTAAACCTGAGTCGATTAAGACATTAAAGGATATTGAGAAACTCCCTTTTTTAACAAAGCAGGATCTCCGGTCGTATTATCCGTTTGGATTGGTCTGTACCCCACTTGATGATATCGTGGAAGTCCATGCTTCCTCTGGGACCACAGGCAAACCAGTGGTAGGACCTTACACGAGACATGATGTAGACCTCTGGGGCGAGATGATGGCTCGATCCCTCTATGCAAATGGTCTTCGGAAACAAGATGTGGTGCAGAACGCATATGGATACGGGTTGTTTACAGGAGCGCATGGTTTTGAAAAAGGGGCAGAAAAGATAGGTGCTATGGTTATTACGATCGGTTCGGGGAACACAGAGCGTCAGATTGATATCATGAAGGATTTTGGTAGCACTGCACTAGCATGCACACCTTCTTACTCATTGCATATCGCAGAGGTTGCAGAGGAGAAAGGATTGAATCCTGTTAAGGATTTTAAGCTTCGACTTGGGGCATTTGGCGCAGAATCCTGGAGTGAGGAGATGCGGAGAAACATCGAGAAACGCTGGGGGATTGTTGCGCATGAGCATTATGGGTTGACCGAACTGATCGGCCCCGGGGTCGTCTCCGAATGTGAATATAAGAAACTACATATCAATGCTGATCATTTCTACCCTGAATTGATCGATCCAGCCACCGGGGAAACACTTGAGTATGGTGCGGAAGGGGAGCTGGTGTACACGACCTTGACCAAGGAAGCATTCCCAGCGATCCGTTTCCGGACGAAAGATCTTGCATCAATAACCGATGAGAAATGTGAGTGTGGACGGACGTTACCGATCCAGTCCAGGATTAAGGGACGTAGTGATGACATGATGAAAATAAAAGGAGTCATTGTGTTCCCTTCCCAGATTGAGGCTGCCTTGATGCAGGTCGCTGGCGTGAGCGATAACTATCAGATCGTGAAGACCAAGCAAGGGGATCTGTATTCGCTTTCTGTCGAGGTTGAACCATCGGAGGATCGTTATAGAGACGGTCATCTTGATGACTTTGAAAAGAAAGCGGAGAACGAGATCTATCGAATCCTCAATCTGCATGTCCCGGTTCATGCGATCTCACCAAAGACGATTCCTCGTAGCACAGGGAAAGCAAAACGGGTTATTGA
>DAJP01000076.1 GCA_002496355.1 Euryarchaeota archaeon UBA346 | reverse complement strand
AGTCCACCACCCGTAATGAACATGGCTGTCTTCTTTTCTTTGATGTTTTTTGCAGAGGAAAAGAACGTTTTTATCAACGGCGGGCAACATCCTCCCCAGGTTGGTGATCCCACAACCAAGGTTGAATAGTTTCCCAAATCCACATTCGTGTTTTTCACAGGTAACTCTATTTGTTTCATCGCAGCACGTCCTGCAGTAAAAAACCCTGGTCGTTTCACCGCTTCGATTTCGATAAGGTCCACCACCGCGTTCTTTTTTTTCAGTTTTTCAGCAAGAAGCTGTGCTACAGTTCGTGTATTCCCCGTCCTTGAATAATATATAATTCCAATCGTCATAGTATTCTTCCTTTGATGTTTAGTGAGGCTGATACCTCTTTTTTTGTATTTAATGCTTCTGTACAATCATCGATTTGTCCGAAAACCGAGAACGGAACCTCACTATATACTACCGATGGCTTGGTTTCCAATATAGATCGAAAAACGAAAACTACATAAACGACAAATACATGGTAACGGAGAATTCATATGAAGAAAACAGTAGCAATCATCCTGCTTTCGATCCTGGCCATCGCTATTCTATATCCGAGCGTCTGTGCGAATGATACAGGAGTACTCGTCGACCAAGAACTTGTCACAATTTCTCCGACAAACACCGGTTTATTAGTTGAAGAAACCGTGAAAGTGACCAATGGTGGAGCAGAGAACGTCACCACCCTCCAGTTCTGGATCCAACAAGATATCCAGGATGCCGTAAAAATCACCGAATTGCAATCCGGAAAAGACATTGTCCCACTAATTACAGGGAATGTCCGGACTTGTAACCTGAGCGAGGTGAACCTCTCAATGGTTCCTAATACGTCTCTGACTTTACAAGTGACCTATCATCTTCCCAGCAATGCAGAAAATTTCATTCAAACCCTGCTATATGATACCACTTTTTTTTCTGTATCCTATGAGAACCGAGGCCTCTTCCAGAGTGAGCATCTCCTGTATAGCTCTGATGCGAACAACCAGATCCAGATTCTTCTCTACAAACCGACTGAAGCTCCGTTGAACATCACGATGATCATCATCGTCTTTATGGTCGTCATCATCGTTCTAGCAATATTATTACTTTTGTTAAAGAAACAACGCTCGAAGACAAAGAAAGCCGTCGGAGAATCAGAAGAGACACTGACAACGAAGAAAACCTTGTTACTCTCCTTGTTAAAAGACCTTGAGAAGCAATACCGGGCGAAATCCATCTCTGATGAGACGTATACGAAGATCAAAGATGAGTACAAACAAGATGCTGTCGATGTGATGAAGAAACTGGATGACTTGAAGAAATAATAATCAAAAATCAAAGATACTAGGTTGTTTCAGATCAGTGGTTTCTTTTTTCTCCTCTTCTTTTTTTGTTTTCGTATGAGATGTCACCTTGATTTCCTCTTGTTTCTCATCGGTTTTTTCAGCACATTGAATGATGTCTTTCATCCGATGTACGTGTTTTTCACCAAGGAGGAATTTCACTTCACCTTCTGAGAGGTCAAGAGAACGGATCATTTTGCAGGCGAACTGAGGGTTATTCTGAAAGAGGACTTGGAACTGTGGAAGAATTACTTCCTTTGTCTTCTGATTTGAGACATGATGGACCGTCGCTATTTTTTTGTTGACACCATCTCGCATCAGCCGAGCGGTTTGATTGCTTTTCATCTGCTTAAGCCAGGTGGGGAACAGATATTGGGTATTGCCGTAACTATGGGTTTTTGCTATCGTCACGCCCCCGCTCATTAGATCACAGGCGTACGACCAGAGGTCGTAAACCCGTGTTTTTTTTACTCTGCCGAAAAACATGTCTGCCTTTGAAAGTGCTTCGTAGCCTTGAACTAAATCTTTCGCATCGAGATACTCTCGTGGTATGTTTTCAGCGATCCAGAGGAGAAACAACTCCGGTTCAACATCACTGTTTCGCATGCAGTCCCTGCTGTTCTGAAGGTTTTTTGTTTTGAACACCTCCCGTAACGCATCGAACACGAGGGTCTCCCGGTCACGATATCCGAGCACATCGATATCCTCTATGCTGAGTTGTGTCCGGTTTACACAGAGGGATTGAAGGTCGTTTACTGCTGAGCGGACATCTCCTTTTGATCGGTCAACGATGGTTTTTAAGGCACGGATGTCGGCAGTGATGTTTTCTTGTCTGCAGATGTCTTTGAGTAATTCGACGATTTGATTGGAGTTGACGTTGTAGAACTGGATGACGTTGCAGAGGTTTTTCAATGGCTCTCCTCCTCCTTTGGTCAGTTCGTAAAAATCGTTGACGATCAGGATTATCGGTTGTTTGGTGATTCTGATGGTGTCAATGATCGCTTTTTTTCCTCCACGGTCCCCCATGCTGCTGTCTGCCTCTGCTTTGTCCAGTTTTTCGTAGAGGTTGTCTGCTTCATCAAGGATGATGAGTTTTCGTCCTCCTAATCGGGATGGTGTGAATCCTCCGGTGATGTCAAAAGTCTCGTTGACCGCACCAGCGGTTGCAACACTTTTGATGGATGATTCATTACGTGCATCTGATGCATTCAGTTCAAGGACGGTCCATCCGAGATCTGCGGCAAGAGCATGGGCGGTGCTAGTCTTTCCGGTCCCTGGTTTTCCGGAAAGGATCGCAGCGCGTTTCTCCGGTATTTTCCCTTGGTTCCATCGCTCTGCCCAGGCGCGTAAGTTGGAGAGAGCTCGTTCGTTCCCTATGATATTACGTAACGTCCTTGGTCGGTATTTCTCTGTCCAGTCCTCCATTGATAACAGAGAAGATTCAGAGGGTATTTTAAGATTTGTTTTGACATAACCTTTTTATCGGTCTGGTTTATTCTCTCTTCCTCCGGAATGCGGGGATGGCCCAGCCCGGTAAGGCGTAGGATTGCTAATCCTATGGTCTCTGACCTCGGGAGTTCGAATCTCCCTCCCCGCGTAAAT
>DAJP01000052.1:5073-16661 GCA_002496355.1 Euryarchaeota archaeon UBA346 | reverse complement strand
GTCCCGGGAACTGTTCAGGCTCATATTCTGCTTCTTCTAATGACTGCGCGATCACGTCCAAATCCAACTTATCGGAAAACGACGTTGACGCAACAATATTTTCTACGATTACTTCCGGCATACATTTTCCTCCATTTTTATACCAAATGATACTAATTTTTCCAACATTTTTTCAATGGCAACGGTTGCTTCTTTCACACTCTTCCCGTTGCAGACCATCTTCCCCGAATCAAACAAGAGTATAACAGTGTTTGGGTCGTCCCCTTTATAAACCAACCCGGGGAACACTCGAGGGGAAAACTCAGTGATCTGCAGAAATTTCGCAAGATTGCGTAATTTGATTTTTTGATGCAGATCCGTCGAAATCGTCACATTCTGCACAGAGACCTCCGGTGACTCTACGTACTCGACACCGGCGACATCTAGACGATTCAAGACCATCTTAACGACGTCCTGGACTTCATCCATAGTTTTTGGACCGGTCACCATCACATCTCCGGACGCTGAAAGTGCAGCCATCGAATGAGGATGAGGGAACTGCAGGATAACAGAAGGAGCATCACACGGATCATACCGCGCGTCAGGGAGAATCTCTGCAAGTCTCGGTAAATCCAGAACAGATGTCACAGAGAAAGACACGATGATGTTTTCCACCTGGATCTCGGCCATAAGAAAATTTCCCTCCTTGAAGTATATAAAGGCTTTTTATAAACATTTCGTAAAAAACGAAAATATCGACAAAACACTACCAGACTTTATCGATATCGATATCCTCATCTTCGGTTTCTTCTGTCTTTTTCTTCCTGTTGGATCGCTCCTCGGTGACCTGATCAAGCAGTCCATGGAACTCATGGGTCTTATCATGGATACGTTGCTCACAATTGGAGACGACAAGTTCTCCCCGGGTCTTTTCAATAAGACTACGGACCATATCCTGCTTCTTCTTAATAGGAACAAGGGCTGAAGGATAATCAAAGCTCATGATCGCATCATAGATCCGATCCATGTACCCGAGGTACTCGTTTGCTTTCGCGGTGTTTCCCTCCAACATGAAATCCAACGCCCCCCGGCGCAGCTCCCCTACGACATCACATAGACCAAGCAGATACGCACTATATGTTGTTTGAATCACATCAGGGTCAGGCAGGTCCATCCCTTTCATGATATTATATAAGCATTGGATCTCCACAAACTCCTGAACAGCATTCTCCACAAAACCGGTGTGGAACACATCGGCATGACCAATGGTAATCTCATACAACTGCGCGAGTCTTGTCGAAGCCTGCTTCATATAGGACTCCGCTTCTTCCATCTGATTGCGATGCAGCTGTTGGATACCTTTCCGACAACAGATGATAATATCCCGAGAAGCTTTCAGTGCTTCCTCCCGGATTTTCTCTTTCTCACCGATATGGTTCTCTATCTTCTCTATGATGCCGTCCAAATTCTTCATGGTATGTGTGGAGTTTTTCTGCGTATTTATTTCCCTTCCATCATTTTCTTGTTGACCCAGAACTCAGGGGTTTTCCCAGACAAAACAATCATCATCTGCTCTGCACAGATTTTTCCGGCACGCAACTGACCTTCTTTTGTCGATGCCCCAATATGAGGAGTACAGACGACTTTCGGATGGTTCACTAGCTCCTTGAAGGTTGGTGGCTCTGCCGCGTACACATCAAGACCTGCTGCGAGGACTTTCCCAGCGTTCAAATGCTTCAACAACGCTTGTTCATCTACCGTACCACCACGAGCGCAGTTGATCAGAATCACCCCGTTCTTCATCTTCTCAAAATCAGCTTCCGTAATCGTAGCTCCCTCAGTTTTCACAAACGGGATGTGCAGCGAGATGTAATCGGACTCTTTAAGCAATTGATCCAACGGGACGATCGTCATCTTCGCCGCTGGTGATTTAGTTATATACTTATCATAGGCAAGGACTTTCATGTTGAATGCCAACGCTCGTTTCCCTAGCTCCGTGCCAATCCGTCCGATACCGATAATCCCTAGGGTCTTTCCGCTCAACTCGACACCCTTGAACGCCTTCTTCTCCCATAACCCTTGTTTCATCGAATGATCCGCTTGAGGGATGGAACGCGAGGCGGCAATCATCAGACCAAAAGCAAGCTCCGCGACACTCTCTGTTGTCCCCGTCGGAGCGTTGACGACCTTTATCTTGTTATTTGAGGCAGCCACCAAATCGATGTTATCGACCCCGATACCAGCTCGTCCAATGACCTTCAGCTTCCCTTTTACACCAGCATTGATGACCTCAGCGGTCGCTTTCGTCCTAGCGCGCACCATCAGCCCATCATACTGAGGAATCTCCTTAAGGAGCGTCACAGGATCCATTTCACTAAACACAACCTCATGGCCAGCATCTTTTAACTGTTGAATCACAGCGTTTTCCGTTTTATCAGTGATAAGGATTTTCATTACCAATACCTCCATGGGGTGTATCAGAATGTAGATAAAAATGTTTATGCTCCTACAAGAGCTCCCGGAAATCAACCCCAGGGTACTCTGCTTTCGACCCTAGTTCCTCTTCGATGCGTATCAGCTGATTATATTTCGCATTCCGGTCGCTCCGTGCTGGTGCACCGGTCTTTATCTGCCCAGCATTGGTCCCGACCACGAGATCAGCGATGAACATATCCTCGGTTTCCCCACTGCGATGACTCACCACCGCGGTCCACCCCTGATCCTGCGCCATCTTAATCGCATTCAGCGTCTCCGTCACAGACCCGATCTGATTCAACTTAATCAACACCGAATTAGCTGCCTGTAACTCGATACCCTTCTGGATCCGTTTCGTATTAGTCACAAACAGATCATCCCCAACAATCTGGATCTTCCTTCCGAGTTTTTTTGTCATCTCCACCCAGGAGTCCCAGTCATCCTCCGCAAGACCATCCTCGATGCTCGCGATGGGGTACCGGTTACAGAGATCGACATAGAAATCAACCATCTCCCCGCCAGAGTAGGACGTCTTCCCGATCTTATAGATACCGTCGTAGAAAAACTCACTGGACGCGGGATCAAGAGCGATCATCATCTTCCCGGCATACCCAGCGTTCTCAACAGCGGCAAGCATCAAATCAAGCCGTTCATCGATATCAACGATCTGAGAAGGAGCAAACCCGCCCTCATCACCAATCAAGACACCACATGCGCCAAACTTCGCCTTCAACAGCTTCGCAAGATGATGGTAACTTTCTGAAATCATACGGATACCCTCCGTGAAGTTCTTCGCACCCGTCGGCATCAGCATATGTTCCTGAATGGAGTTCTCCTGCCCCGCATGCTTCCCCCCATTAATCACATTGCACATCGGCACAGGTAGACGATGAGGGATCTCTCCGAACAACTCGCCTATATACACATACAATGGAACTCCCGTTGTAGCTGCGCCTGCTTTTGTAATTGCCATAGAAACAGGGAGCACCGCGTTCGCACCAAGTTTTCCTTTGTTCTCGGTTCCATCGATTTTCAGCATAAGATTATCGATTGTCTCCTGATGACGACAATCCAAACCAATCAATTTCGGGGCAATCTTCTTATTGACATTCTCCACGGCCTTTAACGTTCCTTTCCCAAAATACCGAGTTTTATCCTCATCTCGAAGCTCAAGAGCTTCGTGTTGCCCAGCGCTCGCCCCACTGGGAGTCATCGCCCGGAACACACCCTTGTCCGTGGTCACATCAACTTCAACCGTCGGATTCCCCCGAGAGTCAAGAACCTCACGTGCCTTTATCGAAACAATTTCAGACATGATTCAACTCCCCAACCATTTCGCACATCATAAAGTTGCGACCTTTTATTAAAATATCGTTTCAAAAAAACGTCTACAGAAACACTTAAGAACCATAGTGAGTTTTTCAGCACTTGGAGGTCACAAATTATGGTTGATGTCAACACCATGGTTATTGCATTATTTATTATCGTAATATTTCTGATAGCAGTCCTTGCATCAGCAATAAAAATCATGCCGGAGTACCAACGAATCGTCATCTTTCGATTAGGCAGACTCCTTGGCATCAAAGGTCCTGGTCTGGTATTCATTATTCCAGTTATTGATAAACCCATCCGGATGGATCTCAGAACACGGGTCATCGATGTTCCAAAACAACGAATCATCACTCGTGATAACGTGACTGTCGATGTCGATGCGGTGGTATATTTCAGAATATTAGATCCTCAAAAAGCAATTATTGAAGTGCAACGGTATGACATGGCGACCAGTTTACTTGCCCAGACGACGTTAAGAGATATCCTTGGTCAAAAAAACCTTGATGAACTCTTATCACAACGAGAAGAACTGAACAAAAGTCTTCAATCTATCTTAGACAACGGCACTGACCCCTGGGGGATAAAAGTATCAGCCGTTACATTACGAGATGTCTCACTACCGGAAGAAATGCTTCGGGCAATTGCAAAACAAGCAGAAGCCGAACGAGAGAAACGATCAAGAATCATTATGGCAGAAGGAGAACTTCTCGCATCAGCGAAGATGACTGAAGCAGCAAAACTCTACGAAAAAACACCGATTGCGCTGCGTTTGCGAGAACTGCAGACCCTCACGGAGATAGCCCGAGAGAAAAATCTCATCATCGTCCCGGGTGGTGAAATAGGGACGATGGCAGGATTAGCAAAAGCAGTGACAAAAAAAGTTGAACAATGAGACGAATCTATCCTCCTTTAATTTTTTTCTTTTTTCTTCTTCTTTTTTTCTCAGCAAGTACGACTGCCCAAGCAACAGAAGTTCTTCTTGTTGAAATTACCGATACGATTGATCAGTCCACTGTTGAAGTGATGACGGATAGCCTGAAACAAGCCGAGGCAGATAATGCCCAAGCAGTGATCCTCCTTCTTAATACACCAGGTGGCGGACTTGACCAAACCTTTGAGATCGCCGCCCTCATCAAAGAAAGCACGATCCCCGTCATCGGGTATGTTTCTCCCAGTGGGGCGACCGCGTGGTCCGCGGGAACATTTATCCTCCTTAGCACGCCACTTGCGGCCATGGCGGATCACACCATCATCGGGTCCTGCCAACCCATCGAAACAACCCTTGAGGGAACACGATTCATCAACGA
The DNA here is from genome assembly GCA_002496355.1 of Euryarchaeota archaeon UBA346. Taxonomy (GTDB): domain Archaea; phylum Thermoplasmatota; class E2; order DHVEG-1; family DHVEG-1; genus SM1-50. The sequence goes on along the minus strand of DAJP01000052.1, from coordinate 11,568 downwards.
CTCAAAAATCATCAACGCTCTCGTCGAATGGCTCCAAGAACGAGCAGTCATGTATGGTCGAAATGAAACACTCGCGAAATTATTTATTACAGAGAACAGGAACGTCAATGCAACTATAGCAAAAACAAGCAATGTCATCGAAATCACCGCGTCAAGCATTGATCAGCTATTGAACGAGATCGACGGGAGAAACATCACCATCGCGGACGGCACTGTTACCCTACATACAAAAGATGCAGAACAGATCAGATATTCCCCATCGATACAGATCCAGCTGCTAAAACTCATCTCGAACCCAATTCTTACCTCACTTCTCCTGATGCTGGGTATCTTCGCGTTACTTGTGGGAATCTCCTCCCCAGGGTATGGTGCGGAGGTGTTCGGGATTGTCGCCATCCTGCTCTCCCTGATCGGATCAGGATTTACTATATCCACCCTAAGCATAATCTTTATAATAATCGGATGCCTACTGCTCGCCATAGAAATATTCGTCCTCCCAGGCTTCGGTGTGGTCGGCATCGGAGGAATCATCTGCCTGATCATCGGGTCGATATTTCTCATCCCCAACTATCCGACACGGAAATGGCTCATCTCAGGTGAATATATGGTTGATGCGTTAACAATCATGCTTATTGTCATCGTGCTATTCGCACTCTTCTTTGCATTCCTGTTGTACAAAATAATCCAGATACGAAAGAAAAAACCATCACTAGGGAAATTCATCGGAGAACAAGCGGTCGCAATCGAACAAATCAGCCCCACAAAACCAGGGTTCGTCCGCTTCAAAGGGGAGTACTGGCAGGCAAAATCAGACACACTGATAGAGACAAACACGAAAGTCGTCATCGTCGAAAAAGACGAAACAACACTCATTGTAAAACCTCTCGACAGATGACCAAACATTAATCAACCTCTTTTTTCTTTAGGAGGCCCTGATTGTAAAAAGGTTTGATGATAATGGATTCTAGTATACGATGTCAATTCCTCGGTGGCAGCGACGAAGTCGGTAATTTAGCGATGGTCCTTGAAATCGAGGACATGAAATTCCTGTTCGATTACGGGATGTCCCCAGGAAAACCACCAACGTTCCCCCTGCCGCCACCACCTATTGATCTGACGTTCCTTACGCATTCCCATCTTGATCATTGCGGGATGATCCCCTGGCTCTGCTCAGAGTCAGACCACCGCATCATCACGACCGAACCAACCGCGATCATTAGCAATTTATTACAAAAAGACACGGTCAAGATAGCCCAGATGGATGGCTACTCAATCCCTTTTACCAGTGCAGATGTCAAAGAAGCGGAGCATAGTTATGTTCCCGTCGAACCAGGGAAGAAACGAGAACTCGGGGAGAACTACAGTGTTCATTACCATTCCGCAGGTCACATCCCTGGCGCGCTCATGTTCGAACTCGTTGGAGATAAACGACTCTTATTCACCGGTGATCTCAACACCGTCGATACGAGACTTGTGAAAGGGACAAAACCTGTTCCTTGCGACATCCTTTTCATGGAGGGAACCTACGCAGGCAGGGAACACGAAAACAGGAAAAAAATGGAAAGAGAATTCCTTGAAAAAATAGAGGAAGTCATCAATCGAGGCGGTACCGTGATCATCCCTGCGTTTGCGGTCTCACGTTCACAAGAAATCCTCCTCGTACTCAAAGATGCTGGGTATAACGTCTGGTTCGACGGAATGGGAAAAAAGATTTCAAAGATCTATTTGAAGTATCCGAAGTACCTCCGATCCGTCGATGACTTGAAAAAAGCATTAAAAAAAGTCAACATGGTCCATTCAGAACAGAGCCGTAAGAGCGCAATGAAGGCAGAAATCATTGTCACCTCAAGTGGCATGATGGACGGTGGCCCTGTTTTATCCTACATGAACAAGTTGAAAAATGATAAGAAAAGCGCGGTGCTTCTCACCGGGTATCAAATCCCAGGGACCAATAGCAGGCTTCTGATAGAAAAAGGCAAGCTGAATTTCTATGGGGTCCTCGAAAAAGTAGACTGCGAGGTTCGCTACTATGATTTCTCTGCACATGCAGGTCATAGTGAGCTGGTTGAGTTTGCACAGAAATGCAACCCAGAAAAAATCGTGCTTTTCCACAGCTCTGACCGTACACCACTTGCAGAAGCATTGAAGGATACTGCAGAAGTGCTTACGCCCATGAAAGGGGAACATTTCTCCTTATAACAATTCCATACCTGAATTTTGAAAAAATGATTAAAGAAAGAGAATAACAAAGGTGTTCAAACAATGGCAGATGAAATGACCCAGCGGCAGATCTACGACCTAAGACGATCGCTGGAAGAGCTGAAGAAATGCAGAGGGAAACACACTGAACTGATCTCCTTATACGTCCCTCCATCAAAACAGATCTTCGATGTCGTCGCATATTTGCGAAACGAGTACTCACAATCCCAGAACATCAAATCAAAAACAACGATGAAAAACGTGTTATCCGCGATCGAATCAATCATGAGTCGCCTGAAGACATTCAAACAGCCACCACCGAATGGGCTTGCGATGTTCGTTGGTCATAAAAGCGTTGGTGCTGACAAGACCGACATGGTTGCCTTCATCATTGAACCACCGATGCCAGTGATCACTTTCCTCTATCGATGCGACTCAGAGTTTTACACCGAACCAATAGAAGCGATGCTCACCGAAAAGGAAATCTACGGTCTCTTTCTCATCGATCGACGAGAATGCACCATCGGGATGTTACGTGGCATTCGTGTTGAGCTGATCCGGTACATGACCTCACAAGTCCCAGGCAAACACGGGAGAGGAGGTCAATCCCAGCGAAGATTTGAAAGAAACACAGAAATCGCTGCCCATGAATGGTTTGTGAAATGCGGCGAACGAGCAAGTGAAATCTTCCTTGCAGAACCAGCGCTCAAAGGCATTCTGATTGGTGGTCCTGGTCCGACAAAACAATATTTCGTCAATGAATCGTATCTGCATTATGAAATACAGAAAAAAATCATTGACACGTTTGATACAGGATACACTGACGAGTTCGGGTTACGGGAACTCGTGGCCAACGCTGCAGATAAAATGACTGATCTGAAAGTGTCCCAAGAAAAAAAGTTCATGAAACGATTTTTATCAGAAGTGACCAAGACAGATAAAAGCCTTGCAGTCTATGGAGAACACCAGGTGAGAAAAGCCCTTGAGATGGGGGTCGTTGACACCTTGATCCTTTCCGAGGACCTGCGCAAGTATCGAGTGACAATGAAATGCCAGACCTGCGCATACACCCAAGAAAAAACCATGACAGAGGACGCATTAGAGGATTTTTCACCACCAATCTGTCCTACCTGCAAAACCTCTCTACCAATGGAAATAACAAAGAAAGTTGATTTGGTCGATGAGTTATCTGATCTTGCGGATAAAACAAATGCGACCGTGAAACTGATCTCAAGGAACAGTGAGGAGGGTGAGTCGTTGTACTCTGCCTTCAGCGGCCTAGCTGGAATCCTGCGGTACCCGATTGAATTATAAAAAACTTTTCTTTATCATAAGGAGAGACTTCAAACCGATGGTTTTATAAACACTGAAATATATTTATCATATTGATTATCTATGTCATCTCGAGACGATTTTCACTCATTTATCCCAGCGGAAAAGAAGATACCGGAACTGACGATAAAAGCGGTGCTGGTCGGGGCTCTTCTCGCAGTCATCCTTGGAGCAGCCAACGCGTATCTCGGTTTGTATGCGGGAATGACAGTGTCTGCGGTTATCCCTGGCGCGGTCATGGCTTTTGCTTTTCTCAGACCATTCAAAGGAACGATTTTAGAAGTGAACATCGGTATGATGGGTGCTGCAGCTGGTGAGGCGCTCGCAGCAGGAGTCATTTTCACCATCCCTGCCCTCGTGCTTATCGGAACTTGGACGGAGATTCACTACATCGAGACCACCCTCATCGCGTTATTCGGTGGAATGCTTGGTGTCCTATGGATGGTACCTCTTCGAAGAGCATTGATCATCAAAACAGATTTACCATTTCCTGAAGGAGTTGCGGTCGCCGCGGTGCTGACTACAACAGTTGGAGGAGAAACACCAGAAAAAGGCAAGAAAACCACGGGAAGCGGAGTCAGCGGTATCTGGCTTATTGTTGGTGTGCTCATCTCAGCGTTATTCAAATTTGGTCAAGTTGGAACAAAAATGTTTGCAGGAGCGGTCCATGGGATTGTAAATATCGGGAAATTCGATATCGGTGGCGGAGAAAAATCAGGAGTCTTCTATGGCGGTGTTGCCACCTCCCCCGCTTTACTTGGTGTCGGTTGGATTATCGGACCAAAGATCGCCGCGTTTGTGTTTGTCGGAGGTCTGCTTGGCTGGGTCATCCTAGTTCCCCTGATTGCCTTAGCAACCGGTCTACCTGTGCCCAATACTCCCTCAGATGTCACCGATGCACTCGCTTTAGGCTTTGGAAATCCAGAAGCAGGATATCAGATCTGGGGGTTCTTTGCTATTTGGGGAAACTACATCAGATACATCGGTGTCGGTGCCATGGTCGTCGGTGGTCTGTTCACGATCTTTAAACTCCGATCGAACCTTGCCAGCGGTATCAGAGAAGCAGTCGCAGGTATCAAAGGAGGACAGGTGGAAGCGAAGAAGAGGACGGACACAGATCTCAATTTCAAGTTTGTGTTCCTTATGATTGGAGCACTCACCATCCCTGTTTTTCTTATTTATGCATGGCTTTCAAGCCTCTGGGTGGTTTCCGCGGTCATGGCGGTGTTTGCCATCCTCTTTGCGTTTATTGCCAGTGCGATCGCTGGGTACATGGCTGGATTGCTCGGATCATCAAATAACCCGATCTCTGGGGTTACTGTCTCCGTATTACTAATCACGTCATTGATTCTCCTTGGATTTGGTCTCTCAGGGAATGTCGGTGCCGCTGGTATTGCGATTCTCATCGCTGCAGTGATCTGTTGTGCTGCTGCGATCTCAGGGGATGTCCTCCAGTCGATGACCTGTGGTCAGATGATCGGTGCGACACCAAAGAACCAGCAGATCGCAGAAATCATCGGTGTGATGGCAGCCGCCCCGATTCTTGCACTGGTCATCCAAGCGTTGGATAAAGCGTATCACATCGGCAGTACGAACCTGCCCGCACCTCAGGCGTTCCTCATGCAGGGGATCGTTCAGGGTGTCCTGGGCGGTGAGATGGTCTGGCCGTTCGTGGTCGCTGGAGCAGTGCTTGCGTTCGTCTTAATCCTGATTAACCTCCCAGTTCTCCCTGTTGCGATCGGTATCTATCTCCCCTTCACGCTCAGCACTCCTATCTTCGCGGGTGGTATCGTCCGTGCCATCACGAACCGTGCGATCTCCAAGAAATACGGATCAGCGCAGGAAGAAGAAATCAGTGACTGGGACCTTGCTATCAAACAAACCGATGTGGCGCCAAAAGAAAAGATTATAAGAACTGGTCTTCTTCTCACCGCGGGATTGATCGCAGGGGAAGCCCTGATGGGTGTCATCGTCGCGTTCCTCATCATCGGAGGATTGAACTTCGCAGTCTTCGAATACCCACCAATCTTACCATCGGTGCTCATCTGGGTCTTCATCGCAGCACTCCTTGCCTATATCCCGTTGAGGGAAATCTACGCCAAAGACGAAAAGTAAAGGATTGCCGACTGTCGAGGAGTTTCTTCGGTATACACCAAAGAGATTAGAGTTCAAATGGTCAACAGATGCTGATGGTCTGGTTACTCTGACGGTACCGAAATTCACGGGCAAAGTAGGAAAATCCTTTTGTAAAGTACTTAGACGGGAGAACACCTTTGAAGCACATCTGGACAAATTAGGGTCAGCGATCTGGAACCATTGCGATGGAACAAGCCTTGTCAAAGATATCCTTGTAGAGATGACCAAGCTGTTCCCTGATGAAAAAAACATTGACCAGCGTCTCTTTTTGTTTCTTCAACAGCTCCAAGCACTTAATTACATCACGTTTTAAACGTCCTGAAGATGAGCGGTTTTCACCTGGAAGGTTCCTGAGTCACGGTTCCATTGTTTTATGGATTCATCAATCACTAGTTTTTTTGAAAACACCGGCCCTGATAGCACCAGCGTCTCATATTCTCCTCCTTCACCAGCGATGTTGATCCCGTGTTTCTCATGAAGATGAACGAGTTCATCAATGGCTGCTCTGTCAATGGTTCTCCCAAGCCAGGTCTCGTCAAATCCCTCAGCGAACACACCGACGATGATGATATGAAACCCTGCGTTTATCTGATCCCGAAGTAACAATTCCTGGTTCTTATGCCACAATGGAGTGAATGATTTTATCCCCAGCCGGTCACAGACCCGTTCAATACGTGTCCGCTGGTACTCAGAGGCGATCGCTCCACTGACCACCCCGTCTATCTCAAGACTCTGCAGCACCTCAGTTAGGTCTTCTAGCTCTGTTTCTTTCTCAGCGGAGGTGTCTCGTGTCACCAACGGGATGTTGATGGCTTGGGCAAGCAGACC
>DAJP01000052.1:0-4689 GCA_002496355.1 Euryarchaeota archaeon UBA346 | reverse complement strand
CCACCAGAGAACAATGCTGCGACTCTCATCGGAATAGGTATCTCTTTAAACAAATAAACATTTCTTGGTGACGGGTAGGTTAATGAAAATCGGGATACTCTGCGGGCATCATATACCGGATTTGATAAAGAATCCAGAGAAAATCAAGGTGCATACGCCGTACGGGGATGTTCTCTTGCATGCAGCAACGCTTGGGAACCATGAGATCTATTTCCTTCAACGTCATGGGGAACAAGGAAATCTCCCGCCACACCGGGTCAATCATCTGGGGAACATCTATGCGTTGGCCGTCAGTCACGTCTCCAGTGTCTTCTCTGTTGGGACGGTCGGGTCTATGCAGATGACGATACGACCTGGTGACTTCGTGATCCCTCATGATTTTATCGATACCACGAAATCAAGACCAGTCACGTTCTTTGATGACCAACGGGTCCATGTGGACATGACAGAACCGTTCTGCCCCTCCCTTCGAACGCTTCTTTATAAAAACTGCAAGAAACTCAAGGAGGTCACGGTCCATGAGAACGGGGTGTATCTTGTCACGGAAGGACCCCGGTTGGAGACCGCTGCTGAGATCCAGTTGTACAGCACAGTCGCTGACATCGTCGGGATGACACTCGCACCTGAAGTGATCTTGGCACGGGAAAAAGGCATGTGTTTTGTCTCCCTTTGCCTGGTCTGTAACATGGCCGCTGGTCTGCAGCAACGACTCCCTGCTGATGAGATCACATCCATTTATAAGAAGAAAGAACCCTTGATATCAAAAATCCTTCAACTGACGATTCAGTCCCTTGATGAGAAACAATCCTGTCTTTGTCCCAGTGACGTCTCTCAGGCAACACTATGAAGCACTACGAGTTGGTCGAGCATACCGCAGATGTTGGCATCAAAGCATTTGGCAAGACCGTTGCAGAGGCTTTCGAGCATGCGGCTCGTGGGATGTTTGATATCATCACGGATGAATCACCGATCGATCCTGTGGGTCAATACGATATTGAGCTTGAGGCACCTGACCGTGAACAGCTCCTGGTCGATTGGCTCTCAAAACTGCTTTTTCTGAATGACGCTCAGGACCTCGTGTTCGGCAAATTCCAAGTCACTCTTACAGGGAATAAACTCTCTGCTTCGGTCTTTGGTGAGAAGTACGATACCAAGAAACATCGGATGGGTGTAGAGATCAAGGCGGTCACATATCACATGCTGCAGGTGAACCAGAACGAACCAATCTTTGTACAGGTCTTGTTCGATATTTAAATAATACTTACAGAACATCACATGAAGAATATTAATATAGGAGACCATTGTTATAAAAGTAGATTAGGGAGGTTAGCCATGAGTATAAACCATAGAAGAAAAACCATTGCTCTAGGAATTCTGTTCCTTTTTTTTGTTGGATTTTTTGTTCCATGCTCCCAGAGCATTATTGGTCAGCCGCAAGAAAAATCTGTTTTGAACGGTGATATAATCAATACATCAACGCAGACCGGAACAATCACCTGTTATATGTTTGGAAACACAGGGGGTCGTAAACAGGATGTGGAGCTTTCAACCGATGAAGCAACACTGATCTTTGAACAATTAAAAGAACTGAACTCGGAGATGACACGGAATCCTTACAGTAAGAAGACTCAAGACTTAAAAATCTCTTTTGTCAATATGCTTGATGAAAAAGGTTTACTCACAAACAAGGTCTCAAAAGAAACGTATCTTTCCGTACTCAATCCCAAGTGGGTGAAGCGACTTCAGAGCACAGAAAAAAGACCGTCGCTACCTCAACCATTCGCCAGTCGGGGAACGAGTATTTTCTGCAGCATGGGTGGTGAAGGGTCCGGGTTACTGTTGCCGATGTTCCTGCTCCCGCGACCTCGTATCGCGATGCTGTGGTTAGGCAGCGGGCTTTCTTCAGCTACAAACATGCTGACCAGTAGAGGATATGTTGCGGAGGGAGCTCAAGCAGGGTTGACACTTGGGTTCATGGGAATCGGCCTCTCCTATAGCCTGCCAGGGTATTCCTTGTATGGATTCATTGGGTATGCTCTGTTAGCGACGACCACCGCGGAATATGTGGAACACTACCCGCCAAACAGAGCACCGGTTATTTCCGATGTACAACCTGTGAACGGGGCATCAGATGTCCCACTGACTGAATCAAAGCTACAGTTTCGAATCCAAGATGAGGATGGAGACCTAATGAGTTACTCGGTTACGACTGAACCTGATATTGGGTCTGCATCTGGGAATTTAAAACCCTTTGGCGTATATACCATTCCTATCAGTGGTCTGCAGAATGATAAAATTTATCGATGGACCATTGAAGTTACCGATGGAAAAGACACGACAACACAGACCAGTCGTTTCTTTACCCAGACAAGACCACCGTTTGATCCTTTTATTGAAGGTTGGACCTATCGAAAAGAAATCACTATCGATCATACACAAGTCCAGGGGAATCTCACAAATTTCCCCATCCTTGTCAATGTCATTGACACGGAGTTACGGGATAAAGCACAAGAGGATGGTGATGACATCCTCTTTATGGAGAATAAGGGTGTTGCTACAAAACTGAACCATGAAATTGATTCTTTCAACGGGGTAACAGGCGCGATGATCGCATGGGTCAAGATTCCGATGGTCTCCTCAACCGAAGATACCCATCTGTATATGTATTATGGGAATTCATCGAGTACTGCTCAACAGAGTCCTGAAAAAGTATGGAATACTGATTTTATGGCAGTATGGCATCTGAATAAAAACCCAACAGAGGGTGTTTTTGATAGTACAATATATGATAATGATGGAACAGCGTATGGATCAATGAGCTCATCGAACTTGATCGAGGGAAAGGTAGGGAAATGCCTGCAGTTTGATGGAGTGAATGACTATCTTACCATACCGGATTCCACATCTCTCAAACAATCAGAGGTTACGTTATTATGTTGGCTCAATGTCGCCCCGGGTTATACGAATTTTGAGGGGAGAGAGTATATTCTTGGCAAACGATGTGACGATTCATTCAGCAACCAGGACACGGTCTCCTATGGGATGAAATATTTAGATAATTGTATGGGGGCTGTTGCAGAAAAAAATGATAATTCACAAACATTTGCAAAATATTCTGCGGAGTTAGGGAACTGGTATTATACAGCAATGACCTATGATAGCTCAACAAATCAGATAGACTACTATCAAGATGGGATTCTTCGAGATTCATTGAATCACGGCCAATCATTACGGTACACGGACCCGATAGATTTCATTATGGCAGCGGGGCATATCAAGGAAGGCTCCACGCTCAATTACTGGGTCGATTGCAAAATCGATGAGGTATGGATCGCTGATACGAACCTTGGTCCAGGATGGATATCGACGACATTTACCAATCAAAATAATCCGTCTAGTTTTTTAAGTCTTGGACCTGAGGAACCTCATCCATAAGAACAGATAAAAATTCCCTCTTCACTCAGTGTTTTGGAGTCGCGATTATTTTTCTTTTTTTTTCGGACAACGTTATTGAATAGTTTCACTGACCCCCCGTCCTTATTTAAATAGTTAGAAGACCGTGCACCATTTAGTAGGAAGCATCTACCGGACGGGACGCCTTCCTAGTTGAAGTTTTTTTTGCCGGATCCCAACCGTCCGGTCTCCTCACCAATCTGCAATACGAATCCTTATATGGAGGGTGTTTATACCGAGGAAATACAGATAGGTGAAATCATGAATAAAGACAAGATTTCAGAAGAGATGACCATTAAAGAGGTCATTGATACATACCCAGAGACCGCCATGGTGTTCATGAAGTACAATGTCGGCTGCATCGGTTGTCTTGCCGCGTCCTTTGAAAAAGTAAAGGATATAGCGACCGTGCATGGCATCGATATCAAGGCATTGGTGAAGGATTTAAATCTCGCTATCCAGAAAAAATAAATCAAAATCAGGAAGCAATAATTGGATAGTACCTTATTTTTCTCTCTTTTTCCCTATGTTTTTCTTAGAGGATTTCTTCTCAAGCTCTCCAAGGAATATACGAAGAAGGCTTGGATATGTACTTGGGAGTTTCCCACTACCGTATCCTATATGGTTGATTTTCATCAAGGGCATATCACCAAACCGGGATGCAAGCGTCGTGATGACCGCGGCACCGGTCGGTGTGACCGTCTCCTGGTCCCGATCCACTGAATACACCGGGATTCCTCTGAGGAGCTCAACGGTCGCCGGGGCAGGCAAGGGAAGCAGACCATGCTCACAGGACACAAACCCATGACCAAGAGGTAAAGGAGAGCAGATGATTGTCTCAATACCAAGGAGGGTTACTCCGATGACGGAGCCGACGATATCGATGATGGAATCCACCGCGCCAACCTCATGAAAATGCACTTCTTCGATATCCACGTTATGGATCTTTGCTTCTGCTTTTCCAAGGTTGGTAAAGATATTCTGACTGAGTTTCTTTACTTTTGGTTGTAAGGAGCTTTTATTGATGATATCTGTGATTTCTGAGAGACTGCGATGATGCTGATCCTCTGTAACTTCGATCGTGACATCGGTCGCAGTGATATGGTTGCACTCGATTTTCTTAACGCTCAGGTTGTATCCGGTGAGGGGGAGTTTCTTCAACTCTTTTTTCAACACAGTCTCACCCACACCCAAGTCAAGAAGAGCACCCAGGATCATGTCCCCCGCTATCCCTGA
>DAJP01000014.1:18716-18999 GCA_002496355.1 Euryarchaeota archaeon UBA346 | reverse complement strand
AACAAAGTCGAGTTCTTTATCGATATGTTAGCACGTGGGATATCGAAGATAGCAGCAGGATTCTATCCCTACGATGTGATTGTGCGGATGTCTGATTTTAAGACAAACGAGTACGCGAACCTCATTGGTGGTTATCTGTACGAGCCCCAGGAGCATAATCCGATGATCGGCTGGCGAGGAGCCTCCCGGTACTACGATGAATCATACAAACCAGCTTTTGGCCTTGAATGTATCGCATTGAAGAAGGCACGCAATGATATGGGATTGACGAACATTAAACCAA
>DAJP01000014.1:11774-18388 GCA_002496355.1 Euryarchaeota archaeon UBA346 | reverse complement strand
CTGAAACAAGGGGAAAACAACTTGGAAGTCTATGTCATGTGCGAGATCCCCTCCAATGTCATCGTCGCGGACCAGTTCTCAGATATCTTCGATGGATTTAGCATTGGGTCCAACGATCTGACGCAATTGACCCTTGGGTTGGACCGGGACTCTGATTTGGTTGCTCATATCTTCGATGAGCGTAATGATGCGGTCAAACGACTCGTTTCCCAAGTCATCAGTGTTGCTCATAGTCATCATCCACGCAGAAAAGTCGGTATCTGCGGGCAAGCACCCTCTGATTTCCCAGAGTTTGCTGAATTCCTTGTGGAGTGTGGTATCGACAGTATCTCCCTGAACCCGGACACGGTCATCAAGACACGATTGAAAATCGCTGAGACAGAGCGACGACTTGGGAGATAATCCTCCTTCTTTTTCTTTTTATAAGAAAACAAATGATCTGAAAAATGATATTGAATCAATTTGGTTGCGTGCGCTATGAACATCGTTCCACTCGTTTGTCTAAGAAACACCCGACTGTTTGATGGGAAAGAAGGTAACAGTCTCATCCTTGAGGATTTACAAAAACGAGTTGAAAAAGATACCCTGCTGTATGTATTAGATTTTGATGGAATCGAGCGGTATAACCCGAATCTGGAGTTGTATCAGCGGCTTGCTGAACACTGCATATTGTGGATAGACAATGGGCCTCGAAGGATTGATGATGTGATGGATACCATCATGGCCGGTGCGACCAACCTCACTTTACGGGAGGATCTCTGGTCATCCCTTAGCATACCTGAGATACAGGAACTGACAGATGATGAAATCTATCTTGATAAAACCAGACAAGTTCAAGAACAGAGGTCATTGCAACAGGTCTTTTCCGGTGATATTGGCACCATTCTTTTCGATGAAACTGCGGTGTACGGAAGTTTTTCGAAAGACCGTATAGGAAATCAAAAGATATATCTGTATGCAGGTTCTCTTGAGAAACTCTCACTCTGGACGGAACAGGGGATTAGCGGCATCATCGTCGACCTCAATAAGAAACAAGGAGCGGTCTGATGGATTCTGAGGCAAAGATCATCCTTGCGTTTCTCTTTAACAGAAGTGGAAAAACTCTTTTGTCTGAGGCAGAGCTGTATCTGCCGCTTTCCATGGAACTCGGTTGGTTGTCTTCAAAGGAATCGCAGCAGTTCGTGAAATACGTGTTGAAAAAAGAACTGTTGGTGAGAAAAGAGGGGATGCTGTCTCCTAATTTCTCGCTTGATGATATCAAGATACCTGTCGGTTTCATACCTTCGAAAAAAACGTTTAGCGAAACATCTGATGATCTGAAAGGAAGAAATTGTATCGAGGAGATCATCACACAGATTTCTGAACATGTTCATCAGGAGAAGACCAAGATAGCAGAGGAAATAAAAAAAGAAGGAAAAGAAAAGAACCTGCTTGCTGAAGTCGCTGCGTTGTCTGTCGCTCGAAAACATGGTGTTGATGTTTCTGAATGGTACCCGTTTGTCGAAACAATATTTTTCACAGAAAATAAAGGATGATCGGGATCAATAAAACTCCCATGCAATGGCTTCGTCGTACACCCCAGCAGAGAGGTAAGAACCCGATACTGGTCGCTACGAGTAGTACGATCAACCCAAGAACTCCGGTGAAGAGAACAACGAGAACACAAACGAACAGAAGGGTAAAGACAACGAGCTTTTGATAGGGGATGACATGGAATTTTCGTGCAAAGAGTCTTCCGATGTATAGCGTGAGAAAAAACGAAAGAGCACCACTGAGGATGAGGAACATTAGGAGATATATCACTCCCATAGGCATCGCAAAAGAATCCCACGGTTCAATGGTAATCATATCCCTTACTGCAAGAGTAACACCGCTACGAGCCCGCTGAATAATAAAGAGCATCATGGTGACGGAGAAGGTTGCTGCGGTGTTCACAGCGGAGAGGGTGACAATGGTTTGTTCCTGGCTTGATTTTTGTCGTGCGTTCATCGCAAGTACTGTGCCGGTTGCCGTAGTCAAGCCGGGGATGAGTGAGACGAATATTCCAGCAAAACTACCAATGAGGATAGAGAAAAAGGAGGATTTTTTTTCTATTCGATTCTGAATAAAGGGTTCTACTTTCTGTTCGGGGATTGCTGGTTTGGTGACTAATGAAGTAAGGAGGGGTGGTACTCCGAATAATCCTGCGAGCGCGGGAAACAACACCGGTGCGGGTAGTCCAATTGGTGAAGTGAGATGCACATCAAAGATGATGATACCAAATATTCCCGAGAGAACAAAGACAAACGCAGCAAAGATCATACCAAGGAGTGAAGGGAGTTTTCCTGAACTACCGAAGTCAGTGATCCTGGTTTTTTCTGTGGAGATCATAAGAATGACGATTGCGAGAAGAAACCAGATCATCACCTCCTGCATGGTGTCGTATAACGAGAGGGGAGGTCCGATGATGAAACGAAGAGGATAGAGAAATGCGAGGCAGACTAGAATAGCACCGTAACTTCCTAATGCAGCTAGTGCCACTGCTTTATATCCTTCTCCTTTGAGCAGTAGACTATGCGCCGGGAGGACCGATAAAGCGGTTTCTTCTTCCGGTGCTCCGATGAAGGTTGACGGGATGGTATCATGGAATGAATGCGAAATGGAGACAGAGATCATGAATCCTGCAATTAACATAAGAATGAATTGATCTGAGATACCATAGGCAAACAACGGGCTGCAGACTGCAACGATGCCGCTGGAAAGAGACACCATGATTAAGGCAACATTGTTCACATGCAGACCAGGTAACAGACCCGTGATGATGCCAAGAGAAACACCGGTAACACAAAATAGAATGATGAGGAGAAGGTCCAGCATTTGTCATCCCTCCCTCTTCCAGATACCATGGTTCGCTTCGGTTGCTTTGAGGCAGAATCTGCATGTTGATGGATCATAGAGAAAACGTGCACCGACTGTCACGGTATCTCCTTTTGAGATATCATGCGGACAGGATGATTGGTAAAGGACATCTATGGAATATTCTCCATCTGTGCTTGCGAGAATGCATGAGGAAAGACCGATCTGAGAGATTATTCCAGTGACATTGACAGTGGTATCACAATAGTTTTCTGGGTGAAGGGCGAGTTGCCAGAGTGGAAAAGACAATGCATGCCATTTCTGAAGAATGATGATTGTCTGTGGGTCGTTGACGACGATTTCCCATTGGTTTTTGTATTGCTGTACTTCACCGGTCACCTGTACCGTATCCCCATATTCGATGGCCACTTCTCCTTCGAGATATACGATCACAGAGTTTGTACTGTTTTGTACTTCTCGTATGGTAATGAGTTGAGTTCCGTAGGTGGTCGTTCGATATTCAGTGACAACTCCTTGAACAATCACCTGTTGCCCAGCAAAGGCCTGTATTGATGAAAGGCGGACGAATATCGGCTGTGAGAGAAACGTTAAAAGATACAGCGCAAGCAGCGATCCGATGGTGATGAGAATAATCAGATATTTGAATTTCATGTTTTTCCCCCAGACTTTATTTATATAAAAGAAAATATAGAATCTTTTATTAAATTTTCCGTTGAGTCTTTCTCTCTTGGTGATTGTAGGAGAAAACTTTATAATGCGTGTTAATCTTCCTGCCACAACAATTACGACTGGTGGGAGTTATGGTACGAGAAGTTGTTCTGAAAGTATCAGAGGCATTCCAACAGGATGTTGGGTACGGACGAGCACGAATTGATCATCAGACACGTATGGATCTTGATCTCTCTATAGGGGATGTTATTGAGCTTGAGGGGACCAAGGTGACCGCGACATCCGTGTGGCGGGCGCATCCTTCTGATGAGGGGAAACGTCTTGTGCGTATTGATAACCTGACTAGGAAAAATGCAGGGACTGGGCTAGGGGACCGCGTGAAGATCAGACGAGCAGAAGTAAAAGAGGCTCGGGACGTTGCTCTTGCTCCGTTGATGCCTGAAGGCCAGCGTATCGAGTTTGGCATGGGTATTGATGTCATCATTAAGAAGAATATGCTACGACGACCAATAACAAAAAGCGATGAGATAATTATACCGGGGATTGCCTTTTTTGGAAATGCGCTTCCTTTTGTCATTGTTGATACCAATCCGCATGGAATCGTTATGATCACAGAACGCACCGTCCTTCATGTTAAAGAAGAAGCGGCAAAAATTACTGAAGAGGAAGGCCCTCGGGTAAGTTATGAAGATATTGGTGGATTAAAAAACGAGTTAGAAAAAGTAAAAGAAATGATCCAACTACCACTGAAGCACCCTGAATTATTTGATCGTTTAGGTATTGATCCACCGAAAGGTGTTCTTCTTTATGGTCCACCGGGTACAGGAAAAACATTGATTGCTAAAGCAGTTGCAAATGAATCAGGTGCGAATTTTTACACCATTAATGGCCCGGAGATTATGAGTAAATTCTATGGCCAAAGTGAAGAGAATCTTCGTAAGATTTTTGAGGAAGCGCAGAAGAATGCGCCTTCGATTATTTTCCTTGATGAAATTGATGCAATCGCACCGAAACGTAGTGAAGTGCATGGTGAGGTGGAACGGCGTGTTGTCTCTCAGCTGCTGACCTTGATGGATGGTCTGAAAGGCCGGGGGAAGGTCATTGTGATTGGGGCGACGAACATCCCTGATGTGATTGATCCTGCGTTGCGAAGACCAGGTCGATTTGATCGGGAAATCCGCATCGATGTCCCCGATAGAGATGGAAGGAAGGAGATCTTGTTGATTCATACAAGAGGTATGCCGATTAACCCTGGTCTTGGTGAGATGTATACCGGTGAGACGATCAGCGAGGAAAAAATTGTCTCTGCTATTAAACAGGGAATCAAGAAGATCCATATCTCTGACCTGCTCCGAAGTATGCTCCGTTCGAAGGATAAGAATAAACGTGTGGTGGTTGTCGGGAATTATCTTGCTGTGGTGTTCACATCATTTAAAGATCAACTCCCGCCCTTGTTCTATGAGAAGGTCATCCGATTGATTGCTGATGAAATCACAAATCTGTTGCCATACGATCTGGATGATTCCGAGGCGAATGTCAGCGCAGAACAACAGATAAGTGAACGTCTTATGACGATTCGGGAGAACCCGGATGAGTTCATCAAACGTATCTCAAAAGAGGCTCTGCTTGATGAGATAGCAGATATCACTTACGGGTTTGTCGGAGCGGATCTTGCGGCGTTAGCCCGAGAAGCTGCAATGAACGCGTTACGACGATACCTTCCCGAGATCGATTTGGAAAAACCAATCCCAATCGAGCTGCTGGAGAAGATGGAGGTGACGTTGGATGACTTTAAGAACGCTCACCGGGGTATCGAACCGTCCGCATTACGTGAGTTTTTCGTGGAGATCCCAAAGATTAGTTGGGAGGATGTCGGTGGCTTGGAGGATATCAAGCAAAGTCTAAAGGAAGCGGTCGAATGGCCGTTGACTCAGCCAGAGGTGTTCAAGCGGATGGGGATCCACGCGCCTCGCGGGATTCTCCTGTATGGACCTCCAGGGACGGGAAAGACGTTATTGGCAAAGGCGGTCGCTCATGAGTCAAAGGCTAACTTTATTTCTATAAAGGGACCAGAGGTGCTCAGTAAATGGGTTGGTGAAAGCGAAAAAGCGGTCCGTGAATTGTTCAAGAAGGCTCGTCAGGTCGCACCCACGATCGTGTTCCTTGATGAGATTGATTCGATTGCGCCACGTCGGGGAACATTCGAAGGGTCGCATGTGACCGAAAGCGTGGTGAATCAACTGCTCACCAGCATCGACGGGATGGAAAGCATGGAAGGCGTGGTGGTGATCGGGGCGACGAATAGACCTGACATCATTGATCCTGGGTTGCTGCGGCCTGGTCGGTTTGACCGTCTGTTGTTAATCCCAGCGCCAGATAGCGTTTCACGACTGGAAATCTTCAAGATCCATACGAAGGACATGCCACTGGCAAAGGACGTCTCTCTTGATGAGATAGCGGAGAAGACGGTTGGGTTTTCTGGCGCGGATATCGACGCGCTCTGCCGTGAGGCTGCGATGATTGCTTTGCGTGATGATATCAACGTTAAAGAGGTCCGCAAAGCACATTTCGAGCGAGCATTGACTGAGGCGCGTGGGAGCCTGACTGATGATGTGATAAAATATTATAAGAAAGTGAAAGATGACATGGGAAGTACTATCGCCAAAAAGGATAAAAAAGAACGCGACATTCAATATATGTAAATTAGTATAAAAAACAAGAGGGATATGATGAAAGTACTGGAGAGTGATTTGAGAGGAAAAACAGTCATGAGTGAAGAGGGCTTGTACCTCGGCATTCTGAGGAATTCCCTGGTTGACGAGAGAACTGGTCAGTTGCTCAGTATTCTTGTGGAACCTTCTGAGGATATTGATCCTCGGCTGTATCATCTGGATGAGGTTGGCCATTTGGTGTTCCCGTTTGAGGCCATCCGATCAGTGAAGGATGTCATTATCGTTGGTGGGAGCTAAGAGGTCGTCCTCTTATTTTTTCTTCTTTTTTTTCCTCCAGATACATTGTTTTTCTTAAGGAGAAAAGTTTTTGTTTTGCGGTTTTGGGAGGGACCCCTTCATTTCGTATGGAAACGTCAT
>DAJP01000014.1:0-11414 GCA_002496355.1 Euryarchaeota archaeon UBA346 | reverse complement strand
ACGCGTGCTATCTGTTTCCATGCGAAATCATCCCCTCCCCCAGTCTCTGTTACAACAGGAGAAAAATCTGACAAAAATTGACACAAAAATTTATTATACCGCAACTCCTTACAACCTTACGAGGAGGCGTGTTTTATTCCAAAAGAGGCAATCAGCAGAGACATATTCAGCCATCTACTCAGCAATGAAAGGTTGTTCACTGACAGAGAAGTCATGAGATCATCCTATATGCCAGAGATCCTTCCACACCGAGAAAAGGAAATCAATGATCTTGCGAACATTTTAGTCCCAGCTCTAGAAGGAGAATCACCGTCAAACGTGTTTATCTACGGAAAGACGGGGACCGGGAAAACAGCGGTCGTGAAATTCGTTGGAAAAGAGCTGTTGAAAAAAGGTGAACAGACCGGTAAGAAAGTCAATTTCATCTACATGAACTGCGAGATCGTTGACACCCAATACCGTCTCCTGCAGAATATCGCGAACCGGTTCATCAACGAATGGAACGACCATGTCCCCTTCACCGGATGGCCAACCGATGAGGTCTATACGAAAGTAAAAGCAATGATGGACAAGGAAAAAAGTGTCACCGTCATCGTTCTAGATGAAATCGATAAGCTAAAGGGCGACGAGGCATTGTACAACCTCACCCGTATCAACAGTGAACTGGAAAACGCCCGCGTGTCCGTCATCGGTATCTCCAATGATCTGAAGTTCACGGATTTTCTCGACCCGCGCGTCAAATCAAGCCTTGGAGAGGAAAGCATGATTTTCTATCCTTATGATGCGGAGCAGCTTCAGGATATTTTACGAGCGAGGATAGATACTGGTCTTAAACCAGGGGTTATCGAAGAAGACGTCGTCCCATTGTGCGCCGCCTTGTCTGCCCAGGAACACGGAGACGCTCGTCGAGCATTAGATCTCCTCAGAGTATCCGCAGAACTAGCAGAGCGAAGCAAAGTTCCGAAAATCACCCGGTCTCATGTGCGTCTTGCACAAAACAAAATTGAACTTGACCGAATCACCGAGGTCGTCCGCACGTTACCGAATCAATCCAAGCTCGTTCTGTATTCGATTTTCATCCTTGATAAACAGAACAAGAAAGCGGGCAACACCCAAGCGCTCACCACCGGGGAAGTCTACGATGTGTATCGAGAACTGTGTAAGAAAATGAGGTACAACTGTTTGACACAACGGAGAACCGCTGATCTCATCTCCGAGCTGGATATGCTTGGTGTCATCACAGCCCGTGTGATTTCAAAGGGTCGGCATGGACGGACCACAGAAATTCAGATAGCTTCCTCCTCCTCATCAAAGGACCTCTTGACTGTCCTTCAGGAAGACGACATGTTCAAGGAACTAGCCAACTACAAGATGAAAGGCCAGGCCCGTCTCACCGTCTAACCTAAAACGTCACCGTCTGAAAAGCTAAGGAGTTTCGCGATGCATACCGTTCTTCATCCAACCGCGTCAGATGCGCTGCATTTTATCAAGGAGCATCATACCTCCCGGCCAGAGAAAACCATGCTACTGGTGATGGGAGAATGTTTGGTGGATTATCACGGGCGTGCGAAATCATTGCTCGACTGGGGGGAGCGACTGATTATGATCAAGCAGGATGGCACCGTACTGGTCCATCAGCCCGTGATGCGTGAGCCGGTGAACTGGCAGCCGACCGGCAGCATCACCGAATTCAAGACAAAAGACGATCAACTCATTCTGAATTGTCGGCACCTCAAACCCGCAGAGAAGATGAAGGTGACCTTCCGACAGCTCAAACTAGTGACAGCGACATCGCTTGTTGACAAAGCGAACCTCATCATCTCTGGGATGGAAATCGATGTCGTCAACCAGATCGTCAGTGACCCGTCCATCATCGAAGTCGGACTTCGGATCGTGAAACGGGAAAAACCAGTGAAAACCGGGTCCATTGATTTGTACGGGATTGATAAGAACCATGTGCCCGTGGTCATCGAAGTCAAGCGAAGTCTTGCGACGATCAGTTCTGTCCATCAGCTTCGTATGTACGTCACCGACATAAAAAAAGACCGTAAGGAACCAAAGGTCCGTGGCATCCTATGCGCGCCACGCGTCCCTGACATGGTAAAAAAACTCCTTGAGGAACACGGATTGGAATGGCGAGAGGTCGAACGAAAAATTGTTTTACCAGACAATCGGCAGAGGACCTTAAAAGAATTTTAATAATAAAGACAACCAAAGTGTCCATTGTCTCTCATTTCTATTATCCTATAATAATGGTAACTGACCAGTGACTTGATCAATGAGATTACTCGGGGCAGGCCCGATCCCCAGGACCGTCTGAGTCCCTTCAGGGATCTCTGTATGTCCTGCATCGGTAATGATCGATGTGCAGATACCAAGATTCTCCGCTTTTTCCTTCAACGGAAAGAAATCATCAAGATCGGCGACCTTCACCACGACTTTCTTTGCTCCCTCCCGCCTCCATTTCGAGAACCACTCAGATTTGTTCTTCTTCGTCAAAAGAGCACAGTCCACCGCTGCATGAGACACTTGTACAGCAAGCTTCCCTGCAGAAAGCGCAAGATCCGAACGCGTCACAATCACCATTTTATAGTCAAAATCGCTTTGATTTCTCTTCCAAAGGCTCATGGTTCTTCATCTCACGGTACGATTCCTTCCGCCATTTCTCACCCAGTTCATAAGCCTTTGTGAAATCAAAGATACCTTTCACCATCAATGTTTTCTCACCAGACTCAACATGTTTTAAAGGCACCCCAAGAAACAATGACCCTGACTTGATGATCAATACATCATGATCGATCGACACGCTCTCCCCTATTTTTTTCCCAGCACCATCAACAACAAACTTACAGATCATGGAAGGATCAACATTCTCAGTAGATTTCTGTTGTTCCGTGTCCTCTTTTTTCTTATTAAAAAAGAATATGTTACCAATATATACTGAAGTCATCAATACAATATTAATTCTCAAAACCATGCGTCCCTGTAATACCGTGTTTATTATAAATCTTTATTGATATTCTGAACATCAATGGAACAGTACGAGATCGCGATTGCCGGCGCAGGACCAATCGGCTGCTACATTGCAGAACAGCTTGCGTCCAAAGGACGACAGGTCGCCGTGTTTGAAGAGCATCACACCATCGGAGAACCTATCCATTGTGCAGGTCTTGTCACCAGACGCGTACTGGATATCACCAACTGTTCTCAAGAGGACATTGTTCAGAACACGATTTATGGGGCAATCATTCACAGCCCTAAAGGCACCCTGCTCACCGTTGGTGGTAACAAAGTCCATGCCCTTGTCATTGATCGTCAGAAGTTCGATGGGTGTATCGCACGAAACGCACAGAAAGCAGGTGCAACGATTCTACAGAATCATAAGTTCATCACAGCAAAGAAACAGCACTCCGGTGTCACTTTAGACCTCCAGCATGATGAACTAATGATGTCTGTTCACTGCCAGCTTCTCATCGGAGCGGACGGTGCCCATTCGCACGTACGAGACAGCTTAGGTTTTCCTCAACCAATCGAAAAACTCCATGGAATCAGTGCAGAAATCTCAGATACCCTCCTGGATCCGAAATACGTCCACATTTTCGTAGGACGCACCATCGCCCCAGGGTTTTTCGCCTGGGTCATCCCAACCAATGAAAAAGGCACCACCGCACGTATCGGATTATGCATCGGAAAACAACACACACATTCTCTTCAGCACTATTATACAACCCTGTCACAACAACCACTGTTACAAGGGGCAACCATCATGAAACGATTCGGTGGGACCATCCCCCTAGGTCCACTGAAAAAAACAGCCACAGATCACGTCATGATCGTCGGAGACGCAGCCGCCCAGGTCAAACCGACCTCGGGAGGAGGTATCTACCCCGGGTTACTCTGTGCATCTCACTGTAGCATCATCGCTGAGGAAACATTCCAAAAACAGCGCTTCGACGAGG
Organism: Euryarchaeota archaeon UBA346; assembly: GCA_002496355.1. Taxonomy (GTDB): domain Archaea; phylum Thermoplasmatota; class E2; order DHVEG-1; family DHVEG-1; genus SM1-50. The sequence continues at coordinate 7,455 of DAJP01000014.1, read as the reverse complement.
AATTCTTAACAAGGTATCATACTGCATGGACAAAAGAGATCGGTCGAGAACTCTCTCTTGGGATGCGTTTCAGAAGCGTCTTTGCCCGTCTCACCGACAGTCAGTTCAACAAATACATACAAAAACTCAATACTCAAAAAACCATCGAGGCAATCAATACCTATGGCGATATTGATTACCCTTCGCGCCTCGCGTTTCCTCTTCTTAAGACTGCACCTTCTCTGCTTTCTTTAGCTCCAACATTGTTGAAACGCGTAAAACAGTAAAGTTATTTTTTCTTCTTTGTTGTTGATGGTGGTGGAGGCACATAATAGTCCTGGCCACTGTAATCGGTAGGTTCTGTATCCTCTGGTTCGAACAACTTCCGTTTCCCTCTCCGTAGTCCTCCTCTCTTCTTTCGTATCAAATAGATGATAATGATAAGAACAACCAACAACAAAAAAACAAGGATGCATGGTAGGAACAATCCGATGACATAGACAGGGGACACTTGCAGTACGCAGGTGAGAACCGCTGGTTGTGTAAAGGCACTCCCATTAAAAGTTAGTTCAACGTACTCTTTGCCATCATTGGTTGTTCCGGTGATTATCGGTCGCCCGAGGTCCTCGCTAGCATTGATGTCGATTCCTCGTGGGAAGATGATCCGATATGTCACGGTTTGATTCTCTATACCCTGCAGCGTAAATTGTTGTGGGATGATAGAAAGTTCCGCAGGCCATAACGACAGATTGAAACCGACCATATACACTTCATTGGCATAATTGGAGACGACAACAGGGATCACATTATCCATTGTCGAGATGTCCCCATCCCATGATGCAAGAGAGCTCGTATAAGACTTCATGTCGATGGAGCCCTTCACCTCCAACCCATGGAAGACATCAGATAACCTCTGCTGGAACCCTGTAGTTTTCTGTGAGAGAAACGTAGATATCTGACCGTCGCTAAAAACATTCTCATTGACGCAAAGGCGGAATGCATCCGCGTTCAAAAACGAGATATTGAGCTTTGGGGAAAGCCATAGTTCATCTGAACGTCCGATGACATAGAGATCATCATCCTCTCGTATCTTCACAGACGCGGTCAACTCAGTTTTCCCAGTCAACACACTCGGGATGTTCAGATCCATCTTCACCAGTTCGATGTCAATACGGGTCTCGATATGGTCTGTGGTATATGGTGGATTGGGCTGCAATGTTGAACTGAACGCTCCGGAAATCGAGGCCGTTTTATTCCAGAAATAACTGCTCTGTCCGTCAAGACTAATGTTCGTTGGGAGCTGTAGAATGATTGTGTAGGGATAACTGATTCCATCAAGCCCCCTGCCGAAGTTCACATCCTCTGCGGAGATCGTAGCATTAGCCCCCGCGTTAATCAAACCAAAAAAAGCTCGCGCAGGCATCTCACAGATTCGCAAATCGATATCAGAATCTTTGAAATTCGCCCGTATCGCAGGTTCATCATCCATATGGACGATGTCATAGGGTGTAGAACAATTAGTCGAGGACTCCGTATCCCAACTAAATGAAAGACTCAGATTTTGTTGAAACGAGGAATTCTCAAGAAGAGGCGTTGTCTGCTGCTCGATAGGATATATCGTGTTTTCAAAGAAAGCATCCCAGGAAAACAATCCATTCTCAATAAACAAACGCAATCCGTCAGCGGGGATGATTCCTAACCCGGTGACGAACGCAGGAAGCACATTATAATTCCGGATGTCTACTTTTCTTAGAACCAGAGAATCAATAAAAGTGATATTCGTCACTGTTCTGGTATCAAAGATATACTCCAGAGAAATATCCTGGGTCTCTGATGGAGCAGTTGTCGGATTTTTCGACTGTATTGATAGTGTTGCATCAATCCCTCCATCAGAACCAGTCGAATTCCGCACCATCCATCGTACGGTGTTAGTCTCAGGGTTTGTATCCGCTGTGTTCGCGTACATCAGCGTCATCGTACTGGGGATGGAAAACACAAATGATGTATTCCACCCTTGCTCTGCAGATAGATCAAAAGAATACGCAACCGTTGCACCCATGTCAAGAACACCATTGATAAAATCTGTCAGATTCAACGAGCCATTGTACTTGAAAAAAGCAGCAGAGAGATTCACTCGGAACTCGTCGACAAAAAACGGTGTCTCGTAGGTTGGAATATCGTTCATTGTGTCGACCGACGCACCAGTGAACGCTGTTTCAATCTGTGCTTTGACCGAGTCATGAAGCCGCAGCATGATCGCTCCCATGATAATTTGATTGCTTGATGCCATCTCATCAATCGCTTGCCTCGTATATCTTGTATCAAATACCTCGATACTATTCACAATCATCTGCGCCTGCACAGTCAGCTGAGATCCTGAAACAAAACTACAGGCCAACGTCGCTTCCACATTATCCTCTGACGAGGATTGTGCCTGTATCATCGGAACATGACACAAACATACAAACAAAAGAACAGTCAGCACTATCGAACACTCTACACATCGTTGCATCGCATCCTCACTTCCTAAAGAACTAAGCAAAAACTCTTATAAAAACTTTCTTACGAAATCCCTAAAAAGACTTGGGCTATTTACGGTTTCGCATTATGCTTATACTTGGGGGAACCTCAGCAAAAAACATTGCCACAAATCTCGGAAATCGACTCCGACAACCACTGGTGCAAACAAGCTACAAGCGTTTTCCTGACGATGAATTCTACGTCCGAATACATGATAAACTCGCAGGCCAAGACGTCATCATTGTTCAAACCGCGTATCCTGACCAAAAAATTGTAGAACTCTTCCTGATACAAGATGCAGTCCATGACGCAGGAGCAAAATCAATCACCGTCATCCTCCCATATTTTGGGTACAGTAGGCAGGATAAGAAATTCGAGGAAGGGGAAGCGATCAGCGCCAGAGCGATTGCCCAACATATCAGCATGAACGCTGACTGTGTCATCACCGTTGATCCACACAAGGACCATGTACTCAAATTCTTCACGGTTCCTGCATACAGCTGCTCGGCCGTCCCAACTATTGCCCAGTACCTTAAAGAAAAAAACATAGATTTCATCCTTGCCCCCGACAAAGGTGCAAAAGAACGAGCCAAGGAAGCAGCCACCCTCATCAACTGCGAGTACGATTATCTTGAAAAAACCCGCATCGATGGTTTCACCGTAAAAGTAACCCCAAAAAAACTGGACGCTCGGGGAAAACACGTCGCCATCATCGATGATATCATCTCCACCGGTAGCACCATGGCTCACTCTATTAAAGAGCTGAAAAGACAAGGTGCGAAATCAGTCAGCATAGCCTGCACCCATGGGTTGTTTGTCGGTGGCGCAAAAGAGAAACTATTAGCTGCGGATTGCGATGAGATAATTTCAACAGATACGATAGAAACAGAGTTTAGTAAAGTAAGCGCTGCTGAATGCATCGCAGAAACACTCCTAAAAACAGTCCAACACATAAAAAATTAAGGAGATTTTTTTTGCAGTACCTCCGAATGTAAAAAAATGCCAAGGAATCCTCATTTTCTCGGAGAGCCTCCTGTCTCCGAACCCCTTGTTTATTTTCTCTCTTATTCCACTGTTTTCTGCCAAGGAAACCATTTTTACTATGAAAATCATCTAAACTCGCCTGATTCTTCTTAAGGCTGGAGAGGAATCCTCCGTCTTTCTTCCGAATCATAGGAATGATATGGTTCTTCCTCGGTCTTGCATAGTCATGTTTCTCTTCTGTGGAAAGGTTCACTCCAAAGACCTTTGAGATGCTTTTTAACTCCTGATAACTGATGATCCGTGATTTATTCAGTCTGATGATTGCTTGTAATGCGATCTTATTCTTATCATTGAGATAGTAAACCCGTTTGTAATCGATTCGTGTTAGTTGAATCATGGGGAGGATTCTTCTGAGTCTCTGGAGAGCCAGATAATTCTCCGTGGTAGAATTAACGTATCCAATCTATAGTAATTGTTTCAGAAGATCAACGGCTTTTCCCTTGATATATGGTTCCCCTCGTTTCAAGCTGGGAAGGTTACGGGTATGGCTTCTCACAACAGATTCATTAATCCCCATCTCCTTAGCAACTCGATACTTGGTTTTTCCGTGGAAAATTTCTTTTCTTATCTGTTGAATAATTTCTTTCGATAATGGTTTTCCTACTGGCATCATCAGAGAGTGTAAAAACATGTATAAAAAGATATTGAGAGAAATGACTTTGCAGAATAATCCATAACAACGATTGAATTACAGAAATTAATCTGATTTTAATTGATAGTAATATTAATCCAAGAGATATCGGAGTATTGGGAATGCATTTTGGAAACGTTCTAACAACCACTGTATGAAAGGTAACTGAGGCGGCTCATAGGTAAAGGGCATGGTAACCTTTAGTTCACCCCAGGGGCCCCAGAGGTTGTCAGTATCCTTTGCTCGTGCTTTGATTGTATATGTTCCTTTCTCAGACCAAGAATGATTCATAACGATAGACTCACCTGAATCATAGGGTCCTAGCCAATCAGTGAGGGAGCCATCTCCCCAGTCGATTTGATAGAAAACATCATTTCCGATTGGTGATACAGAGCGGAATATATAATCATATGATTTCTCTATCGTTCCCCTGATTCTTCCTATGATGGTCGGGGCTGTTGGTGCATCTGGGTCAAAGACGCCAAAGGCAAATAGATACCCATACTCACTATATGTAGAACCGACGTACACACGGTCATCAAGACCGATGCTGGGTGAAGAACGGACTTGTTCATCAGATATGACGTTACGCCATTTCTCGGTCCCATCAGGGTTGATTGCGACAAGACAGTTACCAGCACTGACATAGATCGTCCCGTCCGCGGAGACCGCGGGGGCCGTTCCATCGATGTAACCCTGGGCATCCATCATCCATTTCAATGTCCCATCAGGATTATACGCCCGTAACATTTCCGTCCCAACATAAATCGTACCAAGTTTACCAAGAGCGATACCAGCCGCAGCAAGACTATCTCCTGTGGATACTCGCCATCTGAGTGTCCCATTTGGATACAATGCATAGAGGTATCCATCGAATGAAGGGATGTAAATCGTTCCATCAGGCGCAATTGATGCAGAACCTTTTATATGGTCACCTGTCTCGAACCGCCAGCGGAGCGTCCCATTCGGATACAATGCGTACAGATAATTGTCGCCAGAACCAATGTAGATAGTACCATCTTGGATGCATATCGCGGGGGCACCATTAACATTATAACCTGTTGTGTATCGCCATTTCTCAGTTCCATCAGGATTTAACGCATAAATGATATTATCATCATCACCAAAATATATCGTTCCATCTTCTGCAATGGATGGAGAGGACGTTGAAGAGGCTTCAATTTTTATTGACCATTCTTCTGTTCCATCATCCAGATTCAGGGCATAGAAATAACGGTCTCCACCCCATGTTGTAATATACATTATTCCTTCTTCTGAGATTGCTGGAGTTGCCCAAATTAAACCATTGGCAGGGAATTTCCATTTCCGTGTTCCATTCGGATACAATGCATATAATGAAGAATCAGAACCCTTCGTTCCGAAATAAATAATTCCATTGTTATCTGTCAATGCAGAACCCCAAACAGAACCCAAGCTATCACCACGAACACGCCAAACCTCCACGCCAGTGTTATGTTCCGTGCTATACGGACTGCGACAGGTGTGAACCACATCATGTCCAAACATCGACCAAGGAGAATCCATAGGACCATCCCTACCAGTTTCTGCTGGACCATTGTTTGATTTGACAAAGGCCATTGGTTCTTGTTGGAAATGAGAAACACGTGTTACGGTGTCTTGAAAGGAATTGTTATTATATACATACCAACTGGTTAGATAATCGGGAATACGTAATGAACATGTGTTAACGGAGGTTTTTCCACTCGTATCAAATACAAATGGATTCACACATGGACTACACATGATAAAGAACATCAAATAGATTGAAAAGTTCCACCCTAGTATTTTCATAATCTTATTCCCCAATGATAATATCCAAGAACTTCTTTAATAATCTTTTCATAAAAAAAGTGAATACTTTCATCGACCCCCAATTGAATTATATAAACAAGAAAAACCATGCTTGAATTGGAGGTAAAAAAAATGAAGAAAAAAATTATTGGAATTTGTATCGTCATGCTGATGATATCCAGTGCAATGACCACAATAATGTTTTCTGAAAAAGACCCTGTTAAAGCAAGCGAAGAACCACAAGATCCAGGGATGAATCTGGATTACGATTGGGTTTGGAATGACCAAAGATTTTGCAGAGAACGGATCAAAGACCTACAAAGAACTACGAGGCTTTCGCAACCCAGATGCTGACACCTTACTCTATCATCTCAAGAATTACAATGATACAAAAGACCTTCATAGAATGTTTACCACCTTATTTGAGATTATCTGGGAGATGGCTCGGAAGATCAATTTATTCGATGTTAGGAAACGATATGATGTCGCCATAGACTATACAGAATGGTACTTCTATGGAGACCGCAGCACCCCAATGGTAACGGGGAAAGAGCCAGATAGAGGAACAACGAAATGTTACAAGTTCGCGACCATCAACATCGTGGAATCAGGAAAACGTTTCACGATGCTAGCTTTACCTGTCGGACCTTTTGATTCTAAAGAAGAAATACTCTGTGGGCTTTTGAATTACGTTTTGGAACGCATCAAGATACGCAGAGTGTATGTTGATCGTGGATTCTGTGATTCAAACTCAATAAAACTATTTAATCATCTGCACCTGAGATACCTCATGCCGGCGACAAAGATATCCACAGTCAAAAGCATTATGGAGATTACCCCTGCGCCCTGTGTGATCAAGGATTTCGAGATGAAAGATATCATGTTCAATCTTGTAATCGTGGAGGAGAAAGACAACCATGGACTTATAGTAAAACGAGCATTCGCTACTAATGAAGTCTACGAGGAGAATGATGTGACTCTTACAGAACGTTTGTTCTTCCTTTATGGGAAACGTTGGGGGATTGAATCAAGCTATAGAGTGAAGAAACACTCCTATCTTGCAAAGACAACCTCGAAGAATTATTTCATCAGATTATTCTACTTCATGTTCTCAGTATTGCTCTATAATCTGTGGATTCTAGCTGACATCCTTATTTGGATTAGCTTGTTTGGTATTGTCAACGAAGATCACTTGTTGACATCGAAATATTTTGGGACTGTCCTCTATACGATTGATCCCGGGGGATGAAATCTTGATTTTTTTCCATGTTTTAATGCAATTCTTTAGTGTTGAATAGTTTTTGTTATCGATTTTGTTATAGCTATATCCAGTTTTTCACCTGATTTTTTATGTCTCATCGTCTATTAATAAGTCATTAGAAAGCCGATGAGGTCTATTTTCGTCGGATTTTTCAGACTTTCCTCCCTACTTTCGGAACTACTGTTTTGGAGATAAGTTATTTATAAGA
>DAJP01000087.1:2014-10768 GCA_002496355.1 Euryarchaeota archaeon UBA346 | reverse complement strand
AAGGTTCAGCTCTGTTTCGGCAATGCTGTCTAGTGCATTCTCCAGGTTCCCTTTCTCTTGCAGAAGCTTCAGGCTTTTCTTCGGACCGTACCCTTTCATTCCATCGTTAAAATCTGTTCCGATGAGGATGGCGATATCGACTAGTTGTTCTCTGGTGATGCTAAGTTTTTGAAGACCTGGATCAAGACGGATGCGTTCCGGATGAACCGTTGTATAGGCTTGTTTGTTGGGGAGTTTTCGTTTCTCTGAGGACGTCAGGTTTCGTATTAAGATCGGTGCGTTAAATAACAGACAGTCGAAATCCTGTGAGCCTACCGCAAAGGCGTCCCCTTTCCGGACCATGTAGCTGGCTTGTGCTTCTCCCTCAGATGGTGCCTGGATGTAGGGGATTCCAAGGGCATCAAGGAGTTGTTTGCTCTGATCGATGATCTCCGGGGTCACCCGGGAGGTCTGCTGTGCTTTTGATTTAGCTCGTTCCAGATCTCCTTTTTCAAGGGCTTCCTTCCAATCCCGTTCCGCTTGTTCCTTGCGTTCCCGTCGTTGCTGAATGGTACGTGCTTTGAATGGATGAGGAGCACCGTCGAATATGTAGACCGGGCGGATCTTTGCTGCCACCATGTTGGCAGTGCGATACAACAACCCGGAGAGATGCGAAGTGATCCTCCCCTGTGCATCCTTCAAGGGCGTCCCATCACGTTGCCGGATGCTGGAGAGGAACTGATGAAGGATGTTATAACCGTCAAGAGCAATGATGCGGTCTCTGAAATCATCAAATCCACATGGTTCTTTACTGAAAAGCTCTCCAAGGTCAACACCCATGGACAATCCACATCGTTTCAGGGGATAAATGCCTTTCTTTCCACCCGATATGTTTAAAGTTGGAAGACCGTTTCCCTTGTTCGATGAAACGAGACCTTATCTCCATGCTTGATGTGAAAAATGACCTTACCGACATCATCACCCTCAGCATACGACTCAAACAGCAATCAAAGCGAGGGAAACGGATTGAACATTTGAAAAGGAAAACCCTTGGGATGATCTTTGAAAAACCCAGTACTCGGACGCGTGTTTCTTTTGAGACGGGGATGAACCTGCTTGGTGGTCATGCGATCTTCCTTTCAAGTAACGATATCCAACTTGGACGAGGGGAAAGCATTGAGGATACCGCGAAAGTACTCTCCCGTTATGTCGATATGATCATGTATCGTGCGAAGAGCAATGAGGCGATGAAGGAACTTGCTGCCTATGCGACGGTGCCGGTCATCAATGGACTGGACAACAAAGAGCATCCTTGTCAGGTGATCACAGATCTGATGACGATTCAGGAACATAAAGGGAAACTGAAGGGACTGCAGTTCGTGTACCTTGGTGATGGGAACAACAACATGGCGCATTCCTATTTACTTGGCTGCGGTATCGCTGGGATGAACATCCGGATCGTCGCACCAAAGAAATACTGGCCTGAGACTTATTATGTGGAAGAGGCAAAAAAATTTGGAGTCACGGTGGAAATCACTGATAAAATAAAGGATGCGACCAAAGAGGTGGATGTGATCGCAACAGACACCTGGGTATCCATGGGTGACGAGACGGAGAAAGAAAAACGGATTAAGGATTTCAAAGGATATACAATCGATGCAGCAATGATGAATGCAGCAAAAAAAGATGCGGTCTTCCTTCACTGTCTGCCTGCGTATTACGGCTATGAAGTAACTAAAGAGGTTGCTCATGGCAAGCAATCAGTGATTTTCGATGAGGCGGAGAACCGGATGTGGGCACAGATCGGCATCATGGTGACGCTTCATCGGCACATGTTCCCATAATTGACAAGGATTTCGCTAGCCACTGTCCAAACAGGTAACATCTCTTTGTATACAGAAATTTTCTCTGTCGTAATCATGGTGAGATCCGTGTGGAGCTGACCTGAGGGAAATCCTCCGATGACACAGAGAAGATGATTGTTTTTCTTCGTATGTATTTTTTTTAGATATTGTGGAAGATCTACTAATATACCGTCTTTGGAGAGTACGATGATACAGTCTGCGTGTTGTCGTTCGATGATTTCTTTAAGGGAAATATCTTCTGTCAATGTAAGGAGTGGTTGTTTTTTATCAGGAACAGCATGGTTTTCAAAGAGCTGCTCAAGTAGTCCGAGGAACCGTTCGTAGTTCCGCATGATACGGGTGTTGGGATGCACTGTGATAAGCTCATCATATCTGGTGTGGATGAGGATGTTCAACTGCCCTTGTTTATTGACGATGGATTCAAGGGCGGTGAGTAAAAAAAGATGGGTGATATCTGGTCGTCCCCGTCGTCGACCCTCAGGGAGATTCGTCATCGCTGCATGATGATAGTTCGAGTCCAGAAGAATCTGCCTGGGTTGTTTACCTCGTTGTCTGGCATGAGCAATCACCGCTGGATGATGGCACAGTTCCGCAGGCATGCGCTCCACTTCAGCTTCTGCAAGAACTAGGGTCAACATGCTGCTGCCTCAACTCAGGATTTCTTCAAGCTGGTTCTGTTTGATGCCGTATCGTATCTCTTGCGCGATCCGTCGTCCCGTGGAAAGATCATGTTGGATTAGCTCGGAGTACGCTGAACCGGATATGTATGGATTAGTTCCAGCGACGATGCGCGCGGAGATCTCAAAGACCTTGAACTCTAAATCCTCAGTGACGACCGTCTCAAGGCAGAACGGGCCGATGATGCCGCCGAACAGCTCAAGAGATTTTTCAACGACCGCTTCCCCCATCCTGAAGACTTGGGGCAGGAGTGATTCTCGCATCACTATTGGGATGTTACCGGTGACGACGAACGTGGGATGTATCCCGAGTTCTTCAAGTTCTGCGATAGAGCCAAGGCGTTGTACCTCATCGATGGTGGTCTCATCACGGCGGTCCATGGAAAGCAACTGCAGACTTCCTTTTGATAATTTATAGGCGTTATTCTGAATCGGTGAGTAGAAATAATGCAGATAATACCGGGTGCCCATCACAAACTCCTGGATCGTATAGGGTTTATCGTGTTTCACTCGTTTGGAGAACTCTGCGAACGTTTTTGCGATGAAGAATCCTTTCCCTCCTTTTGCACCATGGTATTTCACAATCACGGGTTTTTCGATGTTCCGGGGGTCTTTGACCTCTTTCGGCATCGTGATACCGGCGCCCTCAAGCCAGATGCGTTCTTTCTCACGGTCTGATTCCCACATCAGCACATGGCGGTTCCCGAACGTTGGGACTTGAAGGTTCAGAAAATTCTTCGGACCGAGATATTCAACGAAGGACCCATGGGGGATGACGATGACGTTTTGTTGTCGGAGCTCGTCAGCATACTTCGCGATATCCTTGTAGTTGTCAACAATCAGAAAATCATCTGGTTTTCCCAGGGGAAACGCGTCGTAGAATTTCTTTACCTCACCAACGGAGATGCCTAATGTCTTAAACCCTTCTTTTCTCGCACCATGAAAAATCTGAAGGCTGGAATGCGAGCAGACTGTCGCGACCGTCAGGTTTTTTGTATCATACGTGGAGAGGAGTTCTTTTAAGTTGACTTCAGTCATTTGCTATCCAACTCCCAATGCAAGGATAACGCAGCCCCTTTTTTTATCAGTTTCGCTGAAAAAATAAAGGAATAAAAGGAGACAGATGGTTAGAAGCGTTTTTTATTGTCTCGGAGGCCTTCGACGATTTCTTTGCCAAAATTGGTGATGCGATATAGTTTGATATCCCTATGTTTGCCTCCCTCGATCTGTTCTACCAAATTAAGACTCAACAGCGATTCATCATCACGGTACCGAGAATTCATCCCGCGGATCGCCCCAATCACATTGGTTGGTGTGGTTTTGACATTGTATGCGATCTCTGAGGTGTAACTGCCGCTTGGACTGATCTCGAACAGGTAATCTGCGATCTTCTTTCGCACGCTACTTCTCCGAAGTGACCTGATAATAAGAGGTTTTAACATCTCTGGAGAAATAACTGTTTTCTCTCCATCCAGCATCCCATTCCACTTAGTGTGTTTGGAATTGCGTTTCCTATTAATAAACTAATCGGTTCAACCTCATCGTACGAGCAACGTGATGGTGGTTGAAACGAAACAGATAAATGTCTGTTCTTGTTTACCGAGTGGTAGGATGGGATATCTATGTCGATCAAGAAAGAACTGCTAAATGAATTGTCAGAACATCAGCTCAAACAGCTCGCGGACAGTAAAGGAATTATCTTCAAATTAAACACGGTTCAGAAGAAATATTATCAGAATTGGGCGGAAAAAGATAAACTCGTCGATATGATGACGACAAATGAACATATCACGGTCTCTGAGATAGAAAAATTTATTCATGCAAAGAAATTCTAACTCATCATCGACTAGTCGAGACCCCGATTTTTTTACAATAAGGCTGAATTGGACAACGGCTGCAGAACGGTGAAATCGGTACACAGGTTTTTTGTCCGAATCTGACGAGCAAATCATTGAAATCATCCCAGTATTCCGGTGGGAGAATTTTTATCAGAGCCTGTTCGGTTTCTTCAGGGGTCTTGGTTTTTATCCACCCTAGTCTATTTGGGATCCGATGGCAATGTGTGTCAATAGGCAAGTACCCATGTTTCTTATGACCATAGACCATGACGATGTTCGCGGTTTTCCTGCCGACTCCTTTGAGACTGAGTAATTCTTCGAACGTGTCTGGTACGTTTCCCTCGTATTTCTCAAGCAGTGTTTTTGAGATGTCTTTGATTCTTCGTGCCTTTGTTTTATAGAACCCAACAGGGTAAATCATCGTCTCTATTTGTTGTTCTGTCAATTGTACGATTTTCTCAGGGGTATGATATTTCGTGAGTAAACGTCGTGATGCTTGTGCGGTGACCTCGTCTTTAGTCCGGAGGCTTAACAGACAGGAAATCAACGTGACAAACGGGGTCTCAGGGATATCTTGTTTCTTTCGTGATACAATCGGTGGACCGTACTGGTGCAGTTCTTTTTTGAGTTGAGAAAAGATTTCATCGACATGCAAAATTGGATGGGTCATACGAAAAACGAAAGCGTCTTCCTTTAATAAAATAATTTATTGGTAAAAGAGAAAAAAAAGGAAAAGAAAGGATGCGAGTTACCGTCGTCGTCTCAACAGGATTGTTGCAATTCCCACTGCTGCGATAACGGGTATCACTTCGAAACCGGGTGTTTTCGTTCCTGTGGTATTTCCATCGTTGGTGTTACCATCGGTGTTATTACCATCGGTATTTCCACCAGTGCCTGGTGTGAACGGGATTTTCGAGTTCGGAGCCCAGTCTCCCCACCATTCAGCAGTTGTATCCCCAAAAGTTATGTACTCAACAGCCATTCCCCAGAGTTCTACTTGCGATGTATCACCAACGATATCAAGAACAGCACTGAGAGTTTCACCTGAAATAGTAACATTTTGTGTATAGCTACTATTCAGATAATCCCCTTCTTTCAATCCATAAGCACCACCTTGCCCGTTCATATATGTCATCGTATAAACAGTGTCAGTGCTGTTATACCAGAGGTAATAACCAACTTTATCAGAGGTTTGAATAGTACCTGCGACTTCCATTTTCAAGGTAATCTTGCCGTCGTTGACTTCATAGGAGATTTCTTTAATGTCGATATTGGGTTTATTCCCCACATTTCCTACCCACGACCAAGCGGTTCCAGTGTTTGCCCAATGCCATACATCACCGGTTCCATCTGAAACACTTGTGGCTGCTGCCGTGAAACATGAACCCAGCAGGATCAACAAACTTACTATTACTATACCATAACTTCTTAGCTTCATCATAATATGCCTCCGAAAACAGGGAAAGAACGAAGTTTTCTTAAAGTTATCGGAAAAAAAATAACGCGCACTAGGGCTCGATCTGAGCGTTTTTTCCTTACATTATATCGCGGAATCAATCATTCATTACTGAGATAAAGCAAGATACTAAGCCCGATGCTCTCAAATATGGAGATTATCACAAGGATCTGGCCTAAGCCACCCCATTCGAATCCTATGCTTTCACCGATACGAGGACCTGGCGGTAGCGCAGGGATAATGGGAAAAGCAAATAATTGACGTAAGGCATAGACTAAAAAGATTGATTCGATAAATAAGGGGATCAAAACAAAAAATAACCCAAAGATATATTTTGATTTTGTTTTCGCGTACACCTTGAAATAGACCGCGATAAGCCCGATTAAGAGAAACATACTGATACAAACAATCACCACACCAAGCGTCGGTAAGATGATTTCAGTGGTTGTTAGAGGAGTGATTCTGATGTTGATAAAAGGAGGAATATTACCACCAAATAATTCAGCAATCTCATCCGCATATTCTTGAATTTTATTATTTGTTTCAGTAATAAAGATACTTGATAAAATCAATCCTAGTACAATACCTCCAGTAATCATCACCCCTATGAGGCGGATTGCTTTCTTATTGTACGTGGGCATTTTTTCTTCCTTTATCGGTGTTATCGGAGCTTCATCCATACTCTTCACCCTTATCTATGCTATCGATTCTTTATTTGATTTTTTCCCAATTTTGTCCCAAATCTCTGTAAAATATTGTTTATTGGTTTCCAAGTTCTCGGTCGGGAAGTATGTTTTACCGTATCCCCCACCAACCGAGGTCAGGATACCGTTTTCTTCCAAAACCTTCAGATGATATCGTATCGTTTTATACTCGATTTCTAGGCTTTTAGAGAGTTCATTTGCATTTTGTGGTTTCTGAAAAAGTTGCTCAAGAATCCTACCTCTATTGAACCCACCAAGAGAGTTGGCGATAAGCCAGTACAGGACGTTCTTGAGCGAATCCATAACAGAAACCTTTCGGTAGGAATTCATATTCTTCTTTAATATGTTTCTTAAAATTTGGGTATGATTTGGGAATAAATTACTTAAACTCGTCTTAGGTTATTTTTATTTAAGATAGGGAGTATTATTATGGAAAAAAAACAACGGAAAAAGGGGAATAGCTATGCTGTTATTTTCATTCTGTTCTGTTCAAGTCTGTTGCCAATTATTAGTACATTATCAGCCGCCGTCGTTCCAACCAATACCACAAGTAAAAATCCAATAAACACACTAGTAGAGGATACAGAATATTGGGCATTGCTAGTAGGTGTCGGCGAATATGCCGAAAACCCTGAACAAGACAGACCAGATATGATCCTTGAAGTAAATGACCTGCATGCACAACTTCTGCAATCTGACTGGTGGGCGGAGGACCACATAAAAGTGATCACAGGTGAGGATGCAACGGTCGTTAATATCATCGCGGGTCTTCGATGGCTTGATCGTATGGAAGATAGTAATGATATTTCCCTTGTTTACCTCAGTACCCATGGGTTCCCTCTCGGTTTTGATGTCCCTCCCAAAGACGAAGCTGATGGAACCGATGAGGCGTTGGTAACCTATTGGGGGTTTACCTATCTAAGTTTCGTTATCTGGGATGATGAGTTGAACGTGTTATTGAATCGTCTGGAATCAAAAGGAGTATGTCTCATTGTGGATAGTTGTTACGCAGGTGGTTTCAATGACCCCCCGAACTGGAACATCACCGATATTCCCACGGATGCTCAACATCAGAACGCATATGCTGCGGAGGAATGGGTGAAAGGATTCGCGGAGGATGTCCGTGGTCAGAAACGGGTTGTCCTCATGGGTTCCTGTGAAGATGAAGAGGCGGTCTCTGGCGGGTTTGCACCGTATCTCATTGATGGATTACGAGGATATGCAGACTCGAATCATGATAGTATCATCTCAGCGGAAGAGGTGTTTTACTATGCGAAGCCGCGTAGTTTCCAAATGCAACATCCCACCATGTACGATGGGTACGATGGTGAACTTCCTATAATGAGTGTGCAATCATCCAAACAATCAGTCGATACAAATCGTTTCATTCAAATGAATCCGAGAAAGGAACCTGGGGTGAAATCCGCGGAAAACTCGATTCTCTGTGGATACCTCAAAGATGCAGAAGCAAACACTTCAATAGAAAACGCGGTAGTCTCAGTCCGTGGTCGAATCAATGAATATGAATATTATGAGAATCAGACAACGACGGATTCCACCGGATTCTTCCAGATGAACACCCCTGCGATACGCCTACGGGTGACCGCCTCTGCGGACGGATATTGTGACAGACAGGTCGGACCATACCAGATGCAGGAAAATGAAACGCGATGGGTAAACATTTCACTATATGATCGTCCTTTGGAGACTGCGATAGTCCGTGGGTACATCACAGATGATGACACAACAAATCCACTTGACTTGGCAAACGTGAATCTTACCTGGGAAGGCAGTCAACAACAATATTATCATAACCAAACAATAACGGGGAGTGACGGTTTTTACAAGATGAATGTGGCAGCGGGAACCATCAACCTGCAGATAGAACGAGATGGATATTTCTCAGAGTATACCGAGGAACTTTTAATTGATGATTCGGAGACATTTTGGATGAATATCTCCTTACAACCACGTCCTGTTGAAAACGCGATCGTCTGCGGATACGCCACAGATAGTAAGACAGGTGAGCCGCTTACCGGAACACGAATAGAGTTCGAATGGATCGACATCAGCACAAACACAAGCTATGTAAAAGAGACACACACGAATACCTCAGGGTTCTACAGCCTCACCATCGCACCAGGGGAGCTATATGTGTACGTAGGAGGTATGGGCTATGAATACTATGACCCCTATCGACATGATGCTATCGAAAACCAAACCGTATGGCTGAAT
>DAJP01000087.1:0-1626 GCA_002496355.1 Euryarchaeota archaeon UBA346 | reverse complement strand
GGAGGCTGGGATGAACCTGGCGATGCAGAAAAAGTAGAGTTTTACATCGATGACGTCCTCCAAGCAACACTCACTGAACAACCATACAATTGGACCTGGTCGCAACGGACCATTGGCAAACATGTCATAAAAGTCATCGCCTATGATGTTAATGGCGATACTGCAAGCAAAGAAATAGAGGTTAGCAAATTCCTCTAACGCTTTCTCTTTTTATATTTTTTTTGTTTTCCCAGTCTTGAACACTGATTTCCATTTTGGGAATGATTTGGGAAGAAATCGGAATTAATTTGTAAAAAATCAATATAAAATCTGCCTGATATAGTGGATATTAGAAAAAAAAGGAGAACAAAAAAATGAAAACGACACACAAAAAATTGGTCGGAGGACTGCTCGTCGGCCTGCTGATTGCAACCATCGGCGCTGCTCTTGCCACCGGGCAGACCGATGACACAACGAATGGCATGACCGACGACACGACGACCGACACAACGCCACAACCCCCATTTGGAGATCGACATGGAATGATAGGGCTTGGGTCATTCGGCTTCAACCTGACCGATGAGCAACAAACAGATCTTGAAGAGCTTATGACAAGCTTACGGGAACAAAATGCGACTCCTGAGGAAATGAGAACCGCCCTACAAGAGAAGCTCGACGAATTCGGCGTGCTCGATACCAGATTGGACAACGAAATTGCACAAACCGAACAGCGACTCACCATCCTGAACAGACAGAAAGAACTCAGAGACGAAGGATACAGCTGGGATGAGATCACCACGATCATTCAAGAAGAATTCGATCTGGAAAACGCAACAGGGAATAGCTGGGATATCATGGGTGGACCAGGAGGATTCGGACACGGTCATCGTGGAGGTCCTCAAGAGTTCATCTCCCCTGAAGAAACAGATCAATAACACAGAAAGACCATGATGAAAAGAGAAAAAATCATTCATTGTTTTTTCTCTTCTTCATTCCCTTTGATAATCATCGTTGTGCCAGTGACCAATCTTCCTTCCTTTCCCCTTCGATAGAATCTGGCACAACCCATTTTTTTTATAAAATTTGGGCAGAATTTGGGAAGAAATTGGGAGGAAAAAATATAAAGAAAAAAAGAGTAAAAAAATGTGGATAAAAAAATAAGACGGAGGTAGTAGAAATGTATGAAAACTTAGAAACAAAAAAGAAAACAACAAACAGAACCATCCTCATGATTGTTGCGATAGGTATAGCTACCATGTTCATCACCGGGTACTTCGTTGGTGGATCGCTTGACTCTCTTGCAACATCCTCAACATCCAAATCATCACAAACACAGAATAGTGTTCTTACAAATACGACGACAACGGATGAGATACATGAGATTACATATTATTACAACTCGACGTCCCTTGCCCAGTTATACAATGATGCAAAGGACTCAGTTGTCGTCATCACAGGGTATATTATGCAATATTCATTTTTTGGTCAGCAATACTCTGAAGTCCAAGGCTCTGGCTTTGTCTATGAATATCACAATGAGATGGTCGTCATTACCAATAAACACGTTGTCAATGACGCAGAAAATATCACGGTCACGTTCTCAAATGGGAATGGATATCCTGCTACGGTCATCGGTTCTGATGCCTA
>DAJP01000026.1:5667-9294 GCA_002496355.1 Euryarchaeota archaeon UBA346 | reverse complement strand
CGTGTTCATCGTAGTGTTCGTTGGTAGCGAACGCGTATTTGAGGATTTCTCCGTTTTCTTTTGTTTCTTGGAGGACCACCATGGTAAATGTGGTGTCTGCCAGGGGAAAATCGGTGATGACGGCGGGGGCGGGTGTGATGTTCAAGAGGTTTTTCACGGTGGAAATCTGGGTGCAGGGCATGAGGTATGTGAGGTGGTGGTGTTGGAAGAGGTTGCTTTTGTTGGCGTCGGTCATGCGAATGCATCCGATGATTATGTGGCTTGGGAAAGCGGTGAAGGTGATATTGTGGCGAATTGGACGGTGCAGATTGAGGAACGATCTCATCCTGATTACAATGTGATGTTCAGTCTGATCGCCTATAATGTTGATGATAATAACTCAGAGATGGATACCGCATATTGTGTTGAGGATTATGAGGTGGACACCGGGTATAATGATAGTGGGTATCTTCGTCTCCATGTTGAGTTCGATAATGATTTCCTGAAAGGTAACACGGAGGCGACGTTGGTGTGTTATCTGAATGCCGCAGTGAAAATCAATAACACTGAGGAAGCGGTGAATTTTACGACCTGGGGGCAGGATCGATGTATTATTGGTGTTGTGTTTGACTCTGGGTCGCCGTTTGAGCCGTATTCTCATTTCCGGGGGGAGGGGAATGATAATTTCCCGAATATCTGGTCGTGGTTACCTGGGTGGAATGAGAGCAGCAGGTTTGATGATGAGCAGGATATGTTGGAGAATCAGACGTTTTTCTATGTCAGTGGAAATGAGCAGTCTGAAGAAGGTGATTGGCATCTTGGGGAATTTGATATAACAATGGGACCTGGACTTCTTTATGACGCTAATTTCAGTTATTATACTCAAAACTATCCTATACAATTTGATGATGGAGAACAAGTGGTTAACCCATACATATCATTGAACTATGATTATCATCAAGGCGCACCACAAAAATCCGTGAATAGATTTATCCTAATTCATGAAGGGATAGGATCATTAATTAATCGCACCAACGGAGGATCAGGTAGATATGCTCAAGACTATATGGGTACAAGTTTTTTACTTCATGATTATGACGATCGGAACTCTGATGATTACATCATATTTGTCGGATGGGCATGGAGTAATGGTCTCTTACGATCTTTGTCAAATCCTTTGTTATGTTCCGTTGAAATTGAAAGTGGAACAGGAGATCTACAATCATCAATGTACTCCAATGAAGGTTATTATTGGATGGAAAATTGTGGATACTTTAACACAACATACAGTCTTGATATAGATAGTGCGACAAATTTTGGGATAACAACCATCGATTGCGATATTTCAAATGTTCTACTTGATAATGAACAATACGTCTATACCTATGCAGCTGATGTAGGTGATACCCAGATAGCACTAACCTGTTGACGAAAGCAAAAAAGATGGTGTTATCATATACCATCCACTCTCTTTTTTTAATTATGATAAAGTATATAAAATATAATAATGTTATAAAAATCATGAATAATAAATTCTTGACATTGTTTATTCTTGCATTTGTCCTTTTCAATACAATTTCAGCAGGAACGATTATCACTATAAACACTCCGATTGAAAATCTAATGTCTGGTAATCATACACCGATACGTATCATTGGAAATGATGAGTTCCTACCAGAGAACGGCGTCACCGGGGGTAGTGGAACAGAATTGGACCCGTATATTATTGAGAATTGGGTGATTGTAAGCGATGATTCAGCTTCTGATGGAATTTTTATTAATAATACCGATGCCTTTTTTATTATCAGGAATTGCACAATCCAGGATTTCAATCATCCAGATGAACATTATCATGGGATACAGTTATCTGTTGTGACCAATGGTAGGATAGAAAACACAAGTATGACCGAATGTCAAACAGGAATTGATATACGGTATTCAACAAAAAATGAATTAATTAATTGTTCCTGTTCTAATTATCCACATCAGAATGCATATAGCATCAACATAATTCAATCAACGAATATCACAATAACATCATGTGTCTGTAACTCTATGAGTATTGGTGTTCGTATATTGGAATCATCTGATATAATTTTACAGAAAACAGAATGTTCCAATAATACTGTATGGGGGCTAGTGGCAGATGTTCTTTATCAAGATGTACTGCATTATCTTATTGAGAATTGTTCATTCAATGATAATGCAATATATGGCATCTATCTAAGTGGTTCTCTAAACACATCATGTTCGATTATTCGGAACTGTTCGATTTCTAATAATGATATAGGGATTAAACTTGAACGTTTATCTGATAACATCATTGAAAATTGTGTCTTTAATCAAAATGTTATTGGTTTATACTTAGATAGGTCAAGTAGGAATACTATAAGAAATTGTAGTTTTCGTTCCCACGTAGATGAGGGTGTGCTCATCGCAGGAATGTTATTTTTACAAATATCTATCCCTCGGGACAACGAAATCTCCTATTGTGATTTTGTTGATAACAATGATGGTATATTTTTATTGGAAACTCGGAGAAATACGATTCACCACTGCATTATTACTAACAATACATATACAGGAGTTACTTCGTTATATTCTTTCTCAAAGATAGTTTCGAATAATTTTATTAATAATGGCAATGATTCCTATTATATCGATTCAGCTGGGATGTACAGTTGGAGCTCATTTCTTGATGGTAGGAACAATTGGTGGGGTTCCTCTCAAGGGCCGTATGTATCCCTATTATTTGGACAAACTGTTTTTCCACTACGAACTGGTGAAAATAGTGATATTGTTATGTTGAGAAAAGGGATTGCCCGGTTCCGCCCCTGGTCAACTGTGCCAATACCTGATGCGGGTCGACAGATATAAACTATCATTTGAGTAAAAGAGCAGGGATCTGGTATAAATCCGCTTGGTTTTCCAGTATCTTTTTATATTGGTTTTTTCACTCTTTGATGATGGTACGGAAAAAATCTCTCTCGAAAGAAACCATTGAGTTCATCAGACAACAGGTGTTGAATGGAACGTCGAAGGCGCAGGTGGCACGAGACTTTGGTGTTTCGTATCGGACTGTGTGGAATCATACGAATGACATCCGGACACAAAGGGTTCTCTCTAGGGATTTGATTGAGGCGATTCGACAAGAAGTAAAGATAGGTGCATCGAAATACCTGACTGCTCAGAAGTATGATGTCACACCAAGTACGGTGTATTATTGGACAAAGGATATCCCGGGGAAAAACTGTGGTTGGCCTGGGATTAGGGGGAAAACCCTTGAGATGTTAAAGGAGTTGGTCGCTAATGGTTTTCTCCTTCCTACTGGTGAAAATGTTCGTGGGCAGTTCTTGACGTTGCGGAAATATTTTCCCTCAGTCTATCGTATCTCCATGTATGGGAAACAGATTTTTCTGTTGAAGGGGCGGGAGGAAGAAGCGGTACGGGCGTTCCTGGAGAGCACCAGAAAGAAGATCATTAGTTATCAGGAGTTGCATCAGGTCACTGAGGTTTTTGGTGCTGATATCAGTAAAAAGGAGAAGGAGGCATTCCTTTTCAAAAAACGCGGTAGTAAACGGTCTGATAAAAGAGGGGTTCAAAAGGAGGTTTCTCTTCGAGAAGAGGAGGATTCTTTTTCATTTTTTT
>DAJP01000026.1:3622-5366 GCA_002496355.1 Euryarchaeota archaeon UBA346 | reverse complement strand
CCAGTAGTTCCGAAAGTAAGGAGGAAAACGTGGAGTTTTTAGCAAAAAACACGTTGAATGAAATCCGATGATTTGTCTACTAAAGAATCATCCTTCTTTTTTCTCGATGGTTTCCAATGAAAACGAGGTGATCGATTTAAAAATCTTGTACTGGAAAATCGCTCCACATATCACGTTCATATGAAAGGAGATAAACCGGAACAATAACACAAAGACACCTAGGAGATACTGATGGGATGCCCCAAGCAAAACCCCATACAACGCAGCCATCCCTAGTTCAGTGACCCCGGAGCTCCCTGGAGTTGTTGGGAGCATGACAATGATTAATAATAATGCCTGGGCAGCATAGGAATCAAGGAAAAAAGGAGGAAGGCCTAATGCGAGAAGGATCATCGAGGGAATCATAAACCCAGTGGACCACATCAGGATTGTTAACCCACCCGCACCAACAAATGATTTTTTCCCCGTAGTTAAAAAAAGTACCATGCTGGTATGGAAGTTATCAATTTCCCGACTAATTCGATCCACTACTTTTTTACCTCGATCTTCTTTTTTTGAGAATCGGCTCAGGCGGGTACTAATTCGAAGAAGCAGCGCTTTACTTTTTTGAGGGTATTTCAACGCTAACGCAAACAAGATGATACCAGAAATAAACACGATAATACCAATAATCAGGCCGTAGCTGATTAGTTTGATATCAATCCTGTCTTTGAAAATAAAAAGACCAAACGGGACAATCATTAGAATAAACACCGCATCGATGAGCCGTTCACCAAATACGGCAGCGGTCGCACAACCAGTGCTCAGTCCAACTTTATTGAGCAAATAGATCCGCACAGGCTCCCCTCCAGCTGCTGAGGGAGTGATCCCTGCG
The DNA here is from genome assembly GCA_002496355.1 of Euryarchaeota archaeon UBA346. Classification (GTDB taxonomy): domain Archaea; phylum Thermoplasmatota; class E2; order DHVEG-1; family DHVEG-1; genus SM1-50. The sequence continues at coordinate 4,492 of DAJP01000026.1, read as the reverse complement.
AGGAACTGATTCGCAATGACAATCTTCGTGGCCTCCCAGAGACTCACATGAACGTTCGGATCGATAGCTTTACTCAGAACCCTGAGCCGTGCACCCCAAATGAACCAGTACAGTACGTTAAAGAATATCGCAGCACCAAAGAAGAGAAAGAACTCACCATGCAACGAAACCTGTGACAGATATTGGATGGTTTGTGCATCGATCGTGAAATACAAGATTAACACAATAATGGATATGCTCAGTGCGATACTCAAGAAAATAGAGATTTTTGTTTTGTTGAGTTTCTTTTTCTCGTCTGTCACTAAAGAAGGGTTATTTTGATGACGCTATAAGTCTCTTGTGGTAGAGGGTAGGACATCCATGATAAAAAACCTTATGTCCCCTCAGCAATTACGTCTCGTCATACTGAATCCTTATGAAAAAATTACCCGCAAGAAAATATCTTCAGACCATGCGATACGCAGCACAGAACTATCTGGCAAAGGAATGTATCTACCCGTTCTACGCCTCTTTTAAGGTCACCCATGTCTGCAGTCTGAAATGCAGCTTCTGCAACGTCTGGAGGGAAAAGACACCGGATCTCTCTAAAGAGGACGTTTTCAAGGTGATTGATAACATTGCGAACTCAAGCATTGTCGTCCTGAGTCTAGAAGGCGGAGACCCACTGGTGCGAAAGGATCTTGGGGAGATTTTGCAGTACGCTCATCAGAAACCGTTTTATTTGTTCTTTACCACCAATGGTCATCTTCTTGATAAACGACCGATGATGGAGTACGGAAAACACATTGATTATCTGCATATCAGCATCGACGAGGGTCATGACAATCTTGCCTTCTTTGATCGTCTGGAGGAGTTCCAAAGTTATGGACC
>DAJP01000026.1:0-3227 GCA_002496355.1 Euryarchaeota archaeon UBA346 | reverse complement strand
TATCCTGACCCAAAACAGTTCCAGGCAGAAATTATTCGTTTGAAGCAGAAATACCCGAATACTATCACCACGCCGAAAGGATTTTTGGAGAACATCAACAAACCGCATGGGTGTTCGACGTCCTCCGTGATCATCGACTCAGATGGGGGTCTGTTCTATCCCTGTCGGACCGTGGGAGAGCATCTGTATAATTTCACGGAAGGCTCCTTCTTGGAGTTCCTGCGTTCCCCCGAAGCAAAACAGGCACGGATGGCGATGGATCAATGCAACCGCAGCTGTGGATGGTACCAGTATTTCGCAACAGATGTGTTCGCATCACCCCGCTCATTATTTTCCTCGATAAGTCCCTACATCCTGAAATAATCCTTCGAATTTTTTTGGTAACTCTTATGTAGGTATCGTTTGTTAACAACGCAGGTACTGGTTCGTATGAAGATATTGTTCACGACGGAATCATACTACCCGATCATTGATGGTGGTGCGATCGCACAGCACCGTATCGTCCATGAGCTGATCAAGAAAGGTCATGATGTCCGCGTGATTGCTCCTGCGTTTTCCTTCAAAAACACCGTGGAGGACGAGAACGGGTCGACGATCTATCGACCACGTGCATTTGTTCTACCGTTTTATATGAACAACAAATATCATTTTACCCCCTTCCCCTTGTTGTATGTGAAGAGGATCATTGAGGAGTTCACACCAGATGTCATCAATGTCTGCTCCCCGTACCCGATCAGCATCTGTGCGATGATTGCTGCGAAAAAGAAACACATCCCGGTGGTCGGCTCTATCCATATCCTTCCGGAGAATATTCTTGCCCCTTTCTTTTCATCCGCATTGTATCCAACGCTGGTGAAATACACCTGGTCGTATCTCATCTATTTCTATAATCATGTAAACTGGGCGACGGTCCCGACGCAGACAGGAGCAGTGATGTATCAAAGGAAAGGGATGAAGACGCCGGTCACCTCGATCTCCAACGGCGTCAACACCGAGATGTTCAAACCGACCAACAAAGGGGAGTATCTGCGTGAACGATTCCATATTCCAAACAAACCTCTGATCCTGTATACCGGGAGGATCAACCAGGAGAAGAATGTTGATGTGCTGGTAAAAGCAATCCCTTTTGTCCTCAAGAACATCGATGCGCATTTTCTCTTCTGTGGGTCAGGGGGACTGAAACCGGAGATGATGAAATTGACGCAACAGTTAGGCGTGGATGATCACACCACGTTTATTGATTTCCTGGACTGGGCGGATTACCCGAATATTTTCACGCTGGCTGATGTGTTTGTCATGCCCGCGGAATCCGAGCTGCAAAGCATCGTCACCCTCGAAGCGATCGCAACAGGTGTACCACCCGTGGTGGTCAATAAAGGAGCGGTGCCTGAGCTAGCCAGCGCACAGAACGGGCTTATCTTCGAGCCACAGGATAGCGCCCAACTCGCCAAGAACATCATCACGATTCTTTCTGATGAGTCGCTGAAGAACACCATGAAGAAGAACAGTCTGAAGCTCAGTGAACAGCATTCCATGGGGGCCGTAGGGGCACAATACGAGAACGTCTATGAAACAGTGCTTCATCTGCCCAAGAAGAGTTAGTCGTTCCTTTTTTTCACCATCAGGTTCTGTTCAATGAACGTCCAGTTCACACTGTAGACCTCAGCCCAGTGGGTCTCCTCATTGTCCTGATTGATAGTGGCGTTCCTGTAGAGAAGGGTAAAGGGTTCTTGGGAAAACTTCAGGTACGACTCGTTGGTCATATACACGCTTTGTAAAACATGGATGTTTACTGAGATGTCACGCATCACATCATCGATGAGCACATATGTCACCCGACAGTCCGGGTGTCCTTCTTCGAAATCAGCGACACAACCAACCCAAGTGTCACATGTCCAGGTGTTATTGGTATCTTCAAAGGTCGCATTGATACCCTCAGCCCAGATCATCTTTGACAACCGCAGGTCCGTGGCAATCAAGGTGTCGTTCGTATCAAGATTATCGTTGATCCAGTCGATCGCGTTCGCTGTCTCATTAGGAATGCTTTCATCCATCCATTCCAATGAGGTGTACACCGGGTAGACCGCGACCGCGTTTGAGAACACCAGGCCGCAGACGACGAGTACAAACAACACCTGAATCCTGGGGTATGAGAGTTGTTTTTTAAGAGACAATGAGACGTGATATTCCTTGGATCTGAAGAAATACAGGAGACCGACCGCGGCGAACAGGCATGCAGGGACTGTGAGATATTCGACATGACGGTCCGGGAACAAGGTCGTGTTGACTGTCACCAGGGAATAAATGAAGGATGCGAGTATAGCTAATAACCAGGCCTGGAAGAACCAACGGTTCTTCACCTGTTTGAGGTATTCGACACCGAGACATCCGAACCCGATGAACAGCAGCATCGGCATGGAATACAAAATGGAGAGTGGCTTCAGACGAATACCACTGACCGGGAAGTTCACGAATAAAAACACGACCTCGGCGCAGAGGATAAAAATAAATCCTGCCGCAAAGTAGATCACTGCTCGTTTCCGTGAATGAGCAGGGTGAAACATGGGTGTTTTCTTCATCTTCGAGAGGATTTCTGTTTTACGTTTTTTCACGGCTGCGATACCAAAAAGACACCCGATTAAAGCGACATAGAAGAGAGTGATGACGGCATAGGAAGAAACCGAGAGTCCTTTATTCATGAATGTGCTAAAGACCGGTGTCGCGATAAAGACCCAATAGCTAAACGTCATCGCTGATGCAACAAGGACATAGGCAACATCTCGGTACATGCTTCTGAGGTCGACTCGCATGCTTTTGATGACGACGATAAAGAAGAGAGTGATGAGGAAGAAATACGTGGTGAGATGATGCGACATGATGAGAAACACCGTGGAGATCATCAGAGGAATGAGGTATTTCTTTTGATCCATGTATTTCATGAACAGATAGCAGGAAAGCATCATGAAGAAATGTCCCATGGTGAGGGGTGCTGCATGGCTGGTCTGGTACACATGGAACGGGATGACTGCCAGGAACAAGGATGATAAGAAGGCCAAGTCTCGTCGTTTTGTGAGGTCATAGACGATGAAATAGAAGATAAAAACCGTAAGTCCGCCGAATATCGGAGCGATTTTTGGCATCACCCAAAGGAGGTCCACCCCGGTGATCCAATGACCAAGTGCTGAGAAGATATAGAGGACTGGGAAGTAGTTGTACATCCCACCCCA
>DAJP01000017.1 GCA_002496355.1 Euryarchaeota archaeon UBA346 | reverse complement strand
GCTCAAGAAAATGTCGCTGATTTGAAGAGGACATCCGACACGATGGTCCAAAAAATGCAGTACCTCTTACATGACCTTGAAAAAAAAGCAGAACGAATCGAAACTTTAGAAAACAAAATCCAGCAGCAACATACTCCTGTTCTATCAGAAAGAATAGAGCCTGTCCCCGGGAGATTATCTGTTGGAGAAAAAACAAAAACCTCAGAGGATGAGAAAAACCTCATCACCACTGTTTCCTCGGAAGAGAAAATCATCTTAAAAGAACGTATCGAAAATCATCTCGTTATTGATGAGATGGACCATATTGTCGCGGTCATACAAAGAGGGATCTTCAGGGACATCAGCAATTCTTTTGCTGAATTTCTGGGTTATGATCGTACAGATCTTCTACAGAAGAATTTTTTTGTTTTCATCGCTCCGAGGGGTTTTGATGACGCACGGAAATACTATCTCAACCGGTTAAAAGGAATCACCACAAATTCCTTTAAAACAGTATTACTGACAAAAACGCAAACCGAAATATCGGTCGAAATAACTGTCGCCCCAACCGTGTACAAAGGTGATTCTGCTGAATTCATTAGTATAAAAGGAATAACAAACCAATCCTCCACCCAGAATTAGCCAGTTCACGTTGCCGAGGAAAAATGGTTCAAAATCAGAATATTTCTTTCCCTTTTCTCAGGAGAGAATCATTTTTGGTATCCCTGTAAAAATGGACCCAAATATTTAATTACTACTGAACTATAATATACAATACTAAAATAGGGGGTTTAAAATAAAATGAAGAAAATAACAATTCTGTTTATTGTAGGAATTCTAATAGGTTCCACCATGGGGGCTATTGGAACGCAAGGCAAGCAAGGAACACCGCAGTCTCTCTTAGAGCATCTCAGTACACCATCCATCGAAAAACAAACAGTGAACAATGATGGGTATCTTTTGATTGAACTCACTGGGACTTCAACGTTTCAGACCACCGCAGGACAACCACAACTCCCAAAGCTTGTTCGTACCATAGAACTTCCGTTTGGCGCGACCAATATTCGTGTTTCCCTGACTCCATCTGGTATTTCCACCCAACATGTTGATCAAGAAATACGTCCTGCTCAACAGATGGTACCTCTCACTGATGAATCTCAAAGCAGCGCAGCGTCTACGACAATAAAAGACACCGCAGTCTACGCCATGACCACGCCGTACCCTGAGACATGGTACACGACCTCGATTGGTGTTGGTTTGAATAAAAACAACGAACATGTCACTTTTGTCTCGGTTCATTATTATCCAATTCGATATACGCCTGCCACCGGGACTCTTCAAATCGCCTCTGATGCTGAACTTTCCATTACCTATTCAGCACCGACACAGAGCCCCTTCCCATTAAAAAGTGAATATAACCTTGTCATCATCGCACCAAAATCCTTTGAACAAGCGCTACAACCACTCATCGAACACAAGAACAGCTATGGAATCCTTACCGTTCTGAAAACAACGGAGGATATCTACAATGAATTTTCCGGTGTTGACAAGCCAGAAAAGATTAAATATTTCATAAAAAACGCAATTGAAACCTGGGGTGTCGAATATGTCCTCTTAGTTGGTGGATTAAAAAATGTGGTTTTTGCCAAACCGCGTGATAACCCAAATGAAGGAACCAAGGGATGGTATTTACCTGCTCGATACACCAACCTCTATGACAACCCTAAATTCCCATTAAACGCTGAAAGCACGCTGTATGACCCTGGTGTCCTCAGCGATCTGTACTTCGCAGATATCTATGAGGCGGGGGGTAACTTTTCTAGCTGGGACCCTAATGGCGACGGAATCTTTGCTGCGTGGAGAATGGAGGGATATGAAAATGACACGGGTATCGATATGTATCCGGATGTCGCCCTCGGTCGACTCGCGTGCACCAGTGTTAATGAGGTTCGGACTGTGGTGAAAAAAATCATCAACTACGAGACAACAACCTTTGGGTCAGAATGGTTTAAGAAAATGACGGTCATCAGCGGTGATGGTTTCCTTGACCAAGAGGATCTGAACTTCCAATGGGACACCACTGGTCTACCCACTGGAGCCTATACGATTTATGCACAGAGCAACAACCCGTCCGCAGAATATGGACCTATTGAGACTATCAATATCACTGTCGATAAAACAATGGAAACTAACCTCACCTTCCACCATGATGATAACTTAAGGATCCATGAATATCCAGGATTACCCATGGCTGAAATTGTGACCGTATCGGAAGGAAATATTCTTGGGAACACGGACTTTACGTATACTCCTGCGGAAAACCAAGCGTATTGTAACGAATTCTATTTCTGGGCAAACATGAGCTATCTCTCCGGTGTTCTCACCATTCGAGGGAAAAGCTACGATCCCAAACCATATGGAAATCTCAGCAGCATCCACGTCTGGATAAAAAACAACGCTGATGCTGTCGTGTTCGAGGACTGGCGCAACGACACAGAGATGTACTACGAGGGAGAATACACAACGGGTGAACAACCATTGCTTGGTCGAGGCGGAGCCCTGTATTACATGCCTGAAGAATTCCAACGCAATATCCTCTGGGCGTCCAATGGTTTATTCACCGGCCAGCAGGATGTCATTGATGCATGGGATGAAGGTGCTGGTTTTATGTTCATCTCCGGCCATGGCAGCCCCAATGTCTGGGCAGACCATTACCCTGGTGTTCCAGGGAATAGAAAATATGGGAGTATCACTGGGTTGTCGGTTACTACGTTACGCCCATGGCCACCATTTTATTCATTACCGCTTTTTCCTATGGATACTATTCGAAATAAAGAAAAACTGCCCATTGCCGTCATCGGCGGATGTCATAACAGTGATTTCAACGTCTCCATGGTATATGGTTTCCTTGAGGGAATGATTTATGTGTTTCCAAACTGGCCAAAAATGTCCATGTGGTGTAGTGGACAACCTGTTCCAGAGACGTTCAGCTGGAGACTCATTCGAAACCCCCATGGTGGTGCGATTGCGACGATGGGTAACACCGGGCTAGGATATGGTATGCCTGGTGTCGATCTTACCACTGGTGGTGGTGACGGATGGATTACTATTGAGTTCTTCAAACAATATGGGACCGAGGGACTCGATGTCCTTGGACAGGCATATCAACAGACGCTCACCTCCTATATCAACACCTTTGATATGACCGATCTTGCTGCTGGTCATCCGAAATCTGTTCAGCAGTGGGTCTTGCTTGGTGACCCGTCATTAAAAATCGGTGGATACGAATAAAACCACCTTTTTTTCTTTTCTTTTTTTATCCTTTTCATCGACTATTTGTTATTTTCGAAGGAGACAGACCTTGATTAACTCTTGAAATTGCCGTTCGTTCAGTCCGACCCCATGGATGCCGTCGACCCGCTCCACTGCTATTCCTTTTTCAAAAAAAACAATCGTAGGATATACGTCCACCGCGTAACGATTACAGAGATGAGGGTATTCATCAATTTTCATTCGGTAACATTCATAGTGTGCGTCTTTCGCGCATCGCTGAAAAATAGGTAAGAACCTCTGCGAAAAAGGACACCATTCCGCATAGAACAGAATAAAACAGTTTTCTTTTCTCTGAAGGATCTTTTCAAGGTCATGTTCTGATTCGATGAGTGTGCATTTTTCTAGGTTCTTCATAGGCTCTTTACCTCTTATTGCTTCTCTTCAGGGTAATGACTACTGTCACAAAACGGTTTGTTTTGAGATTTTCCGCAGCGGCAAAGGGTCACACGATTCTGTGTTGCATATCGTTTTCCTTCTGCTGATTCGATGGGAATTCCTCCGCGAACCCAAATAGGACCATGGACTCCAATGGATGGATCCTCTATTACGATGATTGATGGTTCAAAGAAAGGTTCTGTGGTTTTCTTGGTTGTTTTATCGATTAAAACAAGTCGACCGGAGGGGCAGTCTGCTGCTTCTTCGATCGCTATATGCTTATCCCCTGGTTTATCTGATGTGAGTATGAGATTCCAGATACCACCTGCTCTGTGGCAGAATCGAGCGGATGCACAGAGATCTTTTGCGTCAAGCAATGTCAACGTCGGTCCATCAAGTCGTATGGTGTTTTTGTTATAGTCGGTTGGATGAGCTGTTTCTGTACCATCAAAATTAATTTTAATGTGGGAGCTGTCGCAGAATGGTTTATCTTTTGAATGGCCGCAACGACAGAGCGCATAGGTATCTTTTTTTGGGAATGTTCGGTCATCTTGCCATTCGCAGGAATCCCATTTGTTGTCGTATTTGATTATTTTTTGACTGAGGGGAATTCCTCCACTGATGAGATACGGACCATTTTTACATATTGTGATCATAAAATTCTTGTCTGTTGTGTCGTTATTTTTTATCGTTGACATTATTGGTTTCCTTACTCTTCTTACTGTTTTATTTATGGAATGTGTTGCAGGTATTAGAGAGTTTTTAAGGATTTGATTTTTTTTTGTTATTGTTTTTGCAGGTTCTTTTCGTTTTTGATGGCTTCTTTTCAGGATAATTTTATAATTTTACGATATCATTATAACACAAAATATCGACAATAAATGAAGCCAATATAAGAAATATTTATAATACGATTCTGCTTTCTCTCCTTGGAGGAATCATCACATGAAAGAAAAAAAGATTATACCACTTATTGTAGCAGGTGTGCTCATTGGTATCTCCTGCTTCTCCGGCTGTGTCGGACCCTGGGCAGTCGATACCTATGGATGGGAACATATCGATTTTGGAGGAACCGCAGTCAGACTCTGGGGACAGCTGACGATTAGTGAATCCTCAGACAACTGGAACGAAGGATTCGCCTGGGATACTCAGTACCATCAGAACTGGGAGGATTACGCCTACCATGTCTGGGCGGACAATCATGCTGGTCTGGGATTGTTTTCAGTCGATATTGATAATCTCACCCGTACTCAGGAGTATCACTATCGAGCCTATGGCGAATACCTGAAAGGAGCAAGCCAATATCGAGCCGGCGCAGACATGATCTTCATCCCAGGTGGACCACGCGTCGTCACGGATAATGCCACCGGTATTGGTTTTACACAAGCGACACTCAACGGGAACCTCTGGCATATGGGCGGAGCCGCATCCTGCACCGTCTATTTCCTCTATGGGACTGACGAAAACGCCCTCAATCAACAGACAACCCCTGAAATAAAAACAACCGTTGGTCCATTCAGCGCGTCTCTCACCAGCCTTGTCACAAACATCACCATCTTTTACAAGGCAGTTGCAGAAAACGATGCAGACACCTGGTCTGGGGTCATCATGAAAGTCACACCTGGGCAACCACTGATCATCTCAAGACAACCTGCGGAAATCGGCAAGAACCATGCGATAATAAAGGCAGAACTCTGGGAAACTGGTGGAACCCCAACATGCAATGTCTGGTTTGTATACAGCGACGACAGCCCCAATCAACTTGACCAATCAACTACCCCACAACTCATGAATACAACAGGTACATTCCAAGCATATCTCGGCAATCTTACCGCCAGCACCACCTATTGGTATAGAGCCATCGGTGATAATGGGGTTGCACAAGGAATGGGAGACATCATCGAGTTCAGCACCACGCCAACCGCAGAAATCCGAACCACTGGCGAACTTGGAAAAATCTACAAACCGAATAAATACACACTTGATGACGATCTAGCTTCCAGAATCCCGGTCCGTTATCTTCGACTCCTCGAAAAATACCCAATACTGCTCAAACTCTTGCAGCAACCACACATACGAGCTTTTCTGATGGATCTCCATTAAACCTCACAACCTCTTTCTTTTTTTCCTTTTATTCTACCCCTGGTTTTTTGTTGAGGTGTGCACGTTTTACAACTTCAGTAATTCTTTTCTCTCGTGTCTCTTGTGTTTTTGCGTTTTTTATCCATCCACAATACATATTTCGATAGCTATTAGCAAAGCCTTGGAAGTTGTCCCATGCTTTGTTGTCTTCTATCAACGCGTGTTTCAAATCTAAAGGGATTCGTTCCTTCATCTTATTTGTGTACGCGATGTTCCATAACCCGTGTCTTTTTGCTTCTTCGATTTTATCGAGACCAGCTTGTGTCATCTTTCCGGAGACGATCATCGCTTCAGCTTTTTCTTTGTTGATTTTTGACCACACACTCTTTGGCTTCCTTGGTGAATACTTCAGGATGAATCGCTCCTCGTCGATCTTCTTCAGTTTACTGTCAATCCAGCCAAAACAGAGTGCTTCCTCGACTGCATCGATATGATTCAAACCATGTTTCCCTGATTGTTTCTTATAATGGAGAAGCCAGATTTCCTTTTTGTTTTTATGATTCTTTTCTAACCAGATGCGCCATTCACTTCTCTTATTGAACAATACGGCTTCTTTGGTATTCATGGTTGCAACTTCTCATATGATATATGAAACGATGAATATATTTTTTTTATGATGCTTTTCTGAAACTCAATAAATTTTAATGTTAGGGAGTGACTGTTGTTTTTCTTTAATTTTCTCCATAGATATTCTTTAATAACAGTGATTCTTTATTGCATTTCATTACAGATTGTTTCACAGATTCTGGTATGGGTAATGAAGAACAAATTCTCAAAAGATCTTATCGCGCCCTGCGGTATGGATTGCAACGTCTGCAGTGGATTTCTTGCGATGCGCCATGATATAAAAAACAAAGGTATTCCCATGACCTATTGCCAAGGCTGTCGTCCCCGAGACAAGAAATGCGCATTTCTGAAAAAACGATGCGAACGTCTTCTAAAGCATTCCGTAACATTTTGTTCTGAATGCCCGGAGTTTCCCTGTGAGAACATCACACACATCGATACCAGATATCAGAAGTTTTTCCGGATGAGCCTTCTTGAGAACCTCGCGTCCATCAAAACGAACGGTATGGAACAATTCCTCAGAGCTGAAGAAGAAAAATGGCGCTGCCCAAACTGTGGGGGAACGATCAGTTGCCATAATGGTCTATGTTTTGTCTGCGACACTGCTCTTTTAAAAAAGAAGAAACAGCTGTATCGGTGGGATGATGAATAAGAAGATCATGGGATTCTGTGGATACCGCTGTGATCTCTGTCCAGCGTATGTCAAGAACGTTGATATCCTTGCGAAGAAAACCACGATTCGAAAAGGATGGAACACCTTTTTTGGCTTCGATGTCCCTGAGGAAAAAATCCTTTGCGTCGGCTGCAATAAAATCGGGTGCCATCTGGATACAGAATGCCCTGTTCGTCCTTGTGCACAAAGCAAGAACTTGCAGGACTGTTCGTTCTGTGATTGTTTTGAATCCTGTGAAATATTACCTCTGCGTGCAGACATTCTTGATGAGATAAAAAAGAAATACGACAAAGCGATTTCAAAAGAGGAATATGAATTGTTCTTTCGTCCCTATAGCGGAAGAGAGGAACTGAAAAAACAACGAAAGACGAGATGCGCACATGGCATATAAAAAGAAATCTTGGCAGGAGAAACTCGCAGATAAGAAGAACCTCCCAAAAATTCTAAAATTACAAAAAAGCTTTCCGTGTTATAACGCGGTTCATAAGATGGGTGCTGAAGTAGGGGATGATGTAGTACTTGCAAATCCAAGTGAGGTCGTCACTCTCATGAAGCAAGTTCCTAAAGGAAAACTCATCACCCTTGTTGAGCTCTGTCAAACGATAGCGAAGAAACATCATGTCAAAGGATGCTGCTCTTTAACGACCGGGATTTTTATCATGACTGCAGCAAATGCAACAGAAGAGGTGGCAAACCAGGGAAAATCCCTTCCTATCCCCTATTGGCGGACATTAAAAGTCGATGGATATCTTAATGAGAAATACCCGGGTGGAGCACTCGATCAGAAAAAATTACTTGAACAAGAAGGATTTATCATACAAACAAAAGGAAAAAAATTTTTTGTAAAGGATTTCGAAAAATATCTAGCGAAGGTGAAATAATAAACGAAAATGAATGTTGCCCGAGATTTGATCCCACGCCCTGGGACGGGAAGCTGTTTGAATGGGATAACAAGAAGTTCATTAAGGAGAACATATCGACGTTTTTTAACATACCACTCAATTTTGGTGGTGTGATGAAGAAACTTGATGAAAAGGTACAGGATGCTCATGCGATAATACCGGATGGAGTATGCCTATCGGACCATACGTCGAAGTGGAATATGAATCTGTATCTCGCGGTCGATAAGCAAATCCCTGGCGCAGAGAATATAACGATAAGTGGTAAATTCCTCAGTAAAGTCTACGAAGGACCTTTTCAGGATACCGGGAAATGGTGCAAAGAATTTGAACAGTTCGCCTCAACTAAGAATGTGACCATATCAAAATGGTACATGTGGTATACCACATGTCCGAAATGCGCAAAAAAATATGGGAAAAATTATGTTGTGATTGTCGCTCAGGTCACGTGATCTTTCCTGTTGGTATCTCCTATGATTCCCAAAGTCATCATCCATAATTCTATCAGCATCGATGGTTCACTTTCTTCCTTTGAGCCGAACATGGAGCTGCATTATAGGATCGCTGGGATGTTCAAACCTGATATCCATCTGATTGGTTCAAATACCATCACCGCCGGCATAAAACTGTATGGAACTGGAATTCCACCGGAAGCCCCCTCTGATTTTCAGAAACCAAAGCGGGGGAAGACCCTTCCTGCTTGGGTTGTGGTCGACTCCAAAGGGAAACTGGAAGGATTGCTGCATGCTTGCAGACGGTTTGAACAGGTTCGGGATGTGATCGTGCTGGTGTCTCGGACGACACCAAAAAGATATCTTTGTTATCTGGATGAGCGACAGTACGAGTATCATAGTGTCGGAAAGAACTCTGTTGATCTACGAAAAGCGTTAGAACTTCTGGCAAAAAAATATCAAGTGAAAACCATTGTGACCGATACAGGGAGAATCCTAGGAAACCTCCTGCTTGACCAAGGCTTGGTCGATGAGATAAGTTTGCTTGTTCATCCGATTATCGTTGGGAAAAAATCATATGGCATGTGGAGTGACATTAACAAAAATCCAGAGATAACTTTGATGAAATGTGAACGGTTACAAGGGCAGTACGTCTGGTTGGTATATTCGGTAAAGAAAAAAGAGAAACGTCCTCTTCATTGAGAAGAAGCATCCACTTGTAGTTTTCGCAATTTTTTTTCCAGTATAATTTAATAACGACATGATGTTATTTTCTCGTATGAAGAAGCTGTGGTCGATTCTTCTTCTTGGCGCACTCTCAATGTTCTTTGCAGAGGTCTTCTCAGGTGCTTCGACACTTTGGTTTATCGATCCCTGGGGCCTCTTCCTCACCTATCCATTATACTTGGGGCATGCAATCTTCTTGTTGAACGTGGCGTTTCTCTGGAAAAAGACGTCTCCTCGTCAGTTGTATTTTTTCGGAATGCTGTTTGGGTTGTATGAGGCACTTATCACCAAGGTCCTCTGGTTTGGATATCCAACTTCGACTGGTCCTATGGTCGGTTATTTTTTTGGTGTCGCCTGGGGTGAGTTTCTCACTTTGGTGCTGTTCTACCATCCAATCATGTCGTTTGTGATACCTGTGTTTGTTTATGAGTTGCTCAGTAGGGATGTTCTCCCTGGTCATGAACGTTTTTTACAAAAAAATTGGAAAACATTTTTTCTCGTAATAATCCTGATCATAATGGGAGCAAGTTTTCAGAGCAACGGAGCCAAATATGATATGATTCGATCTGTTGGTTCTATGGTCGGGTCGATCTTGATAATCTGTCTGCTGCATTTTCTTTCAAGAGAAAAGAATCTGCAGTCACTTGTTCTTGGGAAAAAAGGATTAACGATTGTATTAGTTTATCTTTTTGTTTTGTATGGTGTGACAACCGCGGTCATTTTCCCTGAGCGTCTACCAAACATAGTTCTTCCGTATCTGTTGATTTTTCTGTGGTACCTGGTCGCTATCGGTCTGCTTTGGGTTGATTGGTTCACACCCGGGACTATTTCTCTCAAAGGAATCATCTTTTCTCCGAAAGAGCTGGGGATTTTTGCTTTGCTGATCATCTGTGCGACCGTCGTCTGCAGCTATTTCCAGCAGATAACCTATGGTATTCTCCTTGTGATGTTTGTGTCCCTTATGGGAGCTGGGGTCGTCCTTTTCTCCTGGTCTCTCATATCGTTGTTAAAACAAAGAATTTCTGTAGGACCTCTATGAAAACACCAATGGTTTTTTCCTCTTCAAGAACCACCCAATACCAAGCCAGGCCGCAGAACTATCGTATGGAACAATGTTTCGGAAACCTCTAATGAGCCGCATGACATAATCAGTAATGGTGATAAAAAATGGAAATGGATTTAGAACTCACTCACACAGAAACAAAACTTAAAAAAGAAATGAAGCACTTCATGGCTCTTGCAATAATGAGTCTAGCTTTTGGTGCCATGGCAATGGCGTTTGCAATTGCTACTATAACGACGAATGGCTTGGCGTTGACGAAGACGATTTCAAATATATATCTCAATCTTGTCTCTCTAGTGATTGGGTTTATTGTCGCATATTTTTCTCTTCGATATGTGATTTCCAGCGCAGAAGTCCTGAGTAAATTTGATGAGATACAAGACGAAAAGATCGGAGAAAAGAATCTTCCTCATGAGAAACTCACCGGGTATATTGTCAAACTGTTGGTTCTGTACCGCGATGAAAAACCACAAATAAAGAGAATGATGTTCATCAGTAAAATCGCAGGAGTCTGTTTTTTTGCAAACGCTCTTTTTCAAACAGCCCTCCTTGGATTTAATCTATATACAGGTACCACTAATTTGATTCCTGCAGTTGGAGGAATACTCGTAAGCACTGTCATGGGCATGGTAGGGTTTTTCCTTCCCTTTTCTTTTCTTAAGTACTCGGTATGCTGGGATGATCGACTCGCAAAAAGTAAGGAAGCTGAGATAAGAATTGCATCCTTTATGGAGGAACCTCAGTGAACAACCGGCGAACCCAATATGAGATTTACTGGGAGATTCTTACTTACTGTAACACACCACGGTCGATTACGCAGATTATCCAGCGATGCAACTTAAACTCCAAGATTGGCCAAGAGCATGTTGATTTTCTCGTATTAAAAGGATATCTTGAGAAAACATTGGAGAAAGAAAGATTTCTATTTACCACTACATCCGCTGCGAAGGGATATGTAGAGATTTTTATGAAACTGTATCTTGAGTTGTTTCAAAACAGTCCAGAATTTAAACTCTGATTCTATTTTTTTTTATAAAATATTTCTCTAAACCCTTACGTTTATCTTTAATCTTCCCAATTGATGGCAGAAGATTTAAGAGGAAAAAGAAGAATATCGTGCTTACTTCAGAGGCATATTATATGAAAAAAAACCTGACAATTATCGTAATGATTTCTCTCTTGCTCATTGGATGTTTGAATGGTTGTATAGGACCTACGGTTACGGATACTTTCAGTGGAGAATATTCCGTGGATGAACAGACCATCGTGAGTGTTTCCAACATCAATGGTGCGATTGAAATCACGGGTTGGAATGGCGACAAGGTGACGGTCTCTGCAGTAAAAACATCAACCTCGGGTGAAGAGGAACTTCGAAAAATCAACATCAGTGTCACTCAAACAGAAAAACACCTTGAAATCGAAACAAAATACACTGGTCAGAGCTTGATACAATATGGGGTCGATTACTCTATCAGAGTACCATTCAACACTACCATAGAGACTCTAACCACCTCTAACGGAGCGATACAGATTTCACATGTCAAAGGGGACATCTCTGCGTCAAGTTCTAATGGAGCAATCACTATCGAGAATGTCGAAGGAGTAGTATCAGTATCAACGAGCAACGGGCATATAGGTATCCAGAATGTCACCGGGATTGGAAATCTTCGTACATCAAATGGTGCGATTACTGCAGAGATACAAAGCATTCAGGATGATACTAGTATTGAAACGAGCAACGGTGCAGTAACCGTTTATGTTAACCCCCTGATCAACGCAACCTTTGAGATGACGACATCCAATGCAAAAGTACAGCTACAAGAGATAACCTTGAATGTAAGCCTCTTAGAAGCAACCCATGTCATAGGTACATTGGGCACTGATGGTCAGAAGATAGACATCCGTACATCCAATGCAAATATCTACGTATACAAACTTCAGGCCTACTGACAAATTTGAAAGAAAAAGACATATCCCACCCGTAACAATGGTTGTTTTTTTCCTGTTCTTCCTTTTCAATAAGAAGAGAGGTATGCGTCTTCTTTCATCTTTAATTCTTTTTATTGAAGAGGTAAAAGAGTACTCCAAATAGCACAATATGAAGACAAAATCCAATACCTAGGTAGACATACTCCTGGTTTCCAGTTGTAAGGAGTTTATCCAGTGCCATGAATGTCCAGAAGTTCGGGATGATACCAAGGATGTATTTGAGGTCGTTATTAATAAAGAACGCAAACAAGGGGATGTAGAAAACACCTCCGAGTGTTTTGAACACTGCGAACGCTTGGACCTTATTAGTCGCGACAATGTTTGCAATCAAACCTAGCGTCGGTGTCAAAAACGTTAACAGTAAGGCAACAGGGAGATAGTCAATAAAGCCGATGTCGATTAAGCCGGTGAGAATGGGAAAGAGCAGGATATAAATCAGCGAAAGAACGCTAAGGAGAATCATCCGGTAGAGCAGGTAAGTGTTTCTTGAGATCGGCATGACTCGCAGGACAGTCAGCAGGTTTTCATCACGTTCATCCATGATGAGAAATCCAAGGACAAATCCGAACATTAAGGGAATCGTGATCACGATAAACATGAACAACAGTGGATAGTACTGCTCTATCGGAGAGACATTCTCTGATATCCAGGGAACGACGAGTCGCGTGAAGATGATAATGATGAGTGGTATCAAGAATGCAGAATACAAAAGCAAACGATCTCGTACGATGTTTCTGATATCGTTGAGGAACAATTTTCGTATCTGAACCACGATTACCTTCCTCCTAGCACAATATATTTGTAGAATGCTTTATTGGCAATATAATAACAAGCAGTGATCCAGATACAAAGGTAGGCCACAGCGTAGATCGTGTCCGTCGGAGAAAGAGAACCAAAGACCCCTTCGACAAGAAGGAATGCTGCTTGTGATGGCCAGAGGTAAAAGATGATGTTTTCATAGATGCCGGTGATGTCCAGTAATGGTGGGATAAAGAGAAGAATGAACGCTAGCATCATCATCAACAGATATTCATTGATGCTGTTACATCGGGCTACTAAGATGAACCCTAATAGAATAAGAAAGACCGATGTCAGGATAATCCCGCTCAGCATGTAGAAGTACTCAAAATACAACCCATGGGAAAGAAAAAGGAATAGAAACGCGGAAATGATAGACAATAACGTCAGGGAGATGATCTTTGAAAAGAAATAGTTTCTTCGTTCCATGGGGGTGATGTTGAGTGCTTGGAGGGTGTTTTCTGTTTTTTCAAAAAGGACCAGAGCACCGACGAACATGATACCAATGAGGATTGGGTCGAAGAACAGATACATGGTCTTGAACTGCACGGTGTTCATCGATGGTATCGCGACCAGTGTCACAAAGTAAATCAGGACGCTGAGAATTGAAAGGTGTATGATTTTATAGCGAGATTGAAGGATGATGTCCCACTTCAACATGGTTTTCAGCTGGGTCATTTCAGTTGCCTTCCTGTGACTTTGATAAACACATCATCAAGTGTTGCTTCTTGTGAATGGATGGTAAGAACTCGGTTGCTGTTCAGCAGCTTGATGAACGAGGGATTTGAACCAAGCTTGTCTAACGTGAACTCCTCTCGTGCAATCTCACCATTGATGAGATGTTCTACTCGTACGAGTTTTTTCCCGTGTTCCAGTTTCAAATCTTTAGGACGTTCAATGAGAACCAATGAACCATCCACCATGAAACCCACACGGTCACAGAGCTCGTCAGCATCGGTCATATTATGCGTGGTCAGGAATATGGTTGCTCCTGCTTTCTTTTTTTCATGGATGATGTTTTTTATCTGGCGGGCGCTGACCGGATCAAGACCCGTTGTTGGTTCATCAAGAAACAGCATTTGGGGGTTGTTGAGAAGAGATCTGGCGAAGTTGAGTTTCGTTTTCATTCCCTTCGAGTACGAGCTGACGCGCTGGTTCGCGTCTTTACCGAGGTCGACCATCTCTAAAAGGTCATTCGGGTCGATGGTTTTATTTTTATAAAATGAACTAAACAGCTCAAGGTTTTCCAGGGCAGTGAGTTTTTGGTAGTGGTTGGGGAACTCAAAGCAAACTCCGATGTGCTCGTAAAGATCTGTTTTCCAGTTTTTCAGGTTTTTTCCAAGCATCTCAATTGTCCCGTCGTA
>DAJP01000059.1:8819-14249 GCA_002496355.1 Euryarchaeota archaeon UBA346 | reverse complement strand
TGGGAGGTATGGAACGAACCTGATCTGACTGGGTTTTGGAACGGGACTGCTGACCAGTATTACGAATTGTATCACATCACCGCTGACACGATGAAAGCATGGAATTCATCCCTTAAAATCGGTGGTCCCTGCACGTCATCGGTGACCAACGTCAATTATACCCAGGGTTTTCTCCAATATTTAAAAGACCATGAGGTTCCTTTAGATTTCTTCTCCTGGCATCGATACGCAGGTACACCCTATGAGATGTATAATGCATCCCGATATATTCGACTGCTTCTTGACTCGTATGGATATGTCGATGCTGAGAACATTAACACGGAGTGGAACCTTGATATTCTCACCCCACAACGAGATAAAGACAATGCGAGGAACGCCGCATTTACCGCCTGCTGTCTGACCGTTTTCCAAGATGCACAGCTCGATCATGCGTATCGTTATCGAGGCAATCAGGACAACAACTGGTTGATGCGTTTCCTTGGCCTCGACCTCAGTCTCTTCACTTATACTGGGGTCTATAAAAGACCGGCTTTGACTTATATAGCGATGAATGATATCATCAGGGACACTCCCTTGAGACTATCAACACCACTCATGGATGCTTCGACCGGTATCACATATCTTGGAGGTATTTCAGAGGATGGGACAAACATCAGCATCCTTATCAGTAATTTCGATGCATATGACACTCCCTATGCCCTTGAGATGTCCAATCTTCCCTGGGGCACCTCTTATACTGTCGTGGAATACCTCATTGATGAAACCCATCATCTAGAGATAACGAACAAGACGACGCATGACCCGTCCCCCTATTCCTTGACACGAACCCTTCAATCAAATTCCGTTCATTTTTATCGCTTTACCACCTCATCTGTTCTCCCAGCGGAAGGGCCTTCGGTGGCAAAAATCCCTTTCCTTTTACGACTTCATTTGCTAGATTCATTGACTCGTATCCTTGCTATTCTCATCGTTCTTCTTATCCTGAGTTAAGAAAACATCTTTTTGCCATAATCTTCATAAGAAATAATACGATTCCTTTTTGTATGATGCGGGAGACAAAATTTTCAGAGGCACATGTTCTTGAGTTAGCGAAGAAATCCTATGAGGCGGGGGAAGTGAAATTCGATGTTATCGCTGAAAAATGTGCATTACTCGTTATCGATATGCAGGATGAGTTTGTCAAACCTCACTGGTCACCGTATTGGGTCCCTGAGGCTACCCGGCGAGTACCACAAATGAAACGACTCATCCAGTACTGCCGATCCAAGAAGATCCCTGTTCTTTATACAGTGTATTCGAAGACACATCGGTATTTGGACCGCCCAAGAACATTACCACTTATGCCCAGCCGGTTTCCAGAGATGTCTATTGATCAGTCATCGTTTTTTGTCACTGGGACTGTATGGTATGAGCTTGCTCCTGCTGATGAGGAGATAGTCATCCATAAACCATCCTATGGGGCGTTTTTTGAAACCCCATTGGAAACCATTCTGAAGAACCTGGAGAAAGATACGGTGATTATCAGTGGGACGTTGACGAACTACTGTTGTTCGACAACCGCGCGACAGGCATATGAGCGAGGGTTTAAAGTCGTGTTCGGAAGTGATGTCACTGCAGCACATTTTCCACAATTACATGAGATGGAATTACAGGTATTGCGTCGTGGTTTTGCAAAAGTGCTGTCCTTACAAGACATCATCAAAGCACTCGATAAATAAGTCATTATTTTTTATCTCTGAAAAAGCATTTATATTTGTTGTCTGTATTGATATATATGGAGGTCCACCCCATCCAAAGACAAACCACAGCTCTGATGATGAGCATACTTTTCTTGCTGAACGGAATCTTTGGGATGGCCAACGCAGCATCAATGACTACCACTGCGACCCTAGCAGATGCTAGTACCTCTGTTGCTACGAATAGCGATCATATCCTGGTTGTTGTCGACGCTCAACTCTACCCCTGGATACAAGGGAAATTCACCAGATATCTTGCCGAGGTTTCTGAACGTTTTCCTGTATCATTCTCAATCATGCAGGTCAATGGCCTGCGCAACAGAAACCCGATTGCCCCCGGGCTGCTTCGTGAGATTTTACAAGAAGACTACCTCCGAAATGACACCGTAGGAGCAGTGTTCGTCGGTCAGATTCCCTACGCACTCTGGGAACAAGGCGTTGGAAATAACAGTGGTCAGTTAAGTGTGTTTTATGAGGATCTGGATGGATCGTTTGTGGACACAGATGGAGACGGTCTGTATGATTATCATAGCTTTGGTCCGAATGAGGGACCAGAAATCTGGGTCTGCTGGATGAGACCACCGATATTTGGGCAAGTATTTTTTATGAATCACTTCTTAGAAAAAACTCATCAATATTACACTGGTGAGCTTATTATAGCAAAAAAAGCGTTTGTCGCTTGTCACGAGGATTATGATAATAACTTCTATGGACCTATTGGAGTCGTCCCGGTTTTACAAGATATCTACGGAGTCACAAATGTCGATACTGATGGTGAAGGCATTGATATCACTGCTGCCGATGACATCTGGACTCGACTTCGATTGAATACCTATGAGGTGTTTGACACCTGGCAGCATGCAAACTCAAAGTATCAAGCATGGGATGATGGTGGTTTTTCATCATTTAAGGTGTTGGGTCTTTCCAACGGGGCTCTCATGGTCTTTCTGTACGGGTGTCATAGCGCTGATTTCTGGACAGCATCAGGAACAACACCATTCACTATCAACATCGCGGTCTCCTATGTATTCGGTAGGTCTCTTGGTCAGGCAGCGAGTGGGACGTCTTGGAGCTACGGCACGGAGTATAAATATTTAATGTACGAGGCGATGAGAGATCATCAGATGTATCTCGGGAACGCCTGGTTTAAAATGGAATCCTATGTGGAGACTTCCTCGTTTGTCGAACAGCGATATCCTGATCGAGATCCCCATACAGAATGCGCGGGAAATACCCTTATCGGAAACCCGTTTCTCTCCGTCAACTAAAGAACCATCCCAAACTTGGATGAAAAATATTTTTTCCGGTAAATATTGTCAGTTTGTACAAAAAATTTAAGGATACCTTTTAATTCTCACATACTGCTGAGATATATAGGGATATCCACATTGATAGTGTAGGATTGTATCTTTGGTGATAGTACTCTTGATTAATTGGTTAGGAAAAACATGAAAAAAATACTTGGGGTTTTCATAGGGTTCCTCTTGCTCTGTGTTGGTTTTTCTGGATGTATCAACCAAGCTGAAGAGGATAATCAAAAACAAAGCGAGCTGCTGACAATTGGTATTTCTGATGAGCCGCACGGATTCTTTCCCTGGATCGACAGCTATGATGTATGCACCTTAGGAATCAATTTTAATATCTTTAATCCTTTAGTCGAGTTTGATAGTAGTTTCAAGCTGTTTCCCAAACTTGCGAAATCCTGGAACAATCCTGACAACTGCACCTGGCGGTTTTTCCTTAGAGATGATGTCACATTCCATAACGGGTACAAATTCACTGCATTCGACGTCAAATATACCATTGATGAAATAAAGAACAATGTCACCCATGTTCTCCGAGATTTACTCACTGAGATCGAACAAGTCAATGTGGTGGACGAATATACCGTTGATTTCGTCACGTATCAACCGTTTCCTATTCTTTTAAACAAACTGACAAATATCCCGATCATGTCTCAGAGATATCAGCAAGAAACAAAAGAACAATGGCCTATGGGAACCGGACCGTATAAGCTTCAGGAGAATGTGACAAACGATCACATCACCCTAGTACGCTTTAATGACTATGCAATGGGTCAGCCTGATATTACTACTGTTATTTTTAAGGTCATCCCAAAAAGCGAGGACCGGAAGAACGCGCTCATCTCTAAAGAAATCGACATCATGGAGCATGTCCCAGAAACGTTTGTCCAGGAGATACTCAATTGTTCATGGATAACGATGAAGAAAATATCAAATCCCACCGTGTGGTATCTCGGATTTGACTTCCGGGAAAATAGTAGTAATTTCCCCGGGCAGAAGAATCCGCTAACAGATGTCCGAGTGAGGAAAGCATTGTATCATGCAATAGACGTAAACAACATCACAAAAATCCTGCGTCTGGCCGCTGAGCCTGCATCACAATTCCTCTCTCCGTTAATTTTCGGATATAACCCTGTGATAAAGCGGTTACCCTATGACTTGAACCTCTCTCGACAACTTCTGAGAGAGGCTGGCTATGAACATGGGTTTAATATGACATTAGATTGTCCAGAAGGATACCTGTTGCAAATCGAGATAAGCGAGGAGATAGTTCGACAGCTTTCACAGGTGGTCAATATCAGCCTCAATCTGCTCCCTACCGAAGACGAGTATTATTCGAAGTTATATATGGGGAACTGCTCTATTTATTTTATTGGCTGGATCCCAGCAACCGGTGATGGTGGTGAGATCTTCGATTATCTACTCCGGTCTGAGAATCACCCGCTTGGAAGAGGATCTTACAACTTTGGAAATTATTCGAATCAAACCGTTGATAACGTCACTTCGGAAGTCAGCTATACCATGAACCAGAAGACAAGGATGAACCTCATGCGTGAGGGATTCAAGGTCGCGATGGATGATGTCGCATGCATCCCCTTGTACATCAGTGTCTGTAACATAGCGTATCCAGAATACCTCGAATGGAGCCCACGGTCAGATCTCAGCACACTCGTTGAAGAAATCACTGTTAAATAACTGAGGCGAGATATCTGGTCGTTGGTGTAGCAAGGAATGAAGAAGTTCCAAAACCTCAAACTGAAAATTTTTCTCCCGCTTCTCGTCATCCTCCTTGTCGTATTTCTCACCAGCTCACTAGTGATCATCGACCGTGAATCAAAATCAGCAAAAGAATCACTCATCCAAACCGCCACCTCCTTCTCCAGCCTCTCCGCTCCCTCTGTCATCCAAAACTTTGTCTTCTATAATGAATCTGGTTTTTACAAATTCACCGAAGTCATCGATAATGTCATGAAATTGAACGATAACCTTATCACGATACAAATCGTGAATGTGAACGGTAAGATTCTCTTTGATTCTGTTGAAATACAAACAGGGAAATACAATGAACGAACACAGGGAGCGCGATTCTTGGAAAACGCCACCCTAATCCAACGAGCAGGAGACTCCACTTCATCCCTCTTCCTGAATGAACAAACAAGACGCGTCGATATAATTCAACCATATTTTGAGGACTGGGGAAGACATGATTATTCCGTGCGGTACATCTTTTCACTCGCAAGTCTTGACACGATGACCAATGAGATGATTGTGACGATCTCCCTGTACTCCGGTATCTTCATCATCGTCTCCTTTTTGCTCATATTTTTCCTTTTTAATTACTTCATCTCATCTCCAATAGGCGAGCTGACAAAGGGAGTCCGACGGATGGG
>DAJP01000059.1:0-8461 GCA_002496355.1 Euryarchaeota archaeon UBA346 | reverse complement strand
TCAAGGGATCATCTAGAAGAATACAGCAAGAACTTGGAACAACTGGTGACTGCACGGACAAAGGAATTAGAAGAAAAAACCAGACGACTTGAGCAGATAAACCAGGATTTGACCCTCGCCCGAGAAGAGCTTAGTACACTGAATAAGAATCTGGAGCGAAGAGTACAGGAACGAACGAGAGAAGTAGAAAAACTACTCAAACAGAAAGACGAGTTCATCAATCAACTCGGCCATGATTTGAAAAACCCGCTTGGTCCATTGATAAATCTCATCCCTCTGCTTGAAGAAAAAGAAGCAGATCCTGCCAAAAAGGAGATGCTGACAGTCCTTCATCGAAATGCTGATTACATGAAAAATCTGGTGGTAAAAACACTTGAACTTGCGGTGCTAAATTCACCGAACACACGGTTCTCCATAGAGGTGCTCCATTTATCTGTAGAAATCAATCAGATCCTCAGCAATAAAAAAATCCTATTTGATGAGAACCATGTGAAGATCTCCAACAGCATCGATACTTCCCTCTGGATAAAAGCGGATCGATTGCGACTCGAGGAGCTACTGACAAACATCTTTGAAAACTCAGTGAAATACTGCCAGGAAGATTGCAGGATAACCATCGATGCGAAACTCACCAATGAGTTTGTCACAATATCCATCGTTGATAACGGTATTGGAATGAGCCAAGATGAGTTAGGTCGCATCTTTGATGAGTTCTACAAAGCAGATTCAGCACGGCATGACATCCAGAACACCGGTTTGGGGATGTCGATCTGCAAGCGTATTGTCGAAAAACATGGAGGAACCATCTGGGTCGAAAGCCCTGGCCCTGGGAAAGGAACAACAGTGTTCTTCACATTCCCTGCAGCAAGCACGTCATAAATATATAAAAAACGGATTCCTGCAAGATTGATAATATTTGGATGTCTCCTCTGGAACAATAACTATTAAAGACCTCCTTGATATATCATCAGAGGCAGAAGCCATCATGAAGAAAATCATGTTAGTAGATGATGAAAAGGATCAGATTTATTTCATTAAAACATCCTTTGAGAGTCTCTACGGGAAAGAGTACATGATCATCCCGGTGGAAAGCGGTGAAAAATGCTTTGAGTTATTGGAAAAACAAGAAATCCCCCATCTCATTCTTCTTGACATCATGATGCCGAAGATGAATGGTTGGGAGGTATTCGATCGGGTACGGGCAAACCCTGCCTGGAAGAATATTCCAATTATTTTCCTCACTGCTCGAACCGATGAATTCGCTGAGCACGCTGGTGCGCTCATCGCAGAGGATTACATCAAAAAACCAATAGAAATTAAAGAGTTAAAAGCACGTATCGATAACGTACTGAAGAAAGCAAAGAAATAATACAACAACCCTAGAAATTTTTTTCTAAAAAATTGTCTCGGTCCTCTAGGAGTCGTTATACTTTTTCAGGCAGTATATTTGATTTGAACACCTCAGTGACATAGAGATAATCGTAGTTTGCGATATCATCGGGGAATTTCTTCCGAAGGTCCTCCATCACTCGATAGAAATGCTCAAAGTTTGTCGCGTACAACGTGATTTCCAAATCATACCCGCCAATCGCTTTATGAATCTCCCAGAGAAAAGGATTGTCACTCAGATAGGTGATAATCTGGTTTTTCTTGTTATAGTCACGCAGGGATAAGTTCACGATGAACTCACGTAACCCAAGCTTATTGATATCCATCGTGATCGAATACCGTTGAATCACCCCTGATTTTATGAGTTTCGTGATTCTTGAATGGATCGTGACTGTTGATACCTTGATCTGACTTGCGATGTCGACGCTGTTCATCCTTGTGTTTTTCGCAAGGAGATTTAGTATCTTGTAGTCGACCGCGTCGACATCAACGGTTTTTCCATCATCTCGATATTCATAGGCGCGTTCATGGCTTGTCGTCAGTTCACTCAGCAACATGGAATGTTTGTATCCAAACGATTCATACAGCTGGGAAAAGAATATTTCTTTGAAATAATATCGATATAATCGCAAGGTCTCTTCATAGAACGCATAAAAATAATTCGGGGATTTTACCAATATAGTGATAATCAAATCGTAGCGTCCCTTTGTCGATGCGATACTCCATGTGTTATTATGGTTGACAAAGTGAGTTATGATCTCCTTTTCTTTATCTGGTGATGCATACTGTAGGACGATATAGAGTCGGTAAACGGAGAACCCAAGTTTGAAGACATCGACCATTGCATTGAAATTTTTTATAATACCTTTTGTCTGGAGTCGTTTGATGCGATATTCGACAACGCTTTTCTGAAGACCGACTTTTTTTGCTACCGATGAAAGTGATTGTCTCGAGTTCAAAAAGAGATGATATAAGATTTTATGATCCTTGGAATCTAATTCATGCACAATAGAAATCATCATATATAGTACTAATAAATTTTTCCAATCTTTACTCCTCTAAGAAAAACATTAAAAATAACATAATATGCAACATTTATCTTTATTTCTGGTGATTCATTGATTGTTCTTTTCGATGATTACCATATCTTCCATATTTTTAATTCATCACTAGCAGTTGTATCGTTTTTATACGCAACTACTTTCATCATATGAGCACCGAAGGATCGTTGATTCCACATCCAGCTATAGGGGGCTTCTGTGTCTGCTGCTTGCAGTTCATCGTCGATATAGAACTCCACGCGGGCAATCTGAGATTTGTTGATTTCCTGTACCGATGCCTGAATCTCGATAGTACCCAGCACGAGCGGAACGAAGAAGGGTAGTATTTTCATATTTGCGATATACAGTCCTTTCTCTGGTCTTGTGATACTTGCTTGGAACAGTGGTTCTTGACTGATCAATAGTGTTTGAGATGCTCCAGCAGGGAGCGATTCAAGGGTATAGGTGTCAGAGTCTTCTTTCAGAAGCTCACCTGTCTCTGTGTACCAATACGCTGAAAACGGCAGATGCAACAGGATATTCTGCACATCATGGTCATAGACATTCGTGACCACACAGGTGATACGGTCGTGGTCCGTACTGCATTCTGCACGGATATATTGCCAGGTATTCAATCCGACTGGTGAATATGCGGTGTTCCAACGATCGTAACGATGAAACAACCAATCCCCGTCTCCAAGACCGACATCGAACGCATACATATTCCAGCCATCTGACCCGCAGAGCATCATCCCATCGACGATCGAAGGAGGCGCAGTGACACTTGCTCCGATAGTATACTTCCAGAGAATCGACCCGGTGGTTTCATTTAACGCATAAAACGCACCATCTGCGCCATCCCGTGTTCCGATAAAAAGAAGGCCGCCACTTATCGTTGGAGAGCTGATATCACAGGAGCCACCAATGTTTTTTTCCCAAAGAAGATGACCGGTACTCACATTTAACGCATACACATATCCAAAGGTGTCTGCGATAAACACACAGCCGTTATGATACGCGTTGAACGATAATGACCCTCCCTGCAGTGGGTAGGTCCAGAGCAATTGTCCTGTATATTCGCTGTATGCGTTCATCGTACTATCATAATAGATGGCTAAAAAGAGACGTCCCTGGCCATCTGCGGTGATAGAGTTATCCCAGGGTCCTGCTGATAAGGAGACACTCCACACCTCCTGGCCGGTGGTGGCGTTGATTTTGTATAATTTCCCTGTATTATAGTTATCCCAAAAAGCCCCATAGATCATGTTGTCCTTCAGCATCGGTTTATTCGGGCAGACGTAGAAGCCTGTCGGGAACGTCCAGTTGATGCTCCCATCGTCTTTGTTCAACGCATACATTTTTGTGTCATAGAAACCAGAAGCAAAATAGATCTTTGTTTCATCGTATTGGACTGATTCTGCGATACCACCGTAAATCGGTGTCTTCCACAATTGTTCCCCGGTGAATCTGTTAAACGCATACATGTATTCATCATCAGGGTAATATCCATGGGTGGAGCTTCCGATGTACACGACGTCTCCATCGATGACCGGGCCGACATACCCTGGTCCTGTGTCATTGCTCCAGATGATGACCCCGGTGGTTGTGTCCACTGCAAAGATTTTATCATGACCCGCTCCATGGGTACTGCAGGAGCCGATATAGGCAATCCCATCAACATAGGTCACCGCGGATTCTTCGTAGTTCGTACCTGTTGTGTTTGCTTTCCAGAGTAACTCCTGACCATAAGCGACTCCCGTGATGTCCATTTCAATGTATGTCTCAGGATCGAAGTCAAAAAGAAACTGAGTTTGTTGTGTAGTTTTGATTTGGGATGATTGAATCTGAACGGTTGTCATGGACAAGCAAATAAAACTAATGAAAACAGTTATCTTTCTGCTTATTTTCATAATGATAAACAACCCCTTCATGATTGCCTAGGTTCAATCAGATGAGAAGTAATATCCATAGAAGTAGTATATTACTTTTCAGGTGGGAATTATGGAAATGACATCGTTTTTTCAAACAATGCAAAAATTATTAATATCCTTCTCTTTATAAATATAGATGATGAAAGCATACGTCCCTCTCCTGCTTTGTTCTCTTCTTGTAATTTCCCCTATTTATCAACAGGGTCTG
The DNA here is from genome assembly GCA_002496355.1 of Euryarchaeota archaeon UBA346. Taxonomy (GTDB): domain Archaea; phylum Thermoplasmatota; class E2; order DHVEG-1; family DHVEG-1; genus SM1-50. The sequence continues at coordinate 3,893 of DAJP01000059.1, read as the reverse complement.
GGACAAGAGACAGCCAGTGGATCGTCATTGGAATTGTTTTCACATCGTTCCATTCGGAATTCCCTCATCGATGCCGTGGTCGTTTCTGATAATGACCCCTATCTGAGTCTCATTAGCACCAGCGTTGCTTGTTGGTATGACACAGAAACAAATACAACCGGGCTTCTCCCTTTATTGGTGCACCATGAGGGGAACCTCACCGATGCGCAGACACGCTTTCTTGCGACGTTCTTGAATTCATCACAGGATGGTCTCCTTGTTCTTGGTGAACCCTTGATGACACCATATCAAGCAACAGAGATTTTAGGTCCTGCTCCTTCTGTCGCGATTTCCCTAGCGACCTGGGCGTATACAACCGCACCGGATGTTCTAATCCTCCCGTATGGGACTGTGGATTTGTACCAGCTCAGTCTGTTTGCCACCCCGCTCGCAAGTTATCTGAACATGCCCCTTCTTCTCTTTGATGACAATGAAGGAGAACTTCAAGACGTCTGTGCACAGCTTCAAACCTCGCATGCTTATCTTGTCGGGAATATGGACCTGTCTCTTCCCACTGTCACCGTGACATTCCTCCCAGATGAAGCAGCGATTACTGATACTCTTTTGACTGTCATCAAAAACCAATTCGGTTCGATTAACTATCTGACGATGACGAACCCTGCGGATGTTGTGCCACCAGCGGTCCTTAATACAACGACATTCTCATACTCTAATCGTATTATCAATAAAAAAATCATCATCCTGGGAAAAGAATTTGATATCTCTGGGAATAGTACACAAATATTTTCCTTCGTCGTCCCGCCGGGTTTTACGTATCTCCAGATATCTATGGAAATCTCTCCAAATCATGCATCATTTCTTGGTCGTCTCCGACCAACTGATCCTGTTGTGTTTTTAACTCTCATGGATTCTCATGGGCAGGTTGTTGCATATGGGAACAGCATGGCATATGATATTGACAAGACCTATGTCGAGACTCTCAGTTGTAACGCATCTGGTTTCTATGACCTCCAGATGAAGGTGTACGATGGGCCTAAAGGCGGTTTTTTTGTTCAACGAGGTTTTTCCTGGATTGATGTGAATTTTACGATGATTGTGTCCCTGTCCCGTCTAGACTCACCGCATCTCCCCCAGATTTCAGGCCTCTCCAGTCTTGCACCGTACCTCACCGCGGCACATGGTGGGTTTCTCATCGCGAACACCACCTGGGAACTTACCGATGAGTCATATGGATTTGTTGCACAAGGTTCTGGGAGTGGTCCTTGGTATAATGAGTCGCTTCATCCTTTCACAAACGAGAAGGTCAACAAAACAGTCGAACAACTACAGAGCACGTTGGAGCGTCTTGATGCTCATGAGTTATTATCTGGGTATCTGAGTGGACCAGCCTGGCTTGCCCTGCTTGCGGATACGACGATGATCCCGATGTACTACTATGGGCCATCCCAAGAGGATATCCCTGATCGAGGATTGCCATCTGATAACCCGTACACACTGAACCAGAGCCTCTCCGTGGGGCGTTTCATCAGCTGGGATATCCAGGATGTCAGTGTGCTTCTTGCTCGGACGTTCTTCTATGAGAACCTCTGTGGTGAAGTAGAAGGCCCTGATGATTGGCATCATCGCTTCAATTTCATGTTTGGAGAAGGATATAGTGAGACTGGTGGGGTCTTCCATCAGATTCCTTATTCCAGGGAAATCAGAAAATATGGGTTTACGACGAAGGTCTATGGGGATTTTCGGAACAGTCGGCAGATCGCAGAACTCCTTGGTATCTTCACCAGCGCGAACTATCTAGAATATCTGGGTCATGGGGATTGGTTTTGGTTCCCTGCATCACTCTATGGATTTGACAGCTATTCGAAAGCCTTTGATGTTGCCCATGTGAAAGACTGGGTGTATGATAGACCAAGCATCTTCCTCTCCGCTGCATGTCTGATGGGACGAACGGATGGTCTTCCCTCGCAGATGAACATCGGTCTTGCTATGTTGCATGCAGGCTGTAATGGTTTTATCGGTGCGACACGAGAAACCGGTCAAGAATCTGGGTTGACTGTTCTTGAAAATCATTTGATCGTGGATGACTGGAGCATTGGTGAGGCGCTGCGTGGAGAAAAGCGGATTGATACGGAGCTACCGACATTCTATGTGCGTGTGCTGTATGGTGATCCTGCGTTCAATCCCTATGAGCCGCAGCATGGGTTTAGCAATCAAGGACGACCCGTGTTGTTGGTACCATAAGCCGTCTAGTGAACTGCGAGGGAGGAAAGGTGGACGTAAAATTGAGAAGGGGCACATGCTGGTGAGGCGGAGGAGGAAAAGATGGAACATAAAAAAACCACACTTCCTCATATTTTACGTCCCTAATTAACAATTGTTAATTCTGATTTATATTACTTTCGTCTTTTTACGACTTTTTGGAGACAAAATCAATGAAAAACTGAATCCAAACACAAAAAACGGGCACAGAAAAACAATAAAAAGAAACCTACCAACGATTGTTTTTTCATAAAAATTATCAAAAAGTGCTTGGCGATGTTTTTCTCTCGTATAACAAACATTTATAACTTCTCTCCCTATCCTGAAGAGATGTGATTCATTATGGTCTCCGCACAAGATATTCTCAGAAAAGAAATAATTAAAAAAGACTCAAACGACATTTTTTCCCAAGCCGTAAACCTGTTTGACACCACCGACGCCATCATTGTTACCGACCATGACAAATACCAAGGGATGCTGCTCAAACGATCGCTCATGGAACCGACGATAACCCTCCAGACGAAATTACATACCCTGCTGACACACCCCCCAAAACTGACCCCGACAACCTCCCTTGAGGAGATCGCCTGTGCCATGGTTGAAAACAACATCTACACACTCCCGGTCCTAGACAAAGACACCCTACTTGGCATCGTCACCGCAGATGACGTCATAAAAAAGCTCACTGAACAAACCCTCGGTATGCAACCAATAAAAACAGTCATGTGCACCACGCCACTCTCTGTCAGCCCTGAGGAGACCATCGGCAAGGTCCTCCACATGTTCCGCCAACAACACATCCAGTATCTCCCCATAGTCGACCATACAACAGTTGTCGGAGCTATCACCTTAAGTACTCTTGTGAAAAACATCCTTCGTGGACCAAGCAAGATCGAAGGACGGGACAACTTCGAATCAGAAAAAAGACAAAAACTTGATTTGCCTGTAAAAACCATCATGCAGGAACAACCGTTGTTGTTATCACCAGAAACCTCCATAAAGGATGTCCATAGCAAGATGCATCAATTTGAACTTCCTGGTGTCCTCATTGGGAAAGAGAACCATCTGCATGGGATCGTCACCCATAAAGAGTTTCTTGTGCCATTCGCCGGATTTGGGAAAGAAGAAACCATTGCCATCCAGTTCCATCATCGCAACAGCAAGGTCCAAGGATTCGATAAAGAACAAGCTGTAGAACTTCTTCGCGCAGAATTCCTCAAAAACTATGAAAAATTCCTCGTGGTCGGTTACCTGCATGTCTCCCTTGAGCAGCACAAGGAGATAAAGCAAGGGCTTTTCCGTGTCGTCTGCGAGATGAAACTTTCAGGTAAACCTGGTGTGTTCTACGCGACCCAGGAAGGATACGGTCCTCAGCAAGCGATGAGAAACTCGTATCTGGCCATCGAACATCAAATCAACAAAACAAAAAAAACATAAGAACAAAACAGGAAACTTTCATTTCATTCCTTTCTTTTTTTTCAATCCTACGTCGTCGCTATAGACCTTATTGCATTTTCTCAACCATCCGGAAGGATGTGGTGATGGCCACAGACGGTCGAAGCATTGCAGACACGGGACAATATTTCTGCTGAGAAAGCTCAATAGCACGTTCAAGATGAACCCGGTTTAATCAC
>DAJP01000117.1:686-4845 GCA_002496355.1 Euryarchaeota archaeon UBA346 | reverse complement strand
CCTCGTAGAACGACTCCCTATGATCGGTGGGGATTTCAGCCATATGAACGGTGATGAGATCAACATCGAGTTTTTCCCGAACCGACCTGATCTTACCTCCGTTGAAGGAATCGCACGTGCATCCCGCGCGTTTTTCGGGTTTCAAGCAGGTCTACAGACGTACAAGACCGTACCATCTGATATCACACTTCATGTTGATGTATCTGTAAAAAAAGTTCGACCATACGTCACTACTGCATATGTCAAAAATGTCACCATGACCGATGAACTCATCACATCACTCATGGGGCTACAAGAGAAACTCCATGTCGGATTAGGCAGAAACAGAAAGAAAGTCGCCATAGGCGTGCATAACGCAGAACCAGTCCGACCACCATTCCTCTATAAAGCAGTCGACCCTGATGCAGTCTCATTCATACCACTCGCAAAAGACGAACCAATGACCTTACGGGAGATATTGAAAAAACACGAAAAAGGTATTGATTATGCTCACCTCCTCGATGGCTTCAACAAATATCCTCTCATCGTTGATGCGAACCAGAATGTTCTTTCATTCCCCCCCATCATTAACGGCAGTCTAACAGAGGTGACCCCGTATACAAAGGACATCTTCATCGATGTCACCGGGACCGATAGAAAAGCGATAAATTTTGCACTCAATATCGTCACCACTGCTCTTGCAGAACGCGGTGGGACGATCCATCAGACAACCATAATTGATGAAAACAAAAAAATCATTTCCCCGGATTTTACGCCTCTACAAAAAAAAGTATCAGTTGCTTCTGTCAATCGACTCCTAGGAACCAGCTTTACAGAAAAAGACATCATCAATTATCTTGAGAAGATGGGACACAACGCAAAAGACACCGGATCTGGAACCGTCACTGTCGAAATCGGCGCATGGCGCTCCGATATCCTTCACGAAGTCGACCTGATAGAAGATGTCGCAGTCGGATACGGTTTTGACCAGTTTCCAACAGACTTCCCAAAATCCTTAACTTTCGGAGGAAGACTCCCAAATCAAACCTTTTATGAAGGTCTCCGATGGCTCATGATTGGTCTTGGGTTTAATGAAGTCACGACTTTTGTCATCTCCAACAAAGAAGATGAATTTCAACGGATGGGGCTAGAAAAAAAACTCATGGTTGAACTTGAAAATCCCATTGGCGAAGAATATAGTGGGCTACGGATGAGCCTCTTACCATCCTTACTGAAACTTCTTCGAGAAAACCGACACCACCCCTTACCACAGGAGATATTCGAAGTCGGAGTCGTCGTTGATGAGAATGCAAAAAACCGATGTCATCTCGCAGGTCTCAAGATAGACGCCAAAGCAAACTTTACAGAATGTAAATCAATCGTTGAAACCATACTACGAGAATGCGCTGAAAAACCAGTCATCACGGAAAAAAAACATGCCACTTTTATTGAAGGCCGTTGCGCGGCAATCATAAAACAAGAACACGAAATTGGGGTCTTTGGGGAGCTGCATCCGAGAACGATTCAAGCGTTCCATCTTGAACACCCGGTAATCGCCTTCGAACTGATCGTAGATCTTCTCAAATAGGAGACATATCCAAGGGGAGAGTCATGTCGCTAGAGTATCGTCTCACTGCACAGAACACGTGGGATACGATCGCAGACAGTTTTGATACCACACGGCAGAAACCCTGGAGCATTTGTCTTGATTTTATCTCCTCACTAAAACAACAGTACGTTGTCCTCGACCTTGGTTGCGGGAACGGACGACATCTGCTCCCCTGCGCACAACACTGTTCTCAAGCAATCGGAATAGATCTTTCACAAAAATTTCTTCACATCATCCAAAGAAAACTTCACCACACCGAATATAAGAACATTACATTAATCCATGGCGATGCAGTCCAACTCCCACTAGAAAATCAAAGCATTGACGCAGTATTGTTCATCGCATCATTACATAATATCCAAGGCAAAGAACATCGACAGACCGCTCTCCGTGAAATAGCTCGTATACTCAAACCACAAGGGACTGCATTGATTAGCGTCTGGTCACGCTGGCAAGATAAATTCTACCGCCATTTCCTCAAACAGTACATCCTCCGAAACCGGGAGTTCGGAGATATCGACATCTTTTGGAGACAACATAACCAAAATGTCCCGCGATTCTATCATCTCTATAGTAGAAGTGAATTTCTCAAAGAACTACACCATGCTGGATTGCAGGTTCAGACCATGAAATCAGCTCATATCCATTCAACGAGATTCCCTGATAATTATTTCGCGGTGGTAAAAAAAGCATAGGTTATTAAAACAAATAGCATTGGTAACACAAACTAAACCAGGCCCATCTATGAGTATCATTGAAACACAGAATCTGACTAAAAAATTCGACAATTATTTCGCTGTTGATCATATTAAATTCTCTGTTGAAAAAGGGGAGATCTTCGGGTTTCTCGGTCCAAATGGTGCAGGAAAAACCACGACAATTAAAATGCTGACGACCTTGCTACATCCAAGTGATGGCTCCGCAACTATAGCAGGTTTTGACATTCTAAAACAACGAGCAAAAGTCAGAGAACACATCGGGGTTGTGTTTCAAGAACCTGCCTTAGACACGGAGCTTACTGGAAAAGAGAATCTTGATTTTCATGCACGAATGTATGGATTAACTCAAGAAACCAGGAAAAAAAGGATCACCGAGGTGCTCACCTTAGTAGATCTCTTAGATAAAGAAGACGTATTAGTAAAACAATATTCTGGTGGGATGAAACGCCGACTGGAAATCGCCAGGGGCTTGATGCATTCCCCGACCGTGCTGTTCCTGGATGAACCAACATTAGGTCTAGATGCTCAAACAAGAAGAGCTATCTGGGAGTATGTGAAACAATTGAATAAAGAAGAAGGCACGACGATATTTTTAACAACCCATTATATGGATGAGGCTGATTTCCTCTGTGATCGTATCGGGATCATTGACCATGGGAAGATATTAGTTATTGACACGGTCGATTCTCTGAAGAAGTCAGTCGGCCATGACGTGATCACCCTTTCCTGTTCGGATAGCATGGCATTACAAAGGAGATTGGAACAGGAAACCTGGGTGAGTAACATCACCCCACATGGTACTTTTCTGACGGTAGGTGTTGAACGTGGGGAAGAAAAAATCCCGACTATTTTTGACATCGCCCGGACAATAAATATATCAATTTCATCGGTTGATGTCCGAAAACCGACTCTGGATGATGTGTTTTTGTTTTACACCGGACGAAGCATGCGAGAGCAGAACCCGGAGACGTCAGCTCGAAAAACCGCTAAACCATCAGGATTCCATCTGAGGAGACCGAAATGATGAATCAGAAGGACCTGCAGGCTATCTATATGCTCTGGCTACGGCAGATGAAACGATTCTTTCGGGCGAGAAGCAGGGTTCTGTCAACGATAGTTCAGCCGTTGTTTTTCCTTTTTATCCTTGGTTTTGGTTTTAACATCGCTGTGTTTCCCGGCATGCAAGGCTCCTACATCAATTTTCTTGCCCCAGGCATAATCGCGATGGCGATCCTATTCTCCTCAATGTTTACGGGAGTGTCAGTTCTGTGGGATAAACAGTCAGGGTTCTTACAAGAAGTACTGGTTGCTCCGGTGAGCCGCCTTTCCATAGTTATTGGTAGGACACTTGGGGGTGCAACGATTGCGCTGTTTCAAGGATTTATCATCATGATCATCGCTCTTGTCCTAGGAGTCCCAATAGTGGATGTGCAGGGATTGATTCTTACTATCCTCATCATGGTGTTGCTTTCATTTACCGCGGTCGGTTTTGGTTTGATCATTGCTTCAAAGATGCGGGATTTCGAAGGATTCCAGTCGATTATGAGCCTGATTCTGATGCCATTATTGTTCTTGTCATCCGCGTTTTATCCTATCAATACATCCTTACCTGGTTGGTTACAGACCTTGTCCTATTGTAATCCGTTGTTTTATATGATCGATGGAATACGAGGGAGTCTTACCGGGGTCAATAACGTTCTTCATCCGTTGATAGATCTGAGTATCATCCTCGTGCTCTGTATCCTCATAATGGGATTGGGGACCTATTTCTTCAACAAGTCAGAGGTCTAGATCTGGATTTAGTTATTATTTTCAATCTCAATCCATGCTTTTTCATACAAAATGATACCTT
>DAJP01000117.1:0-366 GCA_002496355.1 Euryarchaeota archaeon UBA346 | reverse complement strand
TATCATTAATATCTACCCTTTCAATTCCACAACTAAGAGATGAACATCAGTTTTTCCAGGATTTTCAGCGGTATGAGTTGTGGCATCAAACCAGAATGCTTGCCCAGTTTGCAGATCTAGTTCTTGTACTTTGTTTTTTAAGGGTGTCAGTTTTAGTTTCCCATCATTGAAAACATAGACGATATGATCTGGGTGTGAATGCATTGGTGTTTTTTCACCAGGTTTAAATCGGACGTCTAACACACGCACACGGTCGTTTTCCATAACAAGTTTTTGTTCCATAATTTTTTCCTCTTCTTAATTAAAGCTTTTAAAACCTTCCCTTCTTTAGAAACATATCCTTCACTATTTTTTTATCAAACCAGT
>DAJP01000118.1:7736-31961 GCA_002496355.1 Euryarchaeota archaeon UBA346 | reverse complement strand
CTTAACACAAATCTCTATTCACTCAATATTATCATCCCGGTCATCTTTTTCTTACTCGTCGGAATCTGTCAATCGGTCAACAACAACAAATACCACGACCAACCAAAAAAAATGTACATAAGAACGATTCAACGAGGGCTGTGGATCCTGAATCTCGGTATCCTGTTTACCCTTCTGACCGCAGTTTTCCTGCCAGATAAACCGATTCTCTTCGGAGTGCTCCACTGCATCGGATGCTGTCTGATCCTCAGTACACTCCTCCTGAGATTTAAATCTACTAATATCATTATCGCGACACTTGTCATTGTCACTGGACTTGCATTAGGATTCTTTTATACGACAGAGAACCCAAATATGGTCGAACTCGCTGCGGGAATCCATGAACCAAATATTGCAGCCCATACCATTGATTATTTCCCCATCCTTCCATGGTTTGGCGTCTGCTTGCTTGGTATCACCCTTGGGAATATCCTCTATAAAGACAATAAAAGGAGATTCCCTCTGCCAGATCTCTCAACATACAAACCAACCAAACTCTTCTCCTGGTTAGGACAACATTCCTTAGCAATCTACCTTATCCATCAGCCGATCATTGCAGGATGTTTAACCCTGGTTCTCATGATCTAACCAGAACCAAGAGTCATTTTCAAACCAACGATCGAGCACCAGATGAATGCAGGGAAACAGCAGAGCGCTTCCGTCACCGCTATCCCATCGAAATGGAAGAGAAAAACAGTGGAACCTAACGCGATGACCACAAGCACCATCGCCAGTAGCCCTATATTTCTTTCAAAGATATTGTATCCACTGGTCACTCCAATGATTAACAACCCGACTGCCAAGAGGATAAAAAACGACGCAGAAGTCAAAAAATGAAGGGTAAAGATGGTTTCAGGGAAGATACCGATACCGACGAGAGCCAGGGAACTGAGTGCAAGAACATACGCTCCAAGTTTATTCACCAATATCTTCATTAATCCGATGGAGAAAACCAAGGCAAGTAGACCACTGATAATCATCCCGTAATTAAAGAGGAGCGCCGTGTTTTCTTGAATGCCAAAATCACTTAACGCATGCTGTGTCCAGGTGAACCAAGGAGATGATGCAATCGAGAACCCTAAACTGGTGAACACTACCACTGGTAGGAACATGCCACACACTCCAGCTATCCTAGTGATTCCAAAGTATCCCCTGCTGTACGACTGCCACATCACCACTGATGTGGGTTTAAATAGTATTTATAATTTTTCATTTTAATAGATAAAGGAAATTAAATGCATAAGTAGAATCTATACAACTTTAGATATTTTTTTGTACATTAAGAGGCCGATCAGGAGGGAGACTAAAAATACTAGTATCTCAAAACCAGGGGTACCCTTCTGGGCTTCCTTGACTGAAACAGTGGTCGAATAGGGACTTATCGCATCATTATTGTCCATCACCTCTAATGTCACGACATAAGAGCCCGTAGCAGAAAACGTCGTGGTAATAACAGGAGTGGTCACCCAGTCGGTATCATATGTACCATCACTGTTGAAATCCCATCGATATCCAACAATCGTCCCATCGGTATCATTACTAAGCGAAGCATCAAAACTCACCTCTTGACCTACGTTTGCCGTTGAAGGAGCAATACAGGTAGCAACAGGGGGATTATTGATGAATATCACACCTTGAATAGTTGCCGTTGTATTTGCCATACTGCTGCGTCCATCATCATCGACAACGGTCAAGGTCACGGTGTACACTCCAGGATCCGCGTACGTATGTTCTGGTGAAATATCAAGAATCTGACTGCTCCCGTCACCAAAATTCCACCGATAGAAGATAATGGTCCCATCAGGGTCAATACTCTGCGACCCATTGAAGGCGACCGTCTGATTCAGTTTCATCAGATATGGCCCCCCTGGATTCGCGACTGGTTTTTGATTCTCAGGTGGACGCTGTTTTGTTGTAAAGAACAAGATATCAGATTGGTTCTGCTGCAAACTATCATTCGCAATGACATACCATGCATAGGTCGTATCAAACGGTAATGTAAAACTACAGGATGCATTCTTCCCGTTCACCACATTGCGAACGTACCCGATGCGTTGATTATTGACCGCATTATAGAAGGAGACTTCCGAGATGATATTACTGTCAGGATCTATGATCGTTACCCATAACGTTACAGATAACCCAACATTCTCTTGATCATCTGCGGGCGATGGATTCGAAGGTTTATATGGTGGTTGCAGGAACATACCAAGTGGATAATGATCGCGACCAGAGCCTATGGTATATGCCCTGTCGCCAAAACCATCATGGTCCCTATCGACATAGTTGTAATCATCCCAATAGTTACCCCGGGTCCCATTATCCCATTGATTGCTTCCTTGTTCCCTCGCATTGATGGAATTTTCAAGAAAATGATTCATATAGATGATATTATTTCTACTCGTTTGCGTGGCAGTAAGAGCGGTGGAGCTCATGTTTTGGAACGAGTTATTATAAATCTGACATCCGGTTCGCTGTAGACTAATCCCAACCTGACCATGGTCAAAGATATTTTCAGCAATGACACAATTCGTTGAATCAAGTGTGATACCACTTACGGTATTATTGATAAAATCATTTTGTCGGATCACATCTGCGGTATCCGCTGTCAGATAGATCCCATGAAAATCATTTTTCTTAAAAGTGTTTTGTGTTATATTCGTATTCGAACAGTCCTTAATGTATACCCCGTAGGTGTTCAAGGTAAGATAGTTTTCATACAGAATGTTTCTCATTGACGAACGGATGTTCAACCCTGCATCACTAGAATTGGAGATGTTGTTGCTTGAAAACACATTATTGTTTGATGAAGAAACAAACACTCCTTTGGTATCGTTGATGATATTACCACTTATCATATTGTCATCCGAAGAATCAAGATAGATCCCCCAAAGGTTACAATCTGAGATGTTGTTTTGTTGTATAACAACATTATTTGATGTCACATGGACAAGCGCACCATATTGAGAGGATATAAACCGGTTCGGATCTTGTATTATGAAGTTTTCTACTGTGACGTAATCAGCGGTGACCTCGATAAGGTATTTTACATCAGCGCCTCGGGAGATGACACTTGGCTCATCATCAATTCCACCGATAAGGGAAATCCGTTTATTGATTACTATACTTTCGTTGTAGGTTCCACTGAACACATAGACAGTATCACCATCATTTGCTAGATTAATTGCCTCTGCGATAGTCCGCAATGGATGTTCCGCGGACCCATCCCGAGGATAGGAGAAACTATCATCGACGTAAATTTCTCGTCCAGCGGCGTTTGAATATTCAGTCAGATACAATACCGAAAGACCGTTCAATAACAAAAAACCGAGGCTTACCACAACGAAAATCGAACGTTTTGTGCTCATCATCCCATCCTTCTAATGATAGATGCATCATTTCAGAGAATTATATAGTTTTCCGAACCTATACATTTATAGGGAATCGTATTATTGTAACTAGTATGAAGGTCTGTCTTGGCGGGACGTTTTATCCTTTTCATAAAGGACATAAAGAACTGCTCAGGAAAGCGTTTCAGGTCGCAGGAGCGCAAGGATCTGTTTTTATTGGTCTGACTGCTCCAACAATGATAACAAAGAAAGGGAAAATTGCGTCCTTTGAGAAGCGAAAACAAACCATCATGCAGTTCTTGGATGAAGAACATGTCCTCCCACGGGTGTCCCTTCAACCTCTTTTGGATAAATATGGACCAACGATTGAAGATGATTTTGACGCCATCGTGGTTTCCCCGGAGACAAAAATAACCGCTGAGGAAATTAATCGAAAGCGAACCGCTCTTGGAAAAAAACCTCTCCGGATTATTATAATCCCTTTCGTACTTTCAGAAGATAGATTACCGATAAGCTCTTCAAGGATACGAAGGAAAGAAATCAATGAAAACGGAAAGAGGGCCACCCAAGATTAGATTTATATAGAATAATTATATCCGCAAATACAAGGTGACTGTACATGACCTATGTGATCTTTGAAGTCAAATCAGCAGAATCAGGGAAAATCCAAACCATGCTTCAGGATGAGACTGTCAACAGACAGAGCATTGTGATACGCGACGCAACTTCCTTGGATATTAAAGGAGCAGTATCGTATTTGAAAGTTGAGGGAAGCGCCGAAGGACTGAAGCGTGCCGAAGAGCTTGCTAAGGAACTTGGGATGAAAAAATTATCTGAGAAAAAAGCAAAAAAAATCGAAGATAAAATCAAAGAACAAGAGGATTCTGCCGCTACCGGCATGGGTATGATCTTTGATTAAACAGTTTATAATTCCCAAAATTCTTTTAATTCTTTTTTCATCATTCTGATGACATCGGTTACGTCATCATTTCCTTTTATTTCGTCATCAAATCGAAGGGGATGATACATCATCTGTCCGAGTTGGGAGAGGAGACATTTCCCGATCCATTGGAGATTGTACCCGCCCTCCAAGGTACAGACAATCTTTGGTTGGATATCCTGAAATCGTTGTATCATTTCACCGAAGAAATTCGCAGAAAGTTTCAGTCCACCAAGCGGGTCTGAATGATGCGAATCGTACCCTGCTGAGATAATGATGAGATGCGGTTTGTATTGTCGGGCGATTGGGAGAAATATCTCATCAAAAAGCTGCGATACCGCGCGATCATCATGACCAAAACCAAGCGGGGCGTTTATCGTGTATCCTTTCCCATCACCATCACCAATCTCACAAATATCCCCTGTGCCAGGGTAATGTGGTGATAGATGAAACGACTGATACATCACATCGCTACGTGAATAGAAAATCGATTGCGTCCCATTCCCATGATGTACATCATGATCAAAGATGAGAATCCGTTTTCCTTTTTTTGATAGTTCATGAGCAGCGATCCCTGCGTTGTTAAACAAACAAAACCCCATGGATCGTTCTGCTGAAGCATGGTGCCCCGGTGGTCGAACAAGCGCATAGGCATTCTGTGCGTCGCCCTTGACGACGTTTCTGCAAACCTGAGCGACACCTCCGACAGCAAGACGTGCCGTTTCATAATCTGATTTACTGACGTAGGTATCTAGATCAATCCATGAGTCCCCCTGCTTACTAATCTCTTTTATCCGCTCGATCATCTCAGAGGAATGCACCTCATGTAACAATTTTTCAGAGATCATCTCAGGTTTGATAAACTCGAGTTTTTTATAAAACGGTGTTTGTTCCAAGGCGTCAAGCATCACATAGAGACGATCCGCATTCTCAGGGTGATCTGCAGTATCATGCTTATTGAATTCATCGGAAAATACAATCTGAGTCGTCATGAAATCAAAGATGAACATCAAGGAACTGTTTTATAATTATTACTTCGAAGCTTTAAGTACATCTAATGTGTTAATGGGTAAAACCGACATGGGGGAAATGAGGTCATGAGTAACATGCTTTTAGGTCTCTCACCGAGTTATCTGTATTATCAGGCAAAACAACCTCAATTAGTCTCAGAGCTGCATCATCCCCATTTCCTTGCATTCCCACCCACAGCGACCGATGCAAAAACAGCTCGGAAAAAACTTCTTGACCAATGGAATAAAAACAAAGAGGACCATCCGAAACTATCGAAAATCACAGGCATCGGGGAACTGGAGACCTACCGGAGTTTTTGTGATTTTACGAAAACACGAAACGTGTTTAAAGTCTACACAAAAGAATCATACCTTGTCCCCGAGATCAGTGATTATCTCTTTTTCGAACATGAGTTATTCACCGCTGAGCATGATATCCCATACCATCAACGCGCGTTGGTGGATCTTGCCGCTGAAGGGAAAGCCTGGTTGTTTGATACGAACGGGGAGAAAAAAAAACTCAAGGTTCTGATATACGATATTGAGACGATCCAGTTCGAAGAGGGAAAACCTCAGATTCCCATTGATATCCTCGGGTATGCCTGTTTTGATGTTGCCATCGAATCAGAGAAGAACCTGGACACCGAAGAGTTCAGCTTTGAGATCCGAGACACTCCAGCACATTGGAAGGATGTGGAGGTCAAACAATACTCCGCTCGGTCAGTTGATGAAGAGATCGCGAATCTTTTGATTTTCTGCAAAGAAGCAAAGGACGCGGATATCATCTCAGGTCATAACATCCTTGGTTTTGACAACGTTCATGTCCATGGACGGATAAACTGGCTGTTGAAAAATAAACAGGATCAGCTTTCCGATGATGAGCGAAAAACCTTCCAGAATTTCATCTCTCAGTATTGCAGAGAGGATAAATCGTTCCATTTCGGTATCATGGGAGCTGATATCGTGCAGATGTATCCCTGTAGTTTTGATACCTATCTTGCTGCAAGGAAATTTTACCCCTGGTTGGACGACTACCGGTTAAAATCCCTCGCACCATTCCTGAATATTATCGTCGAAAACAGAGTGTATTTAGCCCCATCAGAAATCAAACTCGATAATCGAACAATGATATATAACAAACAGGATGTCCAAGAGCAGATCGGGGTGTCATTACATTTTCTCCAACAAGCCTTGCCTTTATCGTTTACCACCTGCATGCCATTTGATATGCTGCTTTCATCTGGGGCGGTCAACATGTGGGATCATATGGCGCTACTTCGTGGAGCAGTCCAGAAAAAGATCATCCCACCAATCTGCCGGGTGAAATCTATTGCGCAGATGTTAGCAAGGGATTTCGGCAGTCAACGCTCGAAAGAAATGATCATCCGTCTCGCAAAGCAACGACGGGAGCAGCTGTCGAAGGATTTCATCCGGGTGTTAAAATACGGTGAAGAGATGCCAGACTGGGTGCAATATCCACAGGTGATCTACAAAGAACAGGTGAGTAGTGATGATGACGAGGAGGTTGTCAATTATCACATGCCTGGTGGGATGACCATCAAACCAGACAAAGAAGCACATTCGCATTTCATCCCCTGGTATCATGTGGTGGTTGCTGATGTTGGTGCGATGTACCCAACGATTCTGAAAGCGATGAACATTGGTGCTGACACCGTCCGACTTGCGACCAGGAATGAATCACCTGATGCTTGGGTTTGGCTCAAGAAACTCCCAGAGACGTTCCTGAAAAACAGTGACGTGAACTGGAGAGAGATCACCAAGCAGGATACCTATGCGGACAAAGGGTATATGATCGGCGTACGAATCGATATGAACCCTGGTGTCGTGAATTGTGCAATGACTGGTATTATGAACATCATCGGGAAGATAAAAAAAGAATTAAAAGTCGCAAAAACCAAGAGCCAGACGCCAGAGCTTGAGAGCCTGAAGATGATGTATCAGAGCATGAAAGGTGCTCGGAATGCGGGTACCCATGGGATCCTCGCTGCTCCAACCGTGACCGGGAGACAATTCAATCTTTGGGGAGCTGCTGCAATCACCACAAAAGGACAGATGATCCTTGCTGATACCCTGGATCAGCTCAACAAGCAGAATATTCGGGTGGTCTATGGTGACACGGATGGTATTTACATGGGTTGTTCTCGCTCAATGGGGAACATCCCAGGGTTCTCGAAAGCATTAGGTGTCAATCTCTCTCTTGATGAGGAAACATGGATTACCAAGCCTGAAGTTGCGAACGCAGCAATAAAAAAATGTAACGAAAAATGGCAGAAAGAGCTAAAATACCCTGATTTTGAGTTAGAGGCAGAGCAGCATGATGGTATGATCTTTGTCAAGCATAAGAACTACCTTATTTTTGATGAGAAGAATGGAAAAATCGAGATGACGACAAAAGGGAATAACTTCAAAGGATCCGATAAAGCGAACATCGCACGGAAGGTTCTTGCGGAAATCATGATGACGGTCCTTCGGGAGAACCCGAGGTGGGATAAAGAAGAGGATGCGCGTGCGGCTGTCAAAGAAAGCATCAAGAACACAACCCGGGAAATCGTTTCAACACTTGACTTAGCAAAAGTGAATTTGAATGATTTGACACTGATTCAATCGGTTCAGCCGGAGAAACGGTACAAATTGAACCAGGATGGCTCTTCATCGACATTTGGGAGACGGTCAGAGGCTCTTGAGAAACTCATTGGTCATCCGATCCGAAGCCGGGTGAAGATGAAGTTCGTGATAACGAAAAAACCATTACCCGGCATCGTAAAACCATCCAAGAGTGGGGTGAAACCCATCGATTATATGTATCCGGTCGATCTAGTAAAAGATCGTAAAGAAATAGATCTTGAGTGGTATAAGAAGATGATCGAGAATTATGTGCAAGGTGCATTCGGTTTATCTGAAATTACCTCGACAGAACAAAAAGGATTAGACGCATGGATGTAGAAATATTCTTTTTTTTCTTGGAAATTCTCTGTCTGGGTATCAGTTGTACAACAAACCCTTTAAAAGAAGAAAGACAAACTAAACATTGAGAACTATGTTAATCGTCGGACAGGTATCTAGCAAAGAAGAGGCAAACGAGATCACTTTTATTGCAAAGCTTTTTATCGTTGGTCAACGAGCACGTTTTCTTGCATCAAATCCACAGGCAGCTTGTGCAGAAGATGAAGAAGACCTCGAGGACGAAGAAGACGAGTAGAGGATTTTTAGGGATCTCAAAAGATCTATCTCCTTAGTCTTTTTTTCATTTTTTCTTCGTTTTTTGTATGATATCATTATAACAGATTTTGACTAATGTCTCGATTGATTGTGTCGCATCCAAATGGAGAAATCGTTTTCCTTTTGAGACCTTCAGATAATTCATATGGACTTTTTCTAAAAAGGCAAGACGTTCGAAGGGGATTAATTCTGTTCGATGTTGAATCCGTGTCAAAGAGGCTTTTGGGTCGATTAGAAACAGGAATGTCCGATCTGGTAGAAGGATTCTATCTTTCGATAATTCTTGGAGCCATTTCAAGGGATCTTTCATCTCAGATTCCAGTTGAGCTGCTTGATACGCATAGGTCGACTCAGCGTACCGGTCACAAAGGACGATTTTTCCGTCATCTAACCACTGTTGGATTTGTGTGGAATGCAGGATGCGATCTGCAATAAAGGTAAACGATGTGATAAAGGGGTCAGATTGTTTTTTAATGCATTCTTGAACATATTTTCCCACGGTAGAATCGGTTGGTTCATAGGTCCAGATGGTGTCATATCCATCTGCTTGTAGTTTTTCTGCGACTCGCTTGGATATCGTGGATTTTCCAGAACCGTCAATTCCTTCGAATGTCACAAATCGTTTCATTGTTTCTCCTGTTTCCATTTATTGCTATAATAACTGAGGGGATGATGTATTTTTTTACAGAGTTCATCCATTTTATCGACAGGGCATATTCCGTAGGTGCGCATTTTCTCACATCCTGGGCATTTATATTCTGTCGAGGACGATGCCCCTGTAATATGTTCGACCTGATAGCGGGTTTTGTCTTCTTGATAATCGGGAGCGGTGCTGAAGAGTTTTAAGATATCATTGGTGTTGAGTTTCAATGAGCTAAGGAATGCCACTAATGAAAACCTTCCCATGTGTGGTACGTTTTCCCCAGATTGGATAGCAGATAAAATATCCTTCATGCAGGGGGGGAGTTTCTCGATGCTCACTTTACCTACGGGTGTTGTCTCCATTTTTTTCTTCTGCAGGGCCAGCATGTTCTGGAATCGTTGAATATCTGTTGAGAAGACATTGTACACGTTTTTATCACATTCCCTTGAAATGAGTTCTGTGTTGATGCGTTCTCGTAGTGATTCTAGGAGGATTCTTGCGAGGTCTTTCTGGGAAATCGTCAGGAATCCTTTGTTAATCCCTCGGTTCACCATTTTCCATTCTTTATACCGTGTTGGTGCGTTCCTGAGATAATCCTTGAAATAGATTTTTATGATATTTGTCTCGGGGTTGTGTTGAACAGTTAATTCAAGTTCCTGGGCAACGGCAAGAAGAAAAGGAGTGGTCTCGTTGAGCAGGTATTTGTACACATGAGATGCTTCCCCAAGAGCGTATCGTTTTTTGAAAAAGGAATCTCCGATACAGACTGCGACCATACGTGCCAAGGGATAAGATAAGATTTCCATGATGCAGTCTGACTCATTAGCTAGGCTGCGTCTGCCTACATCTCGGTTTTTCAGAGCATTGTCTAATCGTTCAATGCTGACAATCCGTGCTCGTTCGTACGGGGGATCATGAAGTAATTCATGAATCGATGGTCCGTTTTCTTTGATGAACTGTCGTGTGTCCTGTAAGAATGGATATTTGGCTAATGTCACTAGCTCCCGCATGACGAACACTGATATTTCTCTTCATTAAAGAACCTTCCTCTTTGCTGGTATCTTTAAATTTTAAGTAGTAGTACTCTGATAAGGGCTGCAGCATTGCGAGGGCTCGTAGCTTAGACTGGTGGAGCGACTGGCTCATAACCAGTTGGTCGTCGGTTCAAATCCGGCCGGGCCCATACCAATGATTTTCTTGATCAACTACTATCCATTCAATCTGCAAATCACCATTGTTTTTATATAAAATTGGTCGTTAGTGCAAATACCAAATTTTAAAATAAGAGAACGGATTACAGGCACGGGGCATTTTTATGGTAGTTAATTACGACCGTTTATTCTCAACACGATCAAAAAACCTGAAATCCTCGGAGATACGGGAGTTATTGAAGCTGACACAGAGTCCCGGGTTTATCTCTCTTGCCGGGGGATTGCCGAACCCTGAAGCATTCCCGATTGACATCATCCATGAATGCATTGAGAAAGTGTTTAAGACAAACATCCAAAATGCCCTCCAATATGGGACGACTGAGGGGTTACCCCTGCTTCGGAACGTCCTTGCACAGAGGATGAGGGAACGAAAGGGGATTGATTGTGAACTGCATGACATTCTGATTACGAGTGGTGCTCAACAAGCCTTGTCGTTTGTCGCGTTTAACTTGCTCGATCCAGGTGATACCTATATAACGAGTGCACCTACCTATCTTGGTGCCCTGCAGGCGTTTCATGCGTATCAGGGGAACTGTGAATGCATCCCGATGAACGATGAAGGAATCGACATTGAATCATTACGACGGAACCTGAAGCGTCTTCACCGGACCGGTATAACCCCGAAGTTTCTGTATGCGGTGGCGACGTTCCAGAACCCGTCTGGAGAGAGCATCTCGCTAGAGCATCGGAAGGAGCTCCTTGAGATTGCATCGGAATATGATTTTGTCATCATTGAGGATGATCCTTATGGTGAACTCGTCTTTGAAGGAGAGGCGCTTCCTTCGATTAAATCAATGGACACCAAAGGCCGTGTGATTTATATTGGGACGTTTTCAAAGGTGCTCGCACCCGGTTTCCGACTTGCCTGGATCATCGGTTCTGAGGAAGTCATCAACCGGTTCTCCCTAACAAAACAATCCGCTGATCTCTGCTCGAACATGTTCGTTCAATATATCGCGTATGAGTACATCAAAGGGGGGTACCTCGACATTCAGATAAAACATATCAAACAGCTCTATAAACATAAACGGGATGTGATGATAAAAGCATTAGAGGAGTATTTCCCGAAAGATGCAAAATGGACTGTCCCTGGTGGTGGGATGTTCCTGTGGGTCACCTTGCCGAAAAATGTTAACACTCGTCTGATGTTCAAACGAGCGGTTGCTAAGCAGGTCGCTTATGTCGTCGGTGATGCGTTCTATCCTGATAGCAGTAACTATAATTCCATGAGACTGAATTTTTCATACGCTGATGATGATGTGATGAGAGAAGGGATTAAGCGACTCGCAGAAGTCATTAAAGAAGAGATGGCCTCGCCCTATGATAAGGATGAGTACGTCGGGGGAGTATAACCTCCTTTTCCCTCTTTTTTGTCTTTGAAGTATCAACGAATTCGAAAAAGTAACAAGGATTTCTCCTCGCACTAACTTTAAATAACTAAATAGTATTCCGGATGGCTATATCTGAAGGGTGATTAACCTGGGCAACATACGACAGACACACATAAAAAGCGTCGCAATCGACTTAGTAAAGAAATTTCCAGATAAATTTACTGGTGATTTTCAAAGCAATAAAGAAAATGTGGACCTACTGATAATTGTAAGTAGTAACCTTTTACGAAATAGGATTGCTGGTTATATTACTCGATATGTGGTTTCTCGTAGCAAATCAAAACCAGGTCGACCCATTTCTGAGTAACATCCCAATATTTATTTTAACCTGTGAAATGTTCCTCACCGGTGAATTCCTATTACCGTACAAGAAGCCATCAATTCTTTACAAAAGGGACAGTTTATTCTCATCTATGACAACGAGTCAAGAGAAAGCGAAACAGACCTCGTCATCGCCTCCCAGTTCGTGACCCCCGAATCCATCAAACGTATGCGAAAAGACGGCGGCGGACTTATCTTCCTTATGATGTCGTATCCCGCTGCACAGACGCTCCAACTCCCATTTCTCTCAGATCTCTTCTCTCAGGTAAGCAATGAGTACCCCGTGCTTACAGCACTCGTCCCCAACGACATCCCCTATGACACCAAATCCTCGTTCTCACTTTATATCAACCATCGTACGACATTCACAGGGATAACCGACAACGACCGTAGCTTAACGATGAAGAAATTCGCTGAACTCGTCAAACGAATAAAGGACAAAGACAGCAAAAAAGCAATAAAAGAGCTAGGGCAGGAATTCAGATCTCCAGGTCACATCCCCATCTGCATCGCCTCAGAAAAACTCCTCAACGAGCGAAAAGGTCATACCGAACTTGTGATATCATTACTGCAAATGGCAGGGCTCACCCTTGTCGGGAGCGGTTGTGAGATCATGGGCGAACATGGCAAAGCATTACCAAAAGAAGATGCAAAGAGATACGCTGAAAAAAATAACTTAGTATTCCTGGAAGGGAACGATATTATCAAAGCGTGGAAACAATGGTCAAAGTAATGGCAACGGGGACCTTTGATTTACTTCACATGGGACATATCTATTACTTAAAGGAAGCGAAAAAACTAGGGGACTGTCTCGTGGTTGTTGTCGCGACCGATGCAACAGTTCGCAAACTCAAACACGATCCAATCACTCCTCAAGAAATACGTGTCAATCTCATCAAAGAACTCAAAGTAGTCGATGAGGCATACCTCGGCCATGAGAAGGACATATATGCGATTGTCGAAGAAATAAAACCAGACATCATCGCACTAGGATTTGACCAAATCCATGATGTGACAACCATTAAAAACGAGTTGAAAAAAAGAAAACTCAACGTCAAAGTCATCCGACTCTCCAAATACCAAGGAGAAAGCGACCTTGAGGGCACCCGCAGGATAATACAAAAAGTCATTGCTGCTCACGAATTCCAGAAGAAAATGCGACGCATTGAAGGAGAACCATGAAACGAATCGGCATCGCAGACACCACCTTTGCACGATACAATATGGCATCTGCAGCAATCAATGAACTACAATCCCTCGCCACAGGATTCACCATCACCCGGTACACCGTTCCAGGGATAAAAGATCTCCCCGTCACATGTAAAAAATTATTCGAAGAACACTCCTGTGATATTGTCATGGCACTTGGGATGCCCGGCCCAAAACCGATCGACAAACAATGCGCCCATGAAGCAAGCACAGGACTGATTCATGCACAGTTATTATGCAATAAACATATCATCGAAGTCTTTGTCTATGAGGATGAAGCACAGAACGGAAAAGACCTTGCAGCTCTAGCAAACCGACGAACACGTGAGCATGCGAGAAACGTCATCGACCTGCTGTTCCATCCTGAGAATCTTACCAAACATGCTGGTCAGGGTCTTCGAGAAGGATTTGAAGACGCAGGACCAGCTCGAGAATAAGAAGGAGGCGAAAAAAAATGGTAAAAGAAACAATACGAATCGGAGCGGTCGTCTCTGATTTCAACTATGACATCACCATGATGATGTTCGAACGAGCAAAAGAGCACGCAGAGTTCCTAGGTGCTGAAATAACCAAAGTCGTAAAAGTCCCGGGTGTTTTCGACATGGGACTTGCCGTCAAAAAACTGCTCACAAGAAAAGATATTGACGGAGTCATCACCATTGGAGCAGTCATTGAAGGAGAAACCGAGCATGATGATTTAGTCATCCAGCATGCAGCAAGAAAAATCGCTGACCTCGCATTGGAATACAACAAACCCGTCGGTCTTGGTATCTCTGGTCCAGGGATGACACGGCTGCAGGCAGAAGACCGCATCGAACGAGGAAAAGCAGCAGTCGAAGCTGTCGTGAAACTCCACCAACGATTACAACAAATCTAAAAAAAAACTTATCTCCTTATCTTTCTTCTTTTTCAAAGGGCAATACCGTGATTGTTAGACGTTCCAGCTCTGATATTTTCTGAGTGGAGATCTTGATAATCTCAGTTTGGATCTGATTAAGTTCCGATACGGTCATTTCTCCAGGAACCATGATCTCAAGCTCACCTTGGATGACAGGACCGGTCCGCCGGAGACGGACAACCTGGGCTGCCTTGACTCCATGCACACGTTCAGCATAGGTTTTTATCAGCACACTATACATCAGACAATCCCCATCACATGCATCCACGAGCATATACCCGGCTTCCTTAATAGCAGCAAATCCAATGGAGACGATGAGACCAGCGATGATAAAACCAATAATCGAATCTGCTATCGTGTATCCCGATGATGACAGAATCAGCGCGACAACAGTTAGAAAAGATGTCGTGCCATCCTTGATGGTATTAAACGCATCGAGTTTCACAGAGCTCATACCTTCGGCTCTACATCGAAAAATCTTATAAGCTCCAAGACTAATCGCAATCAATCCCGCAAGGAAAGCGATGAAGGCACCAATCAATGGTAATTGAACAGGTTCCGGGTTGACCAGCTGATTGTAGGATCGGTAACTAATATATCCCGCTAAAAGAAACATAACAATTGTCGCAGCAATAGAGGCAAGATTCTCGAGTTTATAATATCCGAAATGAAACCGCTGGTCCGCTGGTTTTTTAAAAAATCGGAGTCCGCCCCAAACGATTCCTGAGACAAACCCATCTCCAATACAATCAAAACCGTTCGCGATAAGTGAAACACTCCGCGAGGTGGTTTCCCCTAGAATAATCTGAATTATACCTAGACAAACCAATGAAACCGTTGTGATAAGAGCAACCTTTTCGGTACGATTGACAAGAGATTCTTGGGTAAGACCCATGATACCAGAAAAGGAACAACATATTATTAAGAATTATTATTTACACAATAAACGACAAAAAGATGCGATGTTTAAGTTTTATTTCAGAGAGATTTCGATAATGAAATCATGTTATGAAAAAGTATTTAAGTTGTGGTTTTCATGGCAGGATAATCATATAAAAATATGGACTTAAAGAGAAAAGAATAAAAAAAAGAGGGAACAAAATGGTAAAAATTAACATTACGATCGAAGGAGAAAACGTTTCAGAAATCATCGATGAGCTCTTACATGTTGGTATTGGATTATTAAAATCAAATAGAAAAGAAATTCGAGAAATCTTAAAGATCCTTTCGGAAGAGTCCTTAGAGATATTGAATGAAAAAAAGACCTTGGAGAAAGGTGCGGAGCTGTACAGGAAAATCAACTCTGAGATTAACTGGACCTACAAACGAGACAAAGAATAAACCACAGAACCGACTAACCTATCTCGATACAATCACGGGAGCTTTTTGTCAGAAGCTCCAATCCATCTTTTTTTACTAAAATATCGTCTTCAATCCGGACTCCACCGAATCCTGATAAGTACACACCAGGTTCGACGGTGAGAACCATATTTTCCTTTAACTCCATTGTGTTATCTGGGGCTAGTCCGATGCCGTCATGCACCGCAAGACCCAGACCATGGCCGGTGGAATGAATGAATCTTCCTTTGAATTGCGTGGAATCGATGTATGCTTGTACTGCTTTGTGAACCTCTCCAGCTCTCACCCCGGGTCGTATCATCTGAAAAGCAACCTGTTGTGCCTGATGTACAACCTCGTACATCTCTCTTTGTTTTTCTGAGGCTTTCCCAAATACAAACGTACGTGTGATATCAGAATTGTACCTTCTGTAGCATGCACCAAAATCACACAGCACAAAGGAACCATTCATCAGGTGTACATCACCATGACCGTAATGAGGTTCCGCGGAGTTCTTCCCAAACGAGGAGATCGTATCAAACGCTGGTTTGTCTGCACCGAGGCTCTGCATCGAATAATTGATCTCCGCAGCAAGCTCATCCTCACTCATCCCTTCCACAATGATCTCTGGGATTGTTGCCATGGTCTCATCAGCGATTCCACAAGCTTTTTTTATCCGCTGGATTTCTGTTTCGTCTTTGATGACTCGCGTTGCAAAGAATGCATCTGAGACATCAACGAACTTTGCTTTCAGTGCATGCTCTGATAACTTGTTGAAATCAAGGTACGAGAGACCGCCTGCATTCACACCGATTGTAGAAAAAGGAGCCAAGATTGTTCGTAGTAGTTCGGAAAATTCGTCTTTTGTTTTGTAGACATGCAGATGAGCATTTGATTTTTGCGCGCTGTCCGCTTCGAGTTCGGAGGTCAAGAGATCAAGAGTCCCATCGGGATGAAGGATCGAACAAGCTCCCTCAAAAAGCCCTTGATCTAAATTTGTGACATAGAAGAAATTATCATCGAGATAGGGCATGGTCGCATTTTTTAACACAATACAGTCAACAGACTGTTTGCTATTCAAAAAAATATTTTTTACTCTCTGTATCACGAACGAACCACCTAACGGTCTTAGACGTCTTCCTCACGTAGGTCGATAAAGAAGAAACGAGGGGAATGATTTGTAGGATATTACTTTTCAAATGAAGTAATAAGGTTGTGTAGTTGGTCCAGATCGGTTCTAATATTCTCTACTTCTTGCATCTTTTCTTTTTCGAAGCTTTTCAGGATAGATGGCAAGTCAGCCGTTAGCTTGTAGAGATGCACCGGTCTTCCTTTCCCTTTCTTTTTTTCATCGCGTTTCTTAGCCCAGCCTCTCCGGCGGAGTTCTTGCATGGCGACGCTTACTTCAGGTTGTCGAAGATCTGCTCCTTGTTCAACGTCTGCAGAGCGACATTCATCCACCTGAGAAATGTAGAGTAATGTCTTAGCGAGATTCTTAGGCATTCCAAGCTCTGAGAACAACTGGACTGCTTTATTTTCATTATCATCCAATACGAACGACTTTTTCCGTTTCATACATTCTCCTCGCAGAATAAATCAATTCTGATGTATATATATTTTTCCAATTTTTTCACTTGAATTTTTATATCCTATTCTATTATTTAAATCTTTTTATTTTTAGAGTACTCTCGCTCATCATTTGTTTTGCAAGTGCATCAGGATACTCCCCGGCATAGATAATTTCAGTGACACCAGCATTAATCAACATCTTCACACAAACGACACACGGGGTGTTCGTACAATACAGGACAGAGCCTTTAATCGAGACACCAAAAACAGCTGCCTGGATAATCGCATTTTGTTCTGCGTGTAATCCTCGACAGAGCTCATGTCGTTCTCCAGAGGGGATATTCTGATTCTCCCGAAGACACCCGGTCTCAGAACAATGTTTAAACCCTTTTGGCGCCCCATTATATCCCGTACTCAAGATATGTTTTTCTTTTACAAGAATGGCACCGACCTTCCTACGGAGGCAGGTACTTCTTTTTGCAACCACATAAGCCATTTCCATAAAATATTCATCATAGGACGGTCTGGGTTCCATAAAAATCCAACATATGAATGAATGCGCAGCTTAATAAAATTATTATTCTACCTTGCTCTGAGTCGTCTCATTTTTCATGAAGAATAAACGCTCACCAAGAATCCCCCGGACCACTGTGGTAAGAAGTGAGAACCCAAGGATGATGCCCCAGATAATCGGGTCGAGCACAGGAACCGTGGTAAACAGGGTATTTAACCCAGGGACATAAATAATCGCAAGAATCATGAGGAAAGTAAAAACAAAGAAAGTTTTCAACAACATATTCTTTCGTTTGAACTTCTCAATGATGGTCCCTTCCCGCAGGATGAAGACATAGATCTGCGGTGAAAGCAAAGTAATAGCAAACGACACGGTCCCAGCCAACAACCCAGCTTGCTCAAGGTTGACTCCCTGGGCTTTGAGATATTCGAAACAAAGTATGTACCCTGCTGCGATGGACAAACCAAAGAGGATCCCATCGACAATCATGATCAACCGATGTTTGCGAGAAATAATCGGCTCAGACATCTTCGAGGGGTTTCGTTTCATGATATCCTTATCTGCAGAATCTGTGCTTACCCCAATGCTTGGGAAGGATTCCATAATCACATTGGACCAGAGTAATTGTAATGGCATCAAAGGTACTGGATAGCCGAAGAGTGGAGTTACAAGAATGCCGACTACCTTACCGATATTATTTGTAATAAGATACCGGATGAGTTTCTTGAGGTTCTGATACACACGTCGTCCTTCCTCGACGGCTTTGACAATAACAGAAAAATTATCATCAGTAAGGATGATGTTTGCCGCCTCCTGAGAAACCTGCGTCCCAGCACGACCCATGGCGATACCGACATCAGCCTTCTTCAACGCTGGCGCATCATTGACACCATCACCGGTCATGGCAACAATATGGTTTTTCGCCCGCAGCTTCTCCACGATCTTTAATTTATCAAGAGGCGCGACACGAGAGTACACCCGAAGCTGCTCGACGCGATCTTCGAAATCCTCAGTAGACATCTGCTCCAGGTCTTTTCCTTCAATCGCCTGGCTCATATCAGAAGCGATACCAACGCTCTCAGCGATGGAAAAACCAGTCTTGATACTATCTCCAGTGATCATCACAACATTGATGTTCGCTTCTTTTGTCTCCTGGATCATCTGCTTTACTTCGTCTTTTGGTGGATCGTAGATAGCCGCAGTGGCAAGGAACGTGAAACCTGAGAGATTCTTCACATCAATCTTCTGAACGTCTCCTACGTTTGATTTTTTCACAAATCCAATGAGGCGGAACCCTTTCTCAGACCGTGAACTCAACTCTTTCACGATATGTTGTCGATGATGATCATCCAGTGTCTGGATCTTCCCATCCAGGTAATACGAGTTGCAGAACGTCAGGATCTTTTCCGGGGCGCCTTTGATATAGATATCATGTTTCCCGAGACTATCCTTCGTAAGAATTGCAGAAAACATTAACTCTGAGGAAAAAGGAATGCTGTCAATGAGATGATATGAATCGAACTGATCTGGTTTGAATCCATTTAAAATCGATGCTTTGATGAGAGCGATCTCTGTGGGATCCCCTAATTCTTTGACGATGTTTCCATCTTGTTCGATGACTTGTGCTGTTGAACAACGTACCGAGGTCAAAAAAAGATCATGCAGAAGCGCTGATTTCCCTTCGGCGATCATCTTGAAGACATCAGCCATCACATAAAATTTTGCCCCGATGAAGAATTCCTTTACAGTCATGTCATGCTTTGTGATAGTACCTGTTTTGTCGGTACATATATAATCAACATTACCAAGGGTCTCAACAGAGGAAAGCTGTTTGATGATGACTGAGTTTTTCGCAAGTCGCTCCATGGCCAGTGATAATGCAATGGTCAAGGAAGCTGGTAATCCTTCTGGGAAGACAGCGACCAATATGCTAATTGCAAGTAAAATGGAAAAACCAAGATCTGTCCCTCGGAAATACCCCATGACCAGAACCAAGATGAGTGCAACGATTGCCAATGCGACCAATGATTTTACTTCACGGTCCATTTTTTTCTGAAGAGGGGTTCGTTCTTCTTCGGTTTCTTGAATATTCACCGCGATTTTCCCCATCTCCGTGATATTACCTGTTTTTACGACGAGCGCCTTTGCATGTCCATTGAGGACTTTACTCCCCGCAAATACGATGTTTTTCATCTCGTAAAGCCTCAGGTTTTTTTCAGTGATCGATTGAACAGTTTTTTGGATAGGCTCACTTTCACCAGTGAGATGTGCCTCATCGATAAGGAGATCTGTTGCTTCGACAAGCCGAGCGTCGCTGGGAATAATATCCCCTGATTCAAAGACGATGATATCCCCAGGTACTAGAAATTTCGATGCGATAACATCGACGTTCCCATCACGGATGACCTTACACTGTGGTGAGAGTATCTTTTTAAGCTCTTCTGCGGCTTTCTCAGCTTTCCCTTCCTGAATCAGGCCAATGATGGTATTGATGAGGACGACCGCGACAATCGCAATCGCCTCAATGGCATCCCCTATAATAAAAAACGAAAGAAGAGCTGCAATGATCAAAATAAGAGCCATAGGCTCGATGAGCGCTTCAATGATTTTTCGAAAAATTGTTTTCTTTTTTACCTTAGCAAATTCATTTGTCCCATAGAGACGGAGCCGTTCATCGATGACCTCTTCGGAAAGACCTTGTGGCGAGGACTGAAATACAGTAAATAGTTCTTCTTTGGTTTGGTGGGAGAAATTTCCAGAGAAATCGATTTTTTCTAGACTCATAGTAGTTTTATCCTTTGATTGTCCACCTGAAATCATATCATCTTTTATTTAGTTTTCATTTCAGGAGAAAATCAAGGGTTACCCTTCATAAAAACCATACATTATTAAATAGTTTAAAGATAAAGGATTTCAACGCATTACAATCGAGGGGGAAGCATGAAAAAAATCGGCATCTTAACTGGTGGCGGTGATTGTCCAGGATTAAATGCAGTCATTCGTGCAGTGGTAAAAAAATCATTAAAATATCATTGGGAGGTCATTGGAATCTTAGATGGATGGAAAGGACTCATCGAAGGTAACCTTCTCCCGCTCACCAATCAACATATCTCTGGAATCTTACCAAAAGGTGGTACGATTCTTGGGACGTCCCGTACAAATCCATTCAAGGATCAGAAAAACGTAGATGCGCTACTAGCAAACATGAAGAAATTTAAAATCGATGCTCTCATCGCCATCGGTGGAGAAGACACACTGGGAGTCGCCCTAAAATTACATAAGATCGGGGTCCCCGTTGTTGGAGTCCCAAAGACGATTGATAACGACATCTCAGGAACAGATTACACGTTTGGTTTTGACACCGCGGTCTCTATTGTGACCGATGCTATTGATCGGCTACATACTACGGCAGAGTCCCATCATCGGATCATGGTGCTTGAGGTCATGGGACGACATGCAGGATGGATCGCCACGGTATCAGGGATTGCTGGCGGGGCAGATGAGATATTGATTCCAGAAATTCCGTTCCGTATCGATGATGTCTGCAAAAACCTTAAAGCACGACATGACAGTGGGAAGAAATTCAGCATCGTCGTTGCCTCCGAGGGAGCCAAACCAATCGATACCGATCATTTTGAGACATTATCAGAAGAAAAGGATGAGTTTGGTCATGTGCGCCTCGGTGGAATCGGGCAACGTCTTGCAAAGGAAATCGAGAAACGACTTGGTGTGGAAACCCGATTCACGGTCCTTGGACATGTTCAACGTGGTGGGTCGCCTACCGCATACGACCGGGTCCTTGCGACACGATACGGTGTTGTTGCTGTGGAGCTTGTAAAAGAAGGACAATTTGGGAAAATGGTCGCCTTACGAGGCTATAAGATTGTGCCGGTCGATCTGACTGAATCGGTCACAAAACTCAGGACGG
This sequence comes from Euryarchaeota archaeon UBA346, assembly GCA_002496355.1. Taxonomy (GTDB): domain Archaea; phylum Thermoplasmatota; class E2; order DHVEG-1; family DHVEG-1; genus SM1-50. Next base: position 10,360 of record DAJP01000118.1, on the reverse strand, counting down.
TAGACATGGACCTCTATAATATTGCGACGACCTTCTTTGCAAAACCACACAATGAATAAAGAAAACACGATACCTTGATTTATTTCTTTAACTTCACTTCGACTTCCTGAAAATCCTTTGGCACGTACGAATGTGGAAAAACACTCCGTGCTTCATCCTCGAGGACATGAAAATCGAGATACCGAGGGCTGATATGAACCAAATACAGTTTTTCCACTTTTGCTTTTTTTGCTATCTCAGCAGCTTGGGCTGCCGTCGTATGCCCATACTCTTTTGCGATATCCTGGAGTTTCGAATCAAACGTACCCTCATGGATAAGGATATCAGCATCCTCTGAAAAACCAATCATCTGTTCACAAGGTTTGGTGTCACCAGAAATCACAATCGTTCTTCCTTTCCTCGAAGGACCGAGGATCATGTCTGGTGTGACTTTCTCCCCGTTAGGAAGCGTGATGGTCTGACCTTTTTGTAGTTTACTAAATAAGGGACCTTCAGGGATTCCCATTTTGAGAGCCTTTGGTTTGTTAAACTTCCCCGCACGCTGAAATTCATTTAGTCGATAAGCGAAGGCAGGGACATTATGGTTGACTTTTAACGCAGTGACGCTGTACTCATCGAATTCGATTTCCGCTCCATCGCTTATCTCATGAGCGATGATTCGGTATGATGGACGAAAATATCCTAACGTCAACAACTGGTTAATGAGTTCTTCCATGCCTTTTGGACCATAGAGATGAAGTGGTTTGTCACGGTCATTCAACTGCATGGTTTGAATCAGACCGGGTAAACCAAGAAAATGATCACCATGAAAATGCGTAATAAATATTTTTGATACCTGCATGTAACTGAGATTGGATTGTTGGAACTGTCGTTGGGTCCCTTCTCCACAATCAAATAGGATGACTTCACTGCCTCGTTTCACGGCTATGGAGGATACATTCCGTTTCACCGTTGGCCAGCTTCCACCAGTACCAAGAAAGAGGATCCGTAACTGAGTCATATAGGAGACGGATACTTTCTACGGGTGTAAAAGTGTTTTGGTTAGGACTATCCAAGAAAAAGAATGAGGGGAAAAAAATCCCATCACTTGTCGATTGTTTATATCTTGATGTAGAACAAATAGAGTTTCGCAGGTGTTTTTTCGATGATTGGAAGTGCCTCAGGGTTTTGTAGACTGATTGTTATTTCTACATCACCAAGACCTAATATTACTCCTGATGAGATTGTTCGTTCTTCACCGATAGGCAGAATTGGTAGTTTCCCCGTCGTCTCCTTTCCAAGGAGGATGAGACCATTTCCACTCAGCGAAATCTTCCACTCGACCCCAGTAGCATCTTCAGTCCCCGTATTGGTGATTACCGTGTTGACGCGGAATAATCCTCCCGTAACATTTTCTATTTCTATTTTTGGTGTCGTCCCAATGATCACCCATAACGCATATACTTTATTGCCACCATTAGATGCTATATCGATGTAGCATTCCTGGGAAGACCCCAGGGGAAGCCCCGTTGTATCGATGGTAACGGTGATCAGATCGTGTTCACCGGAGGAAGAACCATCGGTTGGGGATACCATTACCCAGGGTTCATCCCAAGATAAGGAATATGAAACGGTCCCTGTGCCACTGTTCCATATGTCGAAGGTGGTTTCCTCAGTCACGCCTTCCATTAAAATTCCAAAGTAATGTGACTGTGGGTAAAACGCTAATGCTGGATACGTATGCGAGATGACATTTAGTGTGACGTTGAAGTACCCAGTCATACTGACATTTGTTGTAATCACAATGGTGCAGTTATAGGTCCCATGGTCCAACCCGGTTGTATCAACGGTAACAGAAATCGGCACGTGTTCCCCATTTGAGACACCACTCGTGGGAAATGCATCAATCCAAGGGCAGTTCCAGCTGAGGTCAAATGACAGTTCACAACATCCTCCACTGGTCCATATATCAAAAATAGTGGTATTCCATTCCCCTTCGAACATATCCCCGAAATCATGGGATCTTGGCTCATATTCAAGAATGCCACGGGTTTGAGGATCGGGGCTCTTGGGAGTTACCCCTATCGACCCAACGGTTGAAATGAGTAATATGATTAAAACACCAGCTCCTATTTTTTTTCCATTAATGCTCATATTCTGTCCTCCGAAATCAGATTTAAATCTTCATCATGGTATTTATAGTTATCGAAGGAATTCTCCTATTATGGGTGTGTTTGTGGGAACCAGTCGATATTGAACCAAGTAAGAGAAAAATTCCCCAATCGGATTTTCCCTGGGATAACATAGGGAAGGTATCGCGGTTGACCCCAATAATTTTGAATCCAGTGATGGTGTCCATGCGCAAGAATTGTCCCGTAGTAGAATGCATTTATCTTATAGCTTTGTATTGAATTAGACGATATCGTTGTATCTCTACTTGAAAAGATCCGGACACCGTAGACATTATCTTGAATGGAATTTTTTGAGATGGTTACAAAACGACAATCATTCTGTACTGAGACACCGTGTAGCCCGCTATAAATGATATTTCCAGAGATATTTGCGAAGGAGGAATGGTTCACAAGGATGTTGAAATGACCATTCTGGATTGAAAAACCATTGATGCGTACATAATCGGCGATGAT
>DAJP01000118.1:0-7393 GCA_002496355.1 Euryarchaeota archaeon UBA346 | reverse complement strand
ACTGCTTCGTAATAGGTGCCATTGTAGACGAAAATGGTATCATTCTGGTGCGCATCAGTGATGGCGTCTTGAATGGAGGTATAGTTATTCGGACCAGTGCCACCAACAAACAGTGTCGATCCTAATTTATTGAGCATTTGTCGATAACTTATTTGAGGAGGTTTTTTAAGGGGAGACCAGTCGAAATTCACCACGGAAATGGTGACTTTCTTCAATTTAATGCATCCTAAAACTGGATAGGGGAGCATCCGCGGTCGTTCCCAATAGTTCTCCATCCAGATGTTCCGCCGATGGATGAGGGTATGAGCAACGAAACATGCATTCATCTTGTAATTTCTTAGATTATTGTTCTGAATCAGGTTACCCGCAGAATCTTTCAGATAAACGCCATTATCATTGTCCAAAAACGTATTATTTACTACAGCAGTATCGAAGGAGGATTCAAGAAACAAACCGACATCGATGTTGCTGACAATAGTATTTTCATTGATAATGTTATCATTACAATTTTTTGTCCATAGTCCATACCAGTGGTTCCATCCTATGGTGTTTTTTGAAAATGAAATCTGTGATGAATTAAACGCATAGATTCCATTTGCGTTATTGACAATTCGATTTCCGAAGACAACGACATTGTAAGCGCCTTCTAGATGGACACCAAGTCTTCGATTGGTAATTGTGTTGTTCCATATTGATGTAGCATAGGAACCGACGACATACACACCTTCTTCATTGTCGGTAATAGCATTTTCAGAAATGAGGGTTTTTGGGGAATCTGAGAGATAGATCCCATAGGAATTATTCCGAATAGTATTATGAATAATCTTTACACCTGATGTCTCAGGTCCTTTGAGGTAGATCCCAAGTTCCCCATTATTTTGGATTATATTTCCTATAATATGCACATTCTCTGCAGTTGAGATTTCTATGCCTGCGGACTGGATATCATTTCTCCCATTCTGGATGGTGAATCCTAGGACCTGAGTATCATCTGCTTTGATTGAAATAACAGAATCAGCAGATCCGCCGTCGATTATTGTTGTACTATTCTGTATGCCGATCAACTGGATTGAAGAGACGATGCGGATGTTTTCTTCATAAAACCCATCGTAGACAAAGACGATGTCCCCGTCAGATGCATTATCTATTGCATCTTGGATTTTAGTAAAGTTACCCGGACCTGTACCGCCAACGAACAAAACTGTAGGGTTCATCGATAATGGATTCATCATTGGTATAACACTTGCTGACGAAGAATCAGAAATCATAGAGAAAAAGAAAAGAATAACCAAGAACATCGAACCAATCTTGAGATAGACGCTCTTCATCGAATAGCACCGTCCCCATAAGGAATATCATATGGTTTCTTAGCAGGGAACCAATCAATGTTGATCCAGTGAATCACGATTGTTTTATTCCAGGGTTCTCTTATGAGCCCTTTGATGCATTTCGGCCAAAAACCCAGATGGTCATCCCAGTAATTCTTTTTCCACCGATTGAAGGAAGAATTCTCAAAGAAAGCACTAATGTTATTTTCTATGAAATTATTGAATTTAATCGTGGTTGAATTCGCCAAGGTGAGATGAATCCCTTCATTGCTTCCCCAGATGGTATTATTCGCGATGATGTTCCCTTCCGCTCGTGTGATGATAACCCCATACAAGGAAATATTGCTCAGATAATTATGATGGATATCATTATCATTCGCCCCGGGCCAAATCCCGACCCCACTATATTCTTGATTTCGCATGAGGTTCCAAGATATCTCATTATCTATCGCCCCTGGCCAAAGGCTCACGGTCGCGTAGTTCTCAGACATGGTATTCTTCGTAATCATGTTTCTATTTGAATACGAAACAATAATCGCACAATGACCATTTTTTGTAAAAAGATTATCTTTGATAACGCAGTCAACTGCGTTTTGAAGGAAGAGACCTTCCCTTCCGTTTTCAGAAATAAAATTTTCTGTCACAAGATTCTCTGAAGACCCGTTCAGGAAGATTCCGATTGCATATGCACCATTATAGATGATCCGATTGCCTATAATCACATTTCTGTCTGACCGTGATTCGATCCCTGCGTCTATTTTAGCGGTATCCCCGCTATGTTGAATAGTAAAACCAGTCATGGTGATGGAATCTGCAGTGAAGAGGACTACATCACCCTGGTTTTCCCCATCAAGGATGGTTGTTGTGTTATTTTCACCGATGAGATGAATAGATACGTTGATAATGATATGCTCAAAATAAGGGGAAGAATCATCATAGACAAAAACAGTATCGCCCGTGGTTGCATTGTTGATCGCTTGTTGTATTGTTGTATAGTTATTCGGTCCATTTCCCCCGACATAATGGATAGTGCCAACGAGCGTGGGAGACTGAATATTAGTTCTGATCATCATCCCTTGCGATGGTATCGATAGTATACTTGCTAAGAGAATAGTAAATCCAAGCATCAATCCTTTTTTCATCAGATGAAATTCGCCTTCTCTTTTATATACAATCATAGGTTATATAAAATTGTTGCCATATTTATACTAACTACGGATAGGTTCTACAATACCCATATGGGGGTCTATATTTTTTAGGAGAACGCTTGTAAATTTTTTCTCGTTCCCGATCTCAGTCTTTTTTATACACCACAAAATATCGTGTAAGGCTCCGATGGGATTTTACAGGATATATTGCTACGACAGACAAATATTGTTCCCCGATGGTTGCTATGTCCTCATTCGAGAGCCCGACAACCGCGTATCTCTTTTTTTTAAGGACTTGAGAAATTGTTTCAAAAGCACGGTTATAGAGTCGGGTGAGTTGTTCTCCTTTTGTGGTAGTTGAACGAGCATAGGGAAAATCAGTCGCAATCGCATCAACAGCAGCAGCATATCGTGCGACATTACCAATATCCGCACAATATAATCGATAATTTTTCAAATGATAAAAGTCAAGGTTCTTCTGACTGCCATCGATCATTTTCTGTTCGATATCACTTCCCAAGATATTTACACCAAGCAGTCCAGCCTCAAGAAGGATGCCCCCAGTACCACAGAAAGGATCAAGTAGTGTTTGTTGCTTTTTTACTTGGGAGAGGTTCACCATCGCCCGGGCGATTTTCGGATGCAGTGTGATTGGTGATAAGAACGGTCGGAGATGACCTCGTCGTTGTTGAAAATAACTGGTGTCGATACCTGCTTTTTTTATCCCTAGATACGCAACACTGTCTGTAATGACTGCTCGGAGCTCTATGTCTGGATTCGTAAGATTGACCTGCCTGTTTTTTGTGTAGATATCCCCTAATTGGTCGATGAGATGTTCTGAATCGATGTGTGTCGAGCGGTTTTTACATCGGATTGCAAGCGATCCCTCTGAGGATAACTGGTGATTTTGTGCGTTCTGCAAGATCTCATCGATAGTAGCAGGACAGCAGAACAGCAGTTCATCAATCATAAACGTAAAAGCAAGGCGTTCTGCCAGCTGTTTGATTCCGTCATCATTTGTTTCTGTTTCTACCAGAAGGACGTCTTCATTTGAATTGATGACTGATGCATCAATACCTTCGGCTATTAATGACGCGAGGACCTCTGCTGTTGGTAGTGTGGTATGTTCTTTCGAGAGTTCAAAGAGCAGTCTCATTAGAAATCAGACAATCCCAGCGCTCTGAACGCGGTGTTGCTAATAAAATAATTGGTCATACCGTTAGATGACAAGCTTTGATAGAAACCTATTCAACCGAATCTCCGTCGACTTTTTTCTTCTTCAAGTTTTTCTTTAACGCTTCATCGACTTTATATTTGGTGTCTTGCTCCCCTTCGAACCATTTCCCATCTGTTTTTTGATCGATTTTCCCAGTGAGTTCATCAATCTTGTATCGCATATAATCTTGGCCTTTGAACCAATCATCTTGGTGCTTGCTTTCTTCCTCAGTAGATTGTCCATTATTTTGTTCTTCCGGTAGAATGGTCGTCTCTTTCTTTTTTGCCTGTACCGGGATTCGTATCTCTTCAATCCTTGGTTCAGAGGATGAAGTGGAGATGGTTCGTTTCTCTGTTTCTGGATACCTTGCGGATTCTTGTCTGGAATGTTGTTGTTTTTCTTTGTGATATGATGGTGAATTATCTGGAGTTCTTGCAACGTTGTTCTCAAATGGTTTTGGCGAATCTTTTCGTTTTTTTAATAGAACGAAGATTACTGCAATAATGACAACGAGGATAGCCAGTAGTATCGGGAGAATCTGAAGGAATTTCGATTCAGTGATGCTGAAGATGGCTCCTTCAACATTTTGTATGCGTATTGTAGTTGTTCCAGGCAGATATCCACTTTTAATGACCTGGATTGTTGTCGTGGTGAAAACCTCGATTTCTGGGGCTTGAACAATCGCTATTCCTTGTTGATTGGTTAGTATTGGTGAAGAATCTTCTGTGACATACACCAGAGCGTCTTCTATTGGGTTGTTGTCTTGATTTGTCACGGTGACTGAAAAATCTGTGTTTTCATTGACAGTGACACGATCTGTTTTTATGATTAATTCACCTTTCAGGACATTGAGTTCAATTGTCCCTGGTTGATACCCTGTTTTTGTCGCGGTGATAGTTATCGAGTCAGTTGTTTCGAACGAGGGGATTTCGATAGTGATAAGCGGTTCTGAAAGGCTTGTTAGATAGGTGGTTCCAAGGACCGTGATATTCACCCCAAGAATGTATGGATCGTCTTCTGTGCTTGCGGTAATATCGTAGCTTTTTCCTTCATAGACGATAGATTCTGCGCTTTCATTCCAGTTGTCTGATTCGGAGACATCGATGAGAAGTTCTGGTTCATCTTGGGAGACGACCCGAGGCGATATCATCGCACTTCCTATCAATAAAAGAAGAGCAAGACAGAGAAAATTTGCTTGAGTCAATTTATTCACAGGAATCCTCATCAACCACGTTTGAGTGCTACTGGCGAAGATGTGGTAATACATATTTATGGTTTGTGAAGAAATTCAAGAAAAAGGGAAGAAGAAATCTTTTTGGTTATTTTTCTGCGAGACGTTTCTTCAGCTCAGTGATGATGTCGACCGGGCTTGGGTCGATTCCGCGTAACACCGCAAGATAACAGCTGGTGAAATCACCCAGGCACATGAGATACATCATTTTCGCTAGCTGGCTTTTTCCTTTTGGAGAGACTTCAATGACCGCACCAGCGGTGTTTTGGAACAGGTCACGCATGAAATTCAACCGGGTCGTCATATCAATGGTCTCTTCATCCTTGTCTCGCAGCATGATGCAGGAGAACTGCTTTGAGATTTCAGGATTCTGAGACCACCCAACGATATCATTATGGTTACATTCAGGAGCGATATCAGTACGGGCTATTACCTTGCTGTTCTCGTTGAGTTGATGACGCCAGCGAATCGCAATAGGCGTGTAAATGCCCCAGCCATAGATTTGCGGGATGGTGTTATGGATCTTTCGCGCTATCTGCTTCGCCTGGTTGGTCTCTTCAGGGACTATCTTATTATTCGTCGAGACGAACTCCTTGGTTACCGCGATGGTCTCTTCGATATCCGTTTCAATCGTGGTTTTCAGCAATCCTATCTTTTTCAGGAATATAATAGAGGGGAACAACAGATACGCGGTCGCTGCCCGTGGTTGAATCCCTGAGGGGATTTTCACGAATGGAACTTGTCGTTTTTCAGCGAGCTCTTGGAGTTTTCCCCCGGTGGAGATGCAGATGATCTTGCATTTTTTCTGATATGCTATTTTGAACGAACTCAGGGTCTCATCGGTGTTCCCCGAGTAGCTGATGCAGATGACAAGAGTATCTTTGTTGACCCATTTCGGGAGATCATATTCCCGGTTGACGATCAGGGGAACATCCAGTTTATCTCGTAACAGGCTTGCCATGATGTCCCCAGAAATCGCGGAAGCCCCCATCCCAGCGATGATCACATTATCAATTTTGAGGAAATTGAATCGTTCTGCTGTCTCAGCGATTGCCAAGGATTCTTTGATCTGCTCAGGGAAGCGGGCAAGTCCATCTAGCATGTTTGCTTTGTCGACCAATGCGATTTTGTCATTTTCATTCGCCATCATTTTTTACCATCTCATCTCCCTTCATTCTCCTTGAATTTTGTGTTACATACAGGACATTCCGAAGCATTGAAGAGCGGAAGAGAAATCATATGGGGTATTCAAAAATATTTCTATTGCCGTGGCTTCATCCCGAAATAGATAACTAGGAGATAACGCTCTATTTTTCGTTGGATGGGATGTGCAAAGCAACGGATGAACCCAACCGTTGCGAACCATGTGAACCGCAACTTCACCGCCCTGTTCACCAGGGCGGTGGTCAAAGCGGTGCACCGGCTGCCACCACCCTGGCAGCCCAACAAACGAGGAAGAAAAGGACACGACCCTAAGACCGTCGCTATAGGATGTCTCCTCAAGGTTGGATTAAACCAGACCTATGACAGCATCGAAGCTCACATGAAAGACAGTCAGAGCCTCACCCTCTGTTGCCTGGTGCTCCCCGGGCACAGCGTCATCCATCGTGGGATGACCCGACTCTCCATTAAATACATCCGGAAAGTCATGAACCTGATCATCAGGTTCCTCCGCAGGAAAAACATGACTATCGCGGTGGACAGCACTGGGTTCAGCACGCATCAAAGTAGCGCCTGGTACGACCTCCGTATCGAACGACAGGGGAGCAGACGCGACTGCATCAAACTGCACATCAGCGTTGATGTGCACACCGGGGTAGTGCACTCGTTCACCACCACCAGATGGAATCGACATGACAGTCGGGAGTTCTCACGCCTCATCAAACGCCTCCCCGAAGTAGATAAAGTCCTGGGTGACAAGGCGTACTGCTCTCGAGCCAACTGCCAACTAGTGGCCGACAAACACGGGACACCATACCTCAGCTTCCGAGAGAACGCAGCCAGGCGACCACGGCGTAGCCTCGCATGGGTGATCTCCTTTCGCGCTTGGAAACGTGATCCGGAAGGATGGCTGGTCATATACCATCTACGGTCCATCATCGAGAGCGTGTTCAGCTCGATGAAACGACGCTGGGGCAGCTTCCTGCAAAGTAGAAAGCGGTGGATGCAAAAACGAGAGTTGGCATTGAAGGTCTTCGCTTACAACGTCAAACAGGTGCTCATGGTTCGTTACGCAAGGGAACGGAAGGTCACGCTGTGGATTAGAGTATAACACCCCACAGCGAACCTATCCGAACTTCCAAATAACATTAGTGTAAACCATGGCAAGTTCTTAAAAAAATCGGTTCTATTGATTCATGCCTGGCTCCCAGCGGCCATGCCTGAATCAATTTTTTCTCTGAAAAGAATCGAGAAGCAGATAAAATGTCTACTCAGATCTTTAATTCCTAATTCATTTCGGGATGTAGCC
>DAJP01000013.1 GCA_002496355.1 Euryarchaeota archaeon UBA346 | reverse complement strand
TTTTATATAATATTTCGTGTCATCACATTTTTTCTTTGCTGGATATTGAGGAAAGAAAATTTAAATACCAAAAGCCCTATAAGAGTCATAAAGAAGTAAGTATTAGGGGAAAAATATGAAGAAAATACTACCAATGCTCCTAGTGGGAGTATTAATGGGAAGTGGTTTTGGTGCAGCTGTTACGGTCAATTCGTCAGATAATCAATTGTCTTTTCAGGAGAACCTCTCCTTTTCAGAGCCTGTGTTTTCTGATCAAGACGGTTATCTTTCTGTCAAGGTCTTAGAGGCGACCTCTTCTGTATCATCACCGGGAAATCCCGTGTTGCCAACATATACCAGGTTGTATTCATTCCCGTTTGGCACTATCATCAAAGACGTCTCCTTTACAGCGGTTTTTGAACAGACGATACCATTGACAAAAGAGATTCTCCCTGGTGCTCCGAAAACACCCCTGTCGAGTGGTTCGATATCCTACTTGGATCAGCAGCCTATGAAAAACGATGCGATATATTCAGACACAGACATGTATCCTGTGAATCGGTTGCAATATCAAGTCGGTGCTGGTCTGCAGGGAAACACGCATGTGATTCTCCTCTCCATTCAGTATTATCCACTGCTTTACCAACCCATGCAACAGTCTTTGGTGTTCACACCAAATGCGCAGATCACGGTAGCCTATGAACAACCTCAATCATCAGAAACGCTATCTACCGATCTGAAACTTCTGATCATTGCTCCTGATGAATACTCAGAAACGCTCCAGCCTCTGATCGCCCATAAAATCCAACACAATGTACCGACAACCCTGGTGACCACCGAGTGGATCGCGAACCATGCTGCCGGTAGAGACCTCGAGGAGCAGATCAAATACACGATAAAAGATGGAATTGAGGCCAACTCGATTAGCTCGGTGTTGCTTGTCGGGAGTTTTGATAAACTTCCGATGCGACGCAGCTATGTGATGCTCTGGGACTGGGATGAAGAAGTCATCACTGATTTATATTACTCTGATATCTATGATTCCACGGGTGCCTTCTGCAATTGGGATTACAACAACAACAATAAATTCGGTGAGCCAAACGACCGTGTCGACCACTACCCGGATGTTCATCTTGGGAGGCTCGCTTGTGACTCGGTGAAGGATGTGACGATCGTCGTAGACAAGATCATCCATTATGAGACCGAGACCTATGGGAGCGACTGGTTCAACACCATGATTTACATCGGAGGGAACACATTCCCTCAGTCCCCTGGAAATGACGGGGAGGAAATCAATGAACTGGTTATGGACCTCATGCCACAGTTCACCCCAACGACCATCTGGATGTCAAAAGGTAATTTCAACAGACGCACCATCTCAAATGCGATCACTGCTGGTGCTTCCTTCGTCGACTATTCCGGTCATGGATTCGAATTCGGCATGGGCACCTATCCGTCCACAGGGATGAAGATGAAATATTATTATTCTGCGTATATCAAGGACACCAGGAATAGCTATAAGCTTCCTATCATCTTTTTTGATGCGTGTCTAACCGCGAAAATCGATTACGTCCTGCAGGACCTCTTGGACTACCGGGCGTACACCGTGTTTAACACCCTTGCAAAGGCCCTCGGGATTGATACCTCCAAAAGACGCCCCTGTTACGCCTGGGCGCTCATCAACCATGAGGGTGGTGGAGCGATCGCGACCATCGGAGCGACCCGCACAGCGTTTGGTGGAATCGATGAGGGTGCTGGGAAAATGTCCCTTGAGTTCTTCTCCGCATATGACTCCAGCCAGTATCTTGGGGAGATGATCACCCAGATGCAGAACGGATACATCACTGATTGTCATGGTGATGATTTCACCCTTGAGGAGTTCATCCTGCTGGGAGACCCCTCCCTGAGAATCGGTGGGTATCCCTCGTAAGGATCCCTCATTTCTTTCTTTTTTTTCAAATGAAAACACCTATATCTGGGTAGCCTATTTCCCCTGTTCATCGATGAAAACATCAAAGCAGAATGAGATGAATGATCAAACTGGGGGCAGCATTGAGTCGATTACCGGACTTTCTGAAGATGAAGCACAGAAACGTTTGAAGACCGAGGGGTACAATGAGCTACCTTCCCAGAAAAAACAAAACATTTTCATTATTTTCCTTCATGTCCTCTTAGAGCCGATGCTGTTGCTCCTGCTTGGCGCGGGTCTTATCTACATTCTTCTGGGGGAAAAACAAGACGCATTGATGTTGCTTTTTTTTGTTTTTGTGGTAGTCGGGATTACGTTTTACCAACAGCGGAAAACAGAACGAGCATTAGAAGCGTTAAAGAATCTTTCCAGTCCCCGGGCATTGGTCATACGGGATGGAGCGCAGAAACGTATCCCTGGTCGTGAAGTCGTCAGAGAGGATTACATTATCCTCCGAGAAGGAGACCGTGTCCCTGCTGACGCTGTCGTGGTTTTCTCCTCGAATCTCTGCATTGATGAATCACTCCTGACCGGGGAGTCTTTGGCTGTGCGAAAATCAGAATGGGATGGAGTCGCGTCCATAACCCAGCCTGGTGGAGATGATCTCCCCTTTGTGTTCTCAGGAACCCTGGTTGTCCAGGGTCACGGGATAGCAAACGTCCTTCACATCGGTAATCAAACCGAGATGGGGAAAATCGGCAAAGCATTACAAAGAATCACTCCAGAGGAAACATTGCTGAAAAAAGAAACAAATCATCTCGTGAGAAATTTCGCTATCGCTGGGATTATTCTCTGTCTGCTTGTCATTGTGATTTATGGAATTACCCGTGGCAATTGGGTTGTTGGATTTCTTGCTGGCGTGAGTCTGAGCATGGCGATCCTTCCAGAGGAATTCCCTGTTGTCCTGATGATCTTCATGAGCCTGGGTGCATGGCGGATGTCAAAACGGCAGGTTCTTACCCGAAACACGGCGTCCATCGAGATGCTTGGTGCCGCGACCGTGTTATGTGTCGATAAGACAGGGACGTTAACACAGAATAAAATGATTCTGAGTTCCTTGTTTTGTGATGGCCAATTCTATGATGTCGAGAAAAACAGAGAACAACCATTGCCGGAGTGTTTTCATCATCTTTTAGAGTACGGGTACCTGGCAAGTCAGAAGGATCCCTTTGACCCGATTGAGAAGGAAATCAAAAACACCACGGAGAAGTTTTTGCAGAAAACAGAACATATCCATGATCACTGGAAGCTCGTCCGTGAGTATCCTCTCACAAAACATCTACTGGCGTTGTCTCATGTCTGGGAATCCTTGGATAGACGCAAACATGTGATCGCTGCAAAGGGAGCACCCGAGGCGATCGCGGACCTCTGCCATTTCACGAGTGAGCAGACCACGGAACTCCTTTCCCAGGTGAGGCAGATGACGGAGAAAGGTCTGCGTGTCCTGGGGGTTGCTCGATCTATTTTCCCAGAGGATTTTCTTCCGGATAAACAGCATGATTTTGAATATAAGTTCGTCGGGTTGTTTGGTTTTATTGACCCGGTTCGAGAGACGGTCGCCTCTTCCTTAAAGGATTGTTATACAGCAGGTATGAGGATGATTATGATTACTGGGGACTACCCGGGGACTGCTCAACATATCGGCAGACAAATCGGTTTGAAGAACACTGACATGTTCATCACAGGTTCAGAATTAGCCCACATGTCCCAAGAGGAGCTCCAGGAGAAGATCAAAACCGTCAACATCTTCGCACGAGTCATCCCTGAACAAAAATTAGCGATCGTTGATGCACTCAAGGCGAATGGGCAGATTGTTGCCATGACTGGGGATGGGGTGAACGATGCCCCCGCGTTGAAATCATCTCATATTGGGATCGCGATGGGGGAACGAGGGACCGATGTTGCCCGTGAATCCTCCGCACTTGTGCTGTTAAACGATGATTTCTCATCTATTGTGCAAGCCGTCAGGCTTGGGAGAAGGATCTTTGACAATCTCCGCAAATCGATAAGTTATATCTTCTCGGTCCATGTGCCGATCGCTGGGATGGCGCTTATCCCTGTTTTAATGGGCTTCCCCTTGGTTTTGTTGCCCGCGCACATCGCGTTCCTTGAGTTAATTATTGATCCAGCGTGTTCAACAGTCTTCGAAGCGGAGCCTGAGGAGAAGAACATTATGGACCGGCCGCCGAGAAACCTCAAAGAACGGTTGTTTGGACGGAAAAATTTCTTTTATAGTTTTATTCAAGGTCTTAGTGTTCTCCTCGCTGTGATCTTTGTGTTCATCTGGTTCTTCCAGGGGAACCCATCAAATGAATATCAGGCTCGGACACTATCCTTTGTCACCTTAGTGATTGCGAATATTTCATTAATTGTCGTGAATCTTTCAGGATCGCGCAGTTTACTGAAAACAATCACTGCTAAGAACAAAGCGTTCTGGTTCGTCATGATTGGTGCGTTGCTCAGCCTTATCCTTATCATCATCATCCCACCACTCCAAAACCTGTTCCGTTTTTCCCCTGTCACCTTGATTGATTTCCTTTTAGCAGCATTTATTGGTTTTATCGCGGTTGCTTGGTTTAAAGTCGTTGACCTTGTCAAAAGAAAACATCTTAACATATCAGGGTAACACTCTGTTTCTTAGGGATTTCTTCTCTTAACATTTAAAAGCTATTTTGTGTTTCTTACTTGCTGATGAGCTACGAAACCCTTCAACTCACCGTAAAAGACACGATCGCGTGGATCACGTTGAACCGCCCGGAACGGTTGAACTCCTTTGACATGCAGCTTGGCCATGAGCTCTATGATGTTCTCCAGGATGTCGCGAAAAATCATGAGATCCGCCTGGTCGTCATTAAAGGAACCGGTAAAGGATTCTGCGGCGGGGGTGATGTCAAGGAGATGCACGCAGCAGAGGATAAATCCCGTTTCCTGCGGGATCTCACCAGGGCGATCCATCGCTGTGTCATTGAGATACGAAGTATGGAAAAACCAGTGATAGCCGCAGTCAATGGAGCCGCGTTTGGTGCAGGACTCTCCCTGGCTCTAGCCTGTGATATGGTCATCGCAGTAAAAGATGCGAAGCTAAGTACTGCGTTCATCGGCATTGGACTTGCGCCAGGCTGTGGGACACAGTTTGTGACAAAAATCCTGGGATATCAGAAGTCATGTGAGTATATCCTGACGTCAAAGACGTTCTCCGCTGATGAAGGATGCCGGCTTGGTCTTATCAATAAAGTCGTCGAGGCAGAAGCCCTTGATGCTGCAGTCGAAGAAATCATCTCCATTTTTAGGAACCTCCCACCGATTGCGGTGGGTAAAGCAAAGATGCTGATCAATAAAAGCCTGGACAATGACATGATCTCACACCTGGAGTTGGAAAGCAAGACCGCTGCCTGGTCTGCTGGGACGAAGGATTTTGCTGAGGGGGTCGCTGCGTTTGTCGAAAAACGCAAACCCGTCTTCAAAGGAAAATAGACACTGGCTATCGGCGATCGTCGATACCTTTATGGAAACCTTTATGTATCACGTCCCTATGAATGCGATAGCATACCAAGGGGAGGTTACAGGATGAACTATGAAACCCTAGTCATAACGAAAAAAGACGATATCACAACCGTTACATTAAATCGACCGGATGTTCATAACGCGATGAACGAGACACTCATGAACGAGCTCACCCACTGCTTTCAACATCTCTCCGTTGATGATTCAGTCACCGCCGTCATCCTCACCGGGAACGGTAAATCCTTCTGCGCAGGAGCGGATCTCTCCTGGATGAAAAAAATGGTCACTTATTCCATGGCAGAAAACAAGAAAGACAGCCGTCTCCTCCTGGATATGTATGAGACGATCCATTCCTGTCCAAAACCAGTGATCGGCCGCATCAACGGTGCAGCCTTTGGAGGCGGTATCGGACTTCTTGCGGTCTGTGACATCACTATCACCCTGCCTGAGACACTCTTTGCGTTCAGTGAAGCAAAACTCGGTATTATCCCCTCAGTCATCTCGACTTTTGTCGCCCCGCGGATGATGCCTGCGACAATGCGGCGGTTGTTCATCACCGGGGAACGGTTCGATGCAGCAGCAGCTCAGAGAACTGGTTTAATCGATATCATAGTGCCTGCTGAGAGACTCGATGAGACGGTCGTCTCCTGTATCGAACAAGTTCGCTCCTCTGGTCCGAATGCAATCAAAGAAGTCAAACACCTGATTTACCATCTTCAAGAAATGGATATAAAAGAATTTAAGAAATATACCGTTGAAAAAATCTCAGAGCTCCGAGTCTCCGAGGAAGGCCAGGAAGGAATCAAAAGCTTCCTGGAGAAACGAAAACCCAGCTGGAAGAGGTAAGGGTATGTTCAAGAAAATCCTGATTGCAAATCGAGGCGAAATCGCGGTTCGCATCATCAAAGCCTGTCAAGAAATGGGCATCAGAACAGTCGCCGTCTACTCCGAAGTAGACAAACATGCGCCTCATGTGCAGATCGCGGATGAATCCATCAACCTTGGTGATCCTACCCCCTCAGAAAGCTACCTGAACATCGCAAAAATCATTGAAAACGCTACAAAGGTACACGCAGAGGCGATCCATCCTGGGTA
>DAJP01000101.1 GCA_002496355.1 Euryarchaeota archaeon UBA346 | reverse complement strand
TCCTCGTTCATAATATCTTTTACCGCTACTCTGTTGTTTTGTAACTATTCTTCCTTTAAAAACATATCCTCATGAGAGAAAGTAATGACCTGGTTTTAAGACAATTAAAATGCCTCACTATTCTCTCTTTTGTACGATATCAAAAACTCCATCTAAAAAAGCCTTTGCGTCTTCCTCTTCTGCTTCTTTTATCAATAATTCATTTACATTTTTCTGTTCAGAATGACTTGACAATGACACCATATCATTATACTGAATCACCGCTTTTACAACCATCTGTGCCGTTGGTTGTTTACAGAGCTCACAGTACTCCGCATCAGATAAATTATATGCATCTCTCCATGGTTTCTTTTTGTACATCCAGATCCACATCCCATCTGTCAATGAATAGCATTGATAATTAATAAACCATAATGGGCAGATGCTTATGCAGGAATCATTTCTAATTTATGCTTTATGTATGGTGAAAAAAAAGAAAGAAAGGAGAGATTCTCATAGAGTGACGAAAATAAGGAAGATTTTCGCTGTCGCGTTCGCCGACACTTCTGGTGGTACTGCCTGGTCGCATTCAGCAGAAGCGGTAAGTGTTATCTTACCGAAACCGAGGAGGAATTTATCTGTGGTCAGCAGCCTTTCCTGACCAATGCTGAGCATCGGGAACGTCGCGGTCCTTTTGCTGGAAATCATTCCAAACATGCCACCGTGTACTTCGAGTGTCACGTTCACTTTTGTTGCGTTCGCATCACCGATATTTTTCACGGTCATGGAAATCTTCCCGGGGCTCGCGGTGAAATTCCCAAGAGATATGATTGGGTGATTCTCACCACCCCCCTGGGTGACATTGATGACCTGCAAGGTACTGTTCTCCCCCCATCCCCGCACAGAGTTGTGACCTCTAACGCAATAATAATAGGTCCCAAGTGGTTCATTGACGATATCGTAGTAGGTATTAACAATCGAGCTGGAGAGAATCGTAGAAGAACCAAAGATGCCAATCGGTGAGATGTCATCGACATAGAATCCTTCTTGATGCCCTGCTGCGTCTGTTCCGAACCGGAATCGTATAAAGAGGGATTTGCCAGTGAAATTCTCCAAACTGTACTGTTTTTGGACCCAGGCACCAGACGATCCAGTAAACGAATCAAAGAGCTGATAACTCCGACCGTTCTCGCTAACCTCCACGTACGCAAAATCATAGTTCTGTTGGAGCGCGTACCAACACCAGAAGGAAAGCATCATCCCCGGGGTGATGAACACGGGGGTTTGGGTAGTCATCGCGGAGGCATCATAATCTGCATTACGAGCCTTAAAGCTATGACCTTCCGAGTGATACCTTGAGGTGGTAGACGTAAACCCTTCAAGTCTCCAGAGCCCAGTTCCAGATTCTGCATCATCGGTAACCAACGTCAGGTTCTGCATCTCACTGAGTTGGAAATAATCAGGGTCTGCATTCTGGTTCTGCAATATCCAGGAGATTCGATAGTTGCCATCAGAATCATTCGTCATAGATGAGATAACCGGTGGAATGACTCGGGGAACGACAGTATCCCGGATGTTCTGAGCTTCTTCAAGGAGGTATAACGCACCTTCGCAGTTCTCTTTTGTGATCTGATCAAGATAGTTTGCTGCCGGGTGGAACTCGTTGCAGGCCTCAATACAGTACACAAACGTAGCTTTTCCTTGGACGTAATGGCTGTACCCATAAGTGGAATCGATCATATCACCGACAGTCGGATACAGTCCGTAACTTTGATGAGGATCATACGACCCTGAACCACTTTGTACTTTTATCCGCTGGGCGACCTGCTGGCCAACCGATGAAAGATACGTATTATCTGGGGTCTGTCCACCGGTATATCCCCAGGGCCACATGACGGTCTCACCATAGGTATGATACGTGATGGTGGCACAAATATCATTATCCAGAAACATCCTTGCAACCGCTTGGTTCTCAGATTCAGAAGTAGGACCAGGCCCGCTGTAACATTCATTGTCAGAATTATGAGAATTAGCCCAGGAGAGGATTGATCCCCAAGAACCCATGATATTCCCATCACTGGACCCGTTATAATTCCGATTGGTATCAACCCCATAGCTGTTATACTGCGGGAAAAAGTGACGGTTCTTCCGCCAATCCACACCCTGATCATGACAGTAATAGTATCCATCTGGATTCGTTACCGGGACGATCCATACCCTGCGGTTATCCACAAGGTCAGCAATCGTCGAGTTGCTCCCATATAATGAAGTGAGGTTGTTCGCAATATGCAGACAGATCTCAACAGTAGGCCATTCACGTGCATGATGCAGACCCATGAAGAACACCCCTGGTTCACCCTCATTGACACCAGGATTATCAGAAACCTCCAGACACCAGATATCCCGTCCTTCGTAGGTGGTCCCAATGCTATACAATTTGGTGATATCAGGGTAATTAGAAGCGATACCTTCCAATATCGCCTGAATCTGAACAAGCGTATGATAGGAGCCTGCGAGTGACGCGTCATACTCTTCCAGATTCTCAATGATTATCGAGTAGGGAAGATTCAGCTCCGATAGTTCCTGCAATCTGTTTGATGGAATAATGATATCGACCCACGCCCCCGGGTTGTCTTGTGCTATCTCGATGTTCTTAGGTAGCACGGGTGTATCAACGCCCGTCGTCACTCTCACAAGCACATGATGGGTAGCCAGATCATCAAAAAGGATGTTTGCCCCAACGAGCGGGTACGAGACCGTACACATTAGCATACAAATAATGATACCTAGTATTTTTCGACTTATGTTCATAGTATCCCCGTTTCCGTTATTATACCACTCTTCTATATAAACATTTGTTGGAAATCACTCAGATGCCGCTCAACCTTATTTTTTCAACGATATCTTTTGGCAATTTTCAGAGAATCCTGACCTTCAAAAGAGATATGACAGGGTAATTTTACAGAAACATCGAGGTATCCTTCATAGGTACCTTGTTCCAGTTGCACCTGGAGAGATACCATCACTTTTCCCGCAGTATCAGTAAAACCAGAACCCGCCCCACCTAATCCTCTGATGATCACCGCAGCCCCGCTGAGTGGGACTCCGTCTGTATCGTTTACAAAGACCATGATACTGATATTTTCCGGTTCAATTCCCTGAATCATAGTTACCTGAGGGCTGATCGATACGAGCATTCGCTGATGGAAAAGACAGGGATTGAGAATTGATGTTAGGATCGCAAGTAAAACAATTGTTCCTATGATTAATGAGATAGTCAGACGCATCGGAAGCCCAAGGACTGCTTCCTCGTTCTTGAGAAAAAACTGTTTCTTTTTTTCAGAATTCATGATTCGACCTCCCAGACGAAATCCAATCGATAAATATATATTTAAATATTTAATTCTTTGTAATAAATCTGGGAGGTTTTATGACAAATCGAAAAGTCCATTCACTATTTAGGAATAATACCGCTGTTGTTGGTAAACCTATTGCCTTGCTTGTGATTCTGATCATAGCGGGCGTTATCCTAACCTTGTTTTTTCTTATGATTCCCGATCTCATCAAAGAAACACAACGACAGAACGTGGAAGGTGAACTCGATAAGATCGTGGTTGAAGCTACGACCATGTTTGAATACGCAGAAAACGGAACCTGCAAGACACTTGCTGTCAAATTCCCGTCATCCCTGCGCTTTGTGGTATTTGGTTCTGCTCCAACACATGGAACCAACGAGCCAACAAACCTCAACCTTGATGAACACACCAGCAATAACTACTACTATGTGATGGACGACGGAACAATCCATCCGTTCCATTCCAATGCCCGGTTCTCAAATTACAATATGACGCAGATAGCGCTTTTTCATCCTGGCTCCTACACCATTACTCTTCGCTTGTGTGAGAAAGGGAGGAACACCTATGTTACGATGCAGTAACGATACGCACAGTATGATGGATCTGTCACTCACCCACATCGGTCTTCTCATAGCGACCGCGATACTCCTCTCTGTAGTCTTCTTGTTTGTATTTTCCAATGATTGGCAGCGGAATGCCGAATTACAGGCTCAAGCGAGTAGTTTTTCAAACCTTTTAATCGATATCGACAATAGTTTCTTTGAACAGACCAGCATATTCAGATTCTCTCACGAAGACTTCCCATATTCAGTGAGGATCTCCACAGAGTATATCGTGCTTTCCGCGAAGGGCTCTTGGCAAAACACCCAAAGCGTGGCACATAGATTTCTCATCCGCCCCTGGCTTCGAAGCACCCAACTGAACTGGACGACTGGCGGAGATCTCCATACCTATCTCAATGAAACCTATGGACATATGGGAACACAAGAAGATCCAATCACAAAACAAAACTTTTCCTTTTTCTTTCAACAGCTTAATAACACCACAGCGTTCTTCGCGAGTCAGCCTCTTGAGCTCCTCATCAACGAACCAGTCTATATAGAGAAAACTATTGTCTTTTATGATGAAAACAAACGATATGATATTCTCCTCCTCTATCAACTAATGGAGGAGGTACCAAACTAAAAAGAAAGTCCTTGATTTGGGAGCCAACAGTCGTATAAACAGTTCTCCTCCTTGAGACCAATGGCATTTAGGCGAGAAAAATACCGTCATCGTTATATAGGCAATGTCCTATTCTTTCCCCAAGAAGAGAATCAAACAACGGGGAGGCAGCGTGCCATGTTTAGTGCTAAGATAAAATCAGATATTATAAAAGGAATTATCGATGTAACATCACCACTCGTCAACGAAGCCAAATTTAATATCACCGCAAAAGGAATCTCCATACGTGCGGTTGATCCTGCGCACGTCGCCATGGTGGATTTAGAGTTGAAAAGCACCGCGTTTGAGGAATATAAAGCAGACGACATGGAGCTTGGTGTGGACCTTGATAAACTCAATGGAATCATGAAACTGGCGAACACCGGTGATTTGATTTCTATGGAATTTGATGAGGATTCAAACCGTTTAATCGTAAAAATCGGCAACCTCGTACGACGTATGGGTCTGATTGATACTGCAGGGATGCCTGACTCGAAAGTCCCCCATCTTGATTTACCAGCAAAAGCAGTCGTGAAAGCATCGGAGCTCAGCAAAGGGGTACGAGCCTCGGAAGCAGTATCAGATCATCTCGCATTAAGCGTTGATAAAGATTCTTTTGAGCTGTTCGCCGAAGGAGACACAGACACGGTGAACCTGAAACTGCCTAAGACGATGCTCCTGGAGCTTCATGCACCTGGGAAATTTAAAAGCCTGTTTTCCATCGATTATTTCAGCAACATGATCAAACCGGTGAAAGGTGAAGATCCCATCACCATCAACATCGGCAACGATAATCCCATTCGCGTCGACTTTGACTTCGCGGAGAAACACGGGCATGTGACCTATCTCTTGGCACCTCGCATTGAATCAGAATAGGAATCATTTGATCTTCTTAGGTTTGAGAGGTGCGTTGTTTCGTGAAAGGTACCAGACGGCATCGGTACATTGCTTTTCATGTTGATCAAGACGATAAGAAATATTTAGCTTCGACGTCGCAACTTATACAAGAACTACGACAACAAACTTCTACGTTGTTTTCAAAAAATCTGAAAGACCTCCGATTATGGGTGATTCGTTTCGATGGGAGAGATGGGGTTCTCAAATGTCATTATACTGAGAAGGAACACATCATACAGATATTAATCTCAATAAAAAAAATTGGAGAATCATCTGTAACGATCACTACCTCTTCGACATCAGGGACAATACACGGGCTCTCAACAAAAAAAGAAGAGAGATAAATGAATATTTTTTAATAGGAAACTTTTTTTGTTAAACGCTATAATTTATCAGCCAGTTTCCATGTGAGAATGGGGTTTTTCACCGCTCCGATTTCATCGATGCGTTGCACTGTTGTGTTGTGTGGTGCGTCCTTGACAAGGGCAGGGTCTTCTTGGGCTATTTTGAGCAGCGTCTCGATATACTCGTCTAATGTTTTTTTCGACTCAGACTCGGTTGGTTCGATCATCAATGCTTCTTTGACGATCAGTGGGAAATACACGGTTGGGGGATGAAGTCCGTAGTCAAGGAGGCGTTTTGCGACATCTAATGCACGGATGCCCTTGGTTGAAAGTAGCTGCTCACAGCTGATGACAAACTCGTGTTTCCGTAACTCTCGATACGGCAGTTGATACAGGCTGGAATCAACCAGTTTTTTCTTCATATAGTTCGCGTTTAAAACCGCGACTTCTGAGGTTTCTTTCAGCCCGTTCCCGCCCATCAGTAGGATGTAGATATATGCCTTAATGATGACGGAGATGTTCCCATAGGTGGCTTTTATCTTCCCTATGGATTCAGGATAATCGTAATTAAAACAAAACTGGTGTTGCTTCTTCACAACCCGGGGGACTGGTAGGAATCGTTCGAGTTTTTGTTTCACCCCAACAGGTCCAGCGCCGGGTCCGCCTCCGCCATGTGGTGTCGAGAACGTCTTATGAAGGTTGATATGGACGATGTCAAACCCCATGTCACCAGGACGTGCTTTTCCCATGATCGCGTTCATGTTCGCGCCATCATAGTACAGGAGTGCGCCTGCCTCATGGACAAGACGTGCAATTTCAGTGATATCTGATTCGAAGATCCCAAGGGTGTTAGGGTTGGTGAGCATGAAACACGCGGTTTTCTCTGAGAGGACTTTTTTTAGCATCTCCAGATCAACCGTGCCTTCTTTGGTGGAGGGAATCTCAATGACTTTGTAACCAGCCATTGCAGCACTCGCTGGATTGGTGCCATGCGCGGTATCTGGGAGGATTACTTCATCTCTATTGAAATCTTTACGATGCTCATGATATGCGCGGGTGATCAGCAGACCTGTAAATTCCCCTTGTGCTCCTGCTGCCGGCTGCAGCGTGAACTGGTCCATACCTGTGATTTCACATAGCATTCTCTCAAGCTCATAGATGATCTGTAATGTCCCTTGGATGGTTGTCTCGTCTTGGTAGGGGTGGAGCATGGTGAACTGTTCCCAACGGCAGATCTCCTCACAGATCTTCGGATTGTATTTCATGGTGCAGGAACCAAGTGGATAAATGCCTGATTCGATGCCATAATTCATCTGACTTAGTCGCATGAAATGTCGCATCACTAAGGTTTCATCAATCGTTGGGATATCTACTGGTGAATTTCTTTGAAGTGATTTTGGAAGTATTGATTTCGTGGTGAATTTTTCTTTTTTTGTGTCCTGCAGTTCACTCAGAAGTGGTTCGTCCCATATTGCACTGTGATACATTAGGAGACCTCCTTGAGCAGTGAAACCAGTTGGGTCATGCTTTCCTCGCTATGAGCCTCTGTTACACCAAATAACATACAGTCCTTCAATGCGGGATACCATTGTTCTAACAACAGACCTCCTTGTATTCCTTGTTGTAATAAATGGGTGTGTACTTTTTTTGCATCAGGGCAGTGAATGACGAATTCATTGAAATGTACTCCGGAGAACATCTTTGAAAAACCAGATAGTTTACTGATTTGTTTTTCGAGGTGTTGGCCGCGTTCAAAGTTTTTTTCAGAAAGCTTTTGTAATCCATTCCCACCCAGCCATGAGAGATAGGTGGCGGTGGCGAGCATGCATAAGCCTTCATTTGTACAGATGTTACTAGTTGCCTTCTCCCGGCGGATATGCTGTTCCCTCGTCTGCAGAGTCATACAAAAGGCGCGTTTTCCCTGATGGTCCTTCGTCATACCAATGATGCGGCCAGGGATCTGGCGTAGGAACTCGTTTCTGCAGGCGAAAATCCCTAAGGTTGATCCCCCGAAATCAAGGGGATTGCCAAGGCTTTTTCCTTCTCCGATGACGATATCAGCTCCGTACTGTCCAGGGCTTTTACAGATCCCAAGCGAGACCGGGTCGACACCGACGACGAACAAGGAGTGATTTTTCTGAAGCAGGGGTTGAATTTCATCCACTTCATCCTCAAAGACTCCAAAAAAATTCGGGTTCTCAATATAGACACCCGCGGTTTCTGCATCGATAATTTTTTTCAGATCTGCAAGGTCGATTGTCCCTGTTTTTTTATCATAAGCTACTTCCTTTATGGCGATTCCTGCTCCTTTTGTATAATTGCACAGGATGCTTTTTTTCTCCCAGGATATATTCTTTGGGATGACAAAGGTTTTTTTCTTTGTAACACGCGTAGACATTAGGGCTGCTTCGCCAAGAGCAGTCGCCCCATCATACAGGGAGGCGTTGGAGACATCCATCCCGGTAAGCTCTGCCACCATGCTTTGGTATTCGAAGATCGCGTGGAGGAATCCTTGTGAGGTCTCTGGTTGATATGGGGTGTATGCGGTGTAGAACTCCGATCGTGATATGATAGATTTAACTGCGGCTGGGATGTAATGCGGCTGATATCCCCCTCCTAGAAACGTTGGCATCTCACAAAATGATTTGTTCTTCTTCGCCAACTGTCGCATCTGGTCCTCGGTATCCTGTTGGGTTTGACCTGGTGGGAGGTTGAGGTTTTCGATTTGTAAGTTTTTTGGGATGTCTGAAAAAAGATCGTTGATGTCATGCAATTCTAGGTCTTGTAACATGCCTTTTTTAAGTGGAGAATTCGGTATAAACTGCATGGGTACCCCTTCAAGGGTAATCATCAGCTGTTAAAGAAGCTTATCCTCTGAAATCATCATTCTGCGAAAAAGATAAGGATATTGAGTTTTTCTATGGAAATCTCCCATGCTTGGAGACAGAGCTCATACCAGATGTTATCCTCTGAGGTTCCGATGATTTTACCGATGATTTGGGATTCATAAAGTGGTGCATCAATGGATTCATTATAGCTAGTGGTATAATAGGTCGTGATACCATCCTTTGTGTAGATCTGGGAGACGATGCGTTGTTGTAGTGTGTTTTTAATAGTATGACACAGGATGCTATCGCCTTCTCTAATAGTGGATGCTTGGTCTGTTGGTTTTTCAATGATGATATATCCTGTTGCTGGATTCATGCTTGTTACGTCCTTGTTCTTGATGTATAAATACGATCCTGGATGGTTGAATGAATCGATGAATGTGTCGATTCCAATGAGTTGTGAAATCGTGAGAAACGGCAGATTGGCAATGATGAGGAACCCACCGAGTTTGAGTATTGCTCGGAGCAAGTTTTTTTTCACTTCATCACCTCAAGTATACCTTCTGTCTCGTGCTAACGTTTGTCAAACTAGCTATATAAACACTATCTGTAAAAATACCAAAAAAGCAAAATACAAGCTTAACAGAAAAAGAACGAAAAAATATGTACACGTAATAGTTTTCATTTAAACATATTTTTATTGTTGCCTGGAGATGAAATTGAACATTTGTTACCCTTTTTTAAGGTTAAAATTAAAAGAACATCCGGAATTGCAACACATAAAGGTATTATAAAGGATTATCCTATTTCAGAGTGTAAAATTATGAATGACCACCGAGAAACAACCAAATACCCTGCGAGTCAAGAAATCTGGACAGAAAAATATCGACCAAAGACACTCTCCGATATCGTCGGACAAGAAGCGATTACCGAACGGCTGAAAGCATATGTGACAACAAAAAACGTTCCCCATCTGATATTCGCAGGACCCCCCGGGACGGGGAAAACCACGGCTGCACTCGCCTTGGCACACGAGGTCTTCGGTGAGCATCATTGGTCACAGAACTTAAATGAGCTGAACGCAAGCGATGAACGAGGGATCGGCATCATCCGTGGGAAAATCAAGGATTTCGCCCGAACCGCACCAATTGGTGCGACATTCAAGATCATTTTCCTCGACGAAGCAGACTCACTGACACAGGAAGCACAAGCCGCCCTTCGACGTACCATCGAAAAATATACTCATATCTGTCGTTTCATCCTATCCGTCAACTATTCTTCAAAGATAATAGAGCCGATACAATCCCGATGCGCGGTTTTCCGATTCAAACCACTTACGGCTGATGACGTCAAGAAGTTCATTCGGAAGATAGCAACAAAGGAACATCTGGAGATCACCCCAGATGGCCTTGAAGCCCTTATTTTCATTGCGCGTGGTGACATGCGACGAGCAGTGAACATGCTTCAGGTAGGTGCATCGAGCAACACGAAGATAACCGCTGAACTGCTCTACGAAACCTCAGCAACCGCTCGACCTGAGGAGATAAAAAAACTACTCACCACAGCACTTGGCGGGAATTTTGTGGCAGCCCGAAACCATCTCTACGAACTTCTCGTGACCTATGGTTTAAGTGGTGAGGAGATCATCAAACAGATCCATCGAACCATCTTTGATCTGACCATCCCTGATGATCAGAAAGTCCAATTAATGGAAAAAACCGGTGAAATCGAATTCAGACTCGTAGAGGGGAGTAATGATCATATACAGCTTGAGTCGCTGTTAGCCCAGTTCGTCCTCTTCGGAAAGAAATTACAATAATTTCTTCATCTTTAAGAATTTCACAAGAAGAGTCTCGATCTCCTGAGCGGTTTTTGTACCAACACCGTATTTGATGCGGACAACAGGTTTCTTCGTCTTAAGGATCCGTGTCAGATCGATAGGGGTGCCACTGACGACCACATCGCACTTTGTGTCATTGATGGTCTGCTCTAGCTCATGAATCTGCTTTTTGCCATATCCCATTGCAGGCAGTACGTTTGTCAGATGAGGAAACTTAGAAAACGTATCAACTATTGATCCAACCGCATATGGTCGTGGGTCCACGATCGTCTTCGCCCCGAATTCCTTGGCAGCGACCAGGCCAGCACCATAGCGCATCCCCCCATGGGTGACCGTGGGACCATCCTCAATCACAAGGACGCGTTTACCAGTGATCATCTTTTTGTCTTCCGCTTGGATTGTTGATTGTCCATCGATAATCTGAGCGGTGGGATTGACCGTCTTAATATTCATACGGACAGTTTCAATATCCTCCCTTCGAGCAGTGTTCACTTTATTAATGATGACAATATCAGCGCTTCGGACATTCATCTCTCCTGGGTAATACCCAAGCTCATCCCCTGCTCGATGAGGATCAGCGATAGTAATCAGCAGATCTGGTTTGATAAATGAAAAATCATTATTCCCTCCATCCCAGATGATCACATCTGCTTCTTTTTCTGCGGTTCGAAGGATCCTCTCATAATCAACGCCAGCGTAGACAATCCCATCCATGTCAATATAGGGTTCGTATTCCTCTCGTTCCTCTATCGTGCAGTTATACTTGTCTAAATCCGTGTAACTCGCGAAACGCTGGCACACCTGAGTGGTTAAATCCTTATCATAGGGCATCGGATGTCGAATTGAAACAACCTTGATACCTTTCTTCAGTAATAACTCGAAGATTTTCCGTGAGACTTGTGATTTGCCACTCCCAGTCCGCACAGCGCAGACCGCGATGACTGGTTTTTTTGAGGCAAGCATCGTGCTCTTCGGACCCAGTAAAACGAAATCAGCACCAGCCGCGTTCACAATCGCTGATTTCTGCATGACGTAATTATAGGGTACATCGCTGTATGCGAAAACAACATAATCAACATTAAATTTTTTTATGAGATCAGTGATTTCCTCCTCAGGGTAGATCGGGATGCCCTTCGGATACTGTTTCCCTGCAAGCTTCGCAGGATACTTCCTCCCTGCGATATCAGGGATCTGTGTCGCTGTGAATGCAACCACAGAATAGGAAGGATTGTTCCTGAAGAACACATTAAAATTATGGAAATCTCGTCCTGCTGCGCCCATGATAATAACTTTTCTTTTTTGAACCATAGAAATCCCGTCTAGCCAGGAATCTGATGACAGTATAAATACATTTTTCACCGATACCCTATAAAAACGTTTTATCCACTAACTACAAATACTGTGTACTCATTCTATTTTTTGAAGCGTGAGGGATATGAATCGAGAAGCAATACCATTACTCATTGGTATCATTGTTCCTGTGATTGTCGTTGCATTAATAGTTTTGTATATCAATGGTTTTGATATCACCATATATCTCAGGAAAATTAACATTATTTATTATTTACTTGTTTTGCCGTTTGCTCTTGGTCTTCTGGTGATAATCTTCTGGTACAGGAAACCTCGAGACTAAATATTATCATCAATACCATAGAAATATAAAGAAAGTTATAAATACGCACAAACTATATCAAAAATTGTCGGATGAGATGCACAAAAAGTAGAGTTCAGATTATTTCTCTATTTACATTTGTTTAGTGTAAAAAAAAAAATTTGGGAAGATGGGATGCATGGAATCGGTAGGAGAGCGATAATGGAGGGGTACGATGGAAAACAAACACACTCATAAAAAACAACCCCTCCATTCTTCACAATCAGAGACTTTAGCAGATATAGAAAAAAAAGTCGATCAACTTTTCAACAACCGATTAGGAACTCCTGGTAAGAAAACACCGTCGGAAAACCCATCGGAGAATTGGACGTTTCCTCAAAACAATCAGAAACCAAGCGTTTTTTATGTCGAAAACAAAAAGAAAACTGAATCTGAAAAAACCGACACCAAAGAGAAAAAAACGACTCCAGTGAAGACAAAAAAACGTATCGGTTTTAAGAAAAAGAAAAAGGAAACCAGTGTACAAAAAACAAAACCTGCCCCTGCGAGAAAATCACAAAAAACAGAGGAATCAATCCCTCATTTTGAAGAAGCCATCGCACAGGTAAAAACAGAGGAAGCAGCCTGGCTTGACCAACAAATTAAGGAAAAGATGAATATTGACCCGAAACTTGAACAAGACTCTTCACTGTCAACAACAAACTATGATGCACCCGTGCATGAGGAAGTACCCTCTGAACAACCATCAGCCAGAATCGAAGAGCCAACGTTACCCACACAGAAAAGTTCAGTATTTCCTCCTGAAGAAGAGACTACGACCTTTGAAACAGAACCACTCCCTGCAATACAAGTGACAAAAACCGGAGATGAAACAACCAGTCAAACAACAGTCCAAAAAGAAATAAAAATCGATGAAATCACACCCGATGGTCAGATTCATTTTTTAAAAGAAGCAAATCAACTGAAAACCTATACCTTACAACGGATGGGTTACCAAGAAAACAGCATTGATGAAATTGATTTTTACCCGATCCACGAACCCTTCGCATATGTGGAAATCATACGAGAAAAAGAATCACTTGATAAACGATACGTCCTACTTGAGATGCAACTGTCAAAAGATGAAGAATATCTCTTAAAATTCATAAAGGAAACCCTGGATGGATTTGCATTTAAAACAAGTGATCTAGAGATAAAAGGAGAGGATAAATACCTTGGTGAAAAAGTCGACCTCATTATCGAAGATTACATGCTGAATATCGATTCACTGACGAAGAAAAAAATTTTGTATTATCTGGAGAAAGAATCTATCGGTCTTGGAAAGCTCGAAATCATCATGAAAGATCCAAACATCGAGGATATCTCCTGTGACGGATCCGGTGTCTTCATCTTCCTGTATCATCGTCGCTATGGGTCCTTAAAAAGTAACGTACAGTTCAACGATGAAGACGAACTGACTGCTTTTGTTGTAAAACTCGCGCAGAAATGCGGCAAACACATCTCGATATCGGAACCAATGCTGGATGCGACCATGCCAGATGGGTCCCGTATCCAAATGACACTGAGTACAGAAGTCACGACAAAAGGATCGACCTTTACGATTAGAAAATTCAGTGAAGATCCGTTCTCCCCACCAGATCTCATAGAATTCCACACAATGTCCTCTGAGATGGTCGCCTACATGTGGCTTGCGGTTGAGAATGGTATTAACGCCCTGATCGCTGGTGGGACGGCAGCCGGGAAAACCTCGACATTGAATGCACTCTGCTTATTCATCCCCCGGGAATCAAAGATCGTCTCCATCGAGGAAACACGAGAGATTAATCTGCCACATCCCAACTGGATCCCTGGTGTTGTCCGATCCGGTTTTGGTGAGGTCGTTGGCAACAAAGTTATCGGTGAAATCGACTTATACGACTTAATGAAAGCCGCTCTCAGACAGCGGCCAGAGTACATCCTCGTCGGGGAAATTCGAGGAAAGGAAGCCTATGTGCTTTTCCAGGCGATGGCGACCGGTCATACGACCTATTCAACGGTCCATGCTGATTCAGCTCAATCGCTCATCCATCGTTTGGAAGGAAAACCAATTGAGATTCCCCGTATCATGCTGCAGACACTTGATATTGTCATCATCCAAGTCATCTCCAGGGTGAAAAACAAAAGAGCACGACGATGTAAACAAATCATCGAAATCATCGATATCGATCCGACCACGAAGGAGATATTGACCAACGAGGTGTTCCGGTGGGATCCTATTGAAGATAAATTCGTTTATTCTGGGAAAAGTTACATTCTCGAGAGAGTCAGAGCAGAAAAAGACATCAGTCGAGAAGGTATGATTAGTGAAATAAAAAACAGGACGATGTTGTTGGATTGGATGAATAAAAACAACATCCGAGAATTCAAGAAAGTCGCTACCATTATCGCTCAATACGTTGATAATGCCTCTGAAGTCATGAAAAAAATTAGGAATGAATGATGATAAAAAAAATAGCCGTCTGCCCTGAATGTCATTCAAAAATCTCCTGCGAGGGCGACCCTGGTCAAAAAGTAACAGTAAAATGCCCGAAATGTGGAAAAAAAGGGATTATCGCTTTTTCTGATCATGAGGTTTCCATCGATGAAAATAATCTAGTAGAACTGGAGTGCATCCCTGTTCTTGAACCCTTTGTCTTTGTAAAAATTTTAAAAGACACAAAATCCCTCGATAAATATTACAAAGCAATGGAGCCGCAACTCAATGATGCAGAAAAAGTCTCCTTAAATTTTATACAAGAAAACATCATAAAATCTATCGACATCCGTTTGGATGAACTTGACACTCAAAAAGTCGAGGCGTTTCTTTCAGAGCGGATTGGTTATATCATTAACGATTATAATCTGATGGTCGATGAGGTTTTAAAAAATAAAATCTTATATTATATAAAAAGAGATTTTGTATGGTATGGACCGATAGATCCCCTGATGCGTGACCCGCAAATCGAGGATATTTCCTGTGATGGATCAGGTCAACCAATCTTTTTATTCCATAGAAAATATGGTTCTTTGAAAAGCAACATTCAATTCTCTGATGAAAACGTGTTGTCAAAATTCGTAGTAATGCTTGCGCAGAAATGTGGTAAACACATATCGATTGCAGAACCAATGCTTGATGCGACCATGCCGGATGGCTCCCGTATTCAAATGACATTAAGTAAAGCAGTCACGGCGAGAGGATCGACATTTACGATTCGTCGATTCAAAGCAGACCCGATTACAGCGACTGATTTGATTAAATTCAAAACACTATCTTCTGAAATGGCTGCCTATCTCTGGCTTGCTGTGGAAAACGGTATTAATGCTCTCATCGCGGGAGGAACTGCTGCGGGGAAGACATCCACCCTGAATGCGATTTCGTTGTTTATCCCACGTGAATCAAAAATTGTTTCAATAGAGGAGACACGGGAGATTAACTTACCTCACCCGAACTGGATCCCTGGTGTGGTTCGCTCTGGGTTTGGCGAAATAATCAATGATAAACTTGCTGGTGAGATTGATTTATATGACCTCATGAAGGCTGCCCTCAGACAGCGGCCAGAGTACATCCTCGTCGGGGAAATTCGAGGAAAGGAAGCCTATGTGCTTTTCCAGGCGATGGCGACCGGGCATACGACCTATTCAACGTTTCACGCAGATTCAGCTCAATCCCTCATTCATCGATTAGAAGGAAAACCAATTGAGATACCTCGTGTGATGCTACAATCACTTGATATTGTTACCATCCAGGTTCAAGCTGAGTTAGGAGATAAAAGAGTCAGACGAGTCAAACAAATCGTAGAAATTGTCGACATCGATCCTATGACAAAAGAAATATTGACGAACGAAGTGTTCCGATGGGACCCGGTCCAGGATCAATTTTACTTTTCTGGGAAAAGCTATATAATGGAACGTATCCGAACACAACATGGACAATCCAAAGAAGAAATGCTCGATGAACTCAGTCGCCGAGTCGAGATTCTAGAATGGATGCAGGAAAACAACATTCGAGCATTCAAGGATGTCGCCCGGATTGTTTCATCCTATATTGATACCCCAGATGACGTCATGGAAAAGGTAAGAAAATCAAATAAAACGAAACAAAAGGAACAGGAGATTAAAGCAGAAAATACATTGGAAAAAAAACCAGATGACGTGCCATTAAAAACGCCATCCAATATCACGATAAATTAGTAATAACCAAAGAAAAATTAAAAGAAATCGGAGGGATGCCGATGACATTGACAAAATATCAACGAATGAGTTATAAATGGTTAGGTAGACTTGGTGAACGAAGGGCTAATCAACATCTCCAAGATGCTCTGCAATCAGCTCACATGGAAATCCGTCCTGGTGCTTATCTGTCCTATGTCTTTCTCAGTACCATTATTGGTTTTCTCAGTGCATTAATTGTTATGGTAACCTTCGTCTTCATTCTTCTACCACTCCTTGGTATGGTATTGGACACAGGATTAGTCATCTTCTTCCTGTTTATCCCTGGGTTTATTGCTGTTATTATCTATGCGATGCTGCTCTCCTTGCCAAAAAGCAGAGCAAAGAAACGCAAGAAGATGATTGATGTGAACATCGCCTATGCGATTAATTTCATCTCCGCGATGGCATCTGCTGGTGTGACACCGACAGAGATTTTTAAAAGCCTATCAAAACAAGAAATCTATGGGGAAGTCAAAGAGGAGTCTGCTTGGATCTATCGTGATGTTGGCCTGCTGGGATTTGACATCCTCAGTGCGATCAAAAAGAATATCGCTCGTACCCCCTCACAACGGTTTAAGGAATTCCTCCAAGGGATGGTCGTCACAGTCACCTCCGGTGGTTCCTTAAAAACATATTTCATGCATAAGGCTGACCAATACTTATGGGAAAATAGGAACCAGCAGAAACAACTCCTTGAGACCCTAGGGATCATGGCTGAAAGCTATGTGACTGCAGCAGTCGCTGGTGTTCTCCTCCTCCTTATTGTCATACCACTGATGATGATTATCACTGGTGATTGGAATGCGATGTTTCTGTATATTTTGATCTTAATCATTGTGCCTCTTATCCACATTGGATTTGCAGTAGTGATTCGAGGGATGTGTCTGGCGGGATAATCATGAAAAAAAATAAAGACGTGGTAAAAACAAGCTATCTGCGCAATCTGATTCTTACAAAAAACGTAACACGGCTTGTCGTCTATATTGTCTCTGGTGTTTTAATCACGGTTTTTATCCTTCTTGGTATTCTCTCCGGGCTTGGAATTTTTACAGGATTCCTAGGTATTGTCGATTTTTTTGTGCTTGCCTTGCTCTCAGGAACTGGAGTATTAGGCATGTATGAATCAATTCATGTCCGAAGAATCCAAAAGATAGATGGGATTTTCCCTGATTTTGTGCGGGATCTTGCTGAATCTCGTCGAGCTGGAATGACGTTTACAAAAGCGATACTCTTTGCATCAAAAGGAGAGTACGGCATCCTGACACCTGAGATTAAAAAAATCTCACAACAGGTCTCCTGGGGTGGGAGTGTCGCAGATGCATTGGAATCATTTGCCCAGCGGGTCAACACAAAATCAATCCGACGAACAATCACACTGATCATAGAAGCAAGCAACAGTGGTGGAAATGTCGCTGATGTCCTAGATGTCGCAGCAAAGGATGCACGAGAAATCAAAATGCTAGAGGCAGAACGAAGAACCAATATGGCATCATATGTGGTCGTTATCTATGTCGGGATGTTCGTGTTCCTAGCGATTGTGCTGATATTATGCACCAGTTTTATTCCTGCAATGGTTGGTGGTGAAGGTTCTCAGGGTATGGCGGGCGTGATGGGCGGTGGGAGCCTTGCATCCAAAGAAGAGATTTCAGATACTTTTTACATTGCATGTCTGGTTCAAGCCTTCGGATCTGCCTTAGTCGCAGGAGTCTTTGAAGATGGCCGATATACATCGTCAGTGAAACATATCTTCATCATGGTTTCCGTCACATGGATAATGTTCAAAGTTCTCTTAGGGGTTTAGATGAAAAAAAAGGAAAAAACATCCTTGTTTTTTAAAAAAAATCATGCGGTTTCTGAGATAGTGGGTACGCTAATCCTCATCGTCATATCGGTAAGCACGTTTTCCGCGGTCTCCATTATTGTTCTCAACCCCTGGTCAAATCTATCCAACGTCGACATCCCTCAGGTTCTCCTCGTAGGATCTATTCATAATGACAATGTCCTCATCGAGCATCAGGGTGGGGTCCACTTAGATACACAAACAAAGATCACCATCACTATTGATAATTCCTCTGATACCTTCCAAGTGAAAGATTTTAATTATTGGATTGACCTGAATAGCGATGGTCTTTGGAATGTTGGTGAGCAGATCATCTACCCGACAGGCAATATAGTAGGTAAACAGGTCTCCTGCGTGATTGTCGATATTGAGAAAAATAGTATCATATTCGATAAAATTTTACAAAAAGGGACCCGTGTTTTTTCTCCATATCTTACTGTGTTACCGCCAGATGAAGTCTCAGAAACTTCAGCGATAATGAAGATGTATTACAATTTCTATAATCAGAGTAATTTCTTTTCAGGTTCTCTTAATTTTTCCTATGGTATCGTTGGAGGACCATACGTTAACACGGCATCTATTAGTCCTCTTTCTCTTGATGGTTGGTACGGCTTCCAATTAAACGGGCTCCTCAGTGGGACGCCCTATGAGTATTGGTCTTGGATGAATTGCAGCAATGGATCATTATTTGACGGTCCCCTGATGTTCTATACGTATCAAATCACGCGAGGCCTATGGCATTTTGATGAGGCGTTCGGTTCGACCAGTACAGCAGATGCGATTAACCCGACCTGCAATGGGACGGTCTCTGGAGCGACCTTCATCCCTAACGGGAAAATCAATAATTCTTTGAATTTCACTGGAACGACCAATTATGTTGATATTCCCCATCACCCGAAATTCAATTTAACAAACGAGATCACTATCGAAGCATGGTTAAACGTATCAAAGATCGGTGCGCAGTTCCCCGGGAATGTATCTGAGATGTCATCAAAAAACATTACTGATATCCTAGGGAATTCCTGTTTTGAACCAGATTTAATTCACATCGCAGGTACATTATATGCGATTGCTTATAGGGATAATGCTTCGGCATCGTTAACGACTTTCCGGATGGATGATGATGGTGTTTTCCTTGGTACGATAGATACGAAAGTGATATCGGTTCCGCATTTTTACGAGCCGACCATCATTAACATTCACAACAACATCTATGCAATAGCCTATGGTGCATCTGATGATCAGACGGAAGCAAAGAGCCATATCGTGACCCTGCCTGTGTATGGTAATGGAACGATTGGGGATATCATTGATATATTTGATTTTCCAACATACTATGGGCGAGAGGCAAATTTCATCAATATAGCACCTGGTATTTATGCGGTGGCGATTGGTGGAGCGTCGTTTGAAACATATCCTACGGGATACCTTGTCACTGTTTCGATAGATGATGCTGGTGATATTGGATCCTCGCTTATCGATACATTGAAGTTCCCTCTCTCGTCGAGTTGTTCTGAGCCCTCGATAGTTCATATCATGGGTGATATCTATTGTATTACCTATAATGGATACGGGGCAACCGCTGGAATCGGATATGTCATTACGATGCATATTCTCAGTAATGGTTCAATCATCGAACCTTTAGAGGAAACCGATCAGTTCGGATTACCAGAGAATGGAATAGAGCCAACAATGATCCATGTCACAAACGATATCTACGCGATCTCCTATGGATCTGATTCGAACGAACTCCTGCGAACGGGGTATATAAAAACCTTAAGTATCAATTCCGCTGGTCATGTCCTTAACGACTCATTGGACATTTTACCATTCTACACGTATCTTTCACCGATAGACTATAATTTTGAGACAGACATCTTGCATGTAGAAGGTGAACTGTATGCTGTGTCTTTTACTGGTGGTAACAATAGTAATTGGAAACGTGGTTTTCTCACCACCGTCTCTATAACCGATACAGGAAATATCTCAGATGCAGCATTGTTCATCTATGAATTCGATGGGCGAACTGCCCTGGGAGGCACCAGTGCCCTAAATCTCGCATCATATGTCGATCGGTTAATTGTCGTGTATGGATCAATCAATTCAACTGATCGAGGTTTCCTGACCATGGAGAAAATCGATTTACTTGGTCAAGAAAAATCCATCATACAAAAAGGAGATGCCTTTGCATTAATGGTCAATTATGATTTATTGACCGCCCGGATGACCATTGGAAATACGACGTGTACTGTCTCTGGGACGGTCCCATTTGATAGTTGGACAAGAATTGATCTCACCTATGGAGGAGGATTCTTAAAGCTCTATGTCAACGACGTTATCCATACCGGTGGAATTCAACCCTGTACAGGGCAGATACGAACGAATACGGACCATCTGCTCTTCGGAGGTGGTTTGTACGGTTCAATTGATGAAATAAAAATCTTTAGAGGAATCTATGGTCCATAATAATAGAGTTTTCATTATGAGGAAAAGAAAAGCCTTACGGCTGAAAATGTGAGAAAATGATGCGAAATAAAAAAAAGGAAAAAAGAGATTCAAATTCCTCCTTAAGAAAAAACAGATTGAAGAATACAGGTGCCTCTGAAGTAGTAGGTACCCTTTTATTAGTCAGTATCGGTGTCTCGCTTTTCGCTTTGTTAGCGATTGTAACATTTACCTTACCATCGATTTTCTTCTCAGAACCAACCCCTTCAACAAACATCATCGGGCGAGTAGAGGCAAACACGGTCGTTTTTGAACATTATGGTGGTAGACCCTTATCACTTGATACAAAGATCACGGTGATGTTCGCAGAAACACCAATGGTCATGACAGTTGGCGATCTTCTAGATTCTGCGTCGAAAGCGGATGGAGAATGGAATATTGGAGAAAAAATTGTCATTGTGAATAATGATCCGAATCTCCCGATAATGCGTATCAATGCTATCATTAGTGATACTCAAAGTAACACGGTTGTCATGCGGGGAGTCATCCAAGAAGGATCTCAAGCAGTCAACCCAGTCGCTGTTACCTTACACGCAGATACCATCACGACAAATACTGCAAAAATCTACATGCAGTATGATTTTCGATACTATATCGGGACTAGAAAAATATGTTTTACTTATATCAAAGCCTCTGTCTACACCGCAAATAATAGTGCTCCCTGGAATTCAACCGGCTGGGTCCAGGTGTTTAATCACAATGGGTCTTATAATTTCAATCTCGTCGGTCTGAATGAAAACTCAGATTATTTCTATCAAGCCTGGGTTCAATACAACTCATCGATCAATATCACTCAAAAAGTTAATTCTTCCGGATCTATCAATACATTTCGTACACAGAGCTATTCAAGTGGGATGTGGCATTTCGATGAAAGCACTGGCTTGATAGCGATAGATTCATCGAATAATGGGAATAACGGGACATTGTTCCCTGCAGATGTCAATGAAGCGGCTCAACGGTTAAATCAATCTCAGAATGTTGTAAATAACCGCTCGTTACGTTTCGACGGATATAATGATTATATCACTGTAAATCACGCAGCAAGCCTTTCTCCTACCAATGAAATAGCGGTCGAAGGATGGGTGAAACCGGAATTTAAAAATGAATGGAAAGGAACGAATCTCCAGCGGATAAATAGCACAATGTACGGGACTCAAACCTACGGGTGTTACGAACCTGATATTATCAATATTACTACGAATAGATACGCGATCGTATCAAGGAATTCAGTTTTTACCGGATACGTCTACACTGTTAATATCTCTGATAATGGCAACATCACTGAAAATGCGACAACCAGCGTCTGCGATATCTTCCAATTTGAAGCGACACGCTGTGAGACTCCAAGGATAATTAAAGTCGTTGGAAGCACCGATATCTATGCAATTGTGTACAGAGGACCAAATAATTATTTATACATGGCAACAGTCCAAATCAAATCAGATGGAAAAATAACAAAAGCAGTTGTGGATAAAAAAACTTTAGATTCTATCAACTCAAATTTTCCTGATATCATCTATACTGATAATGATTATTATGCGGTCGTATACTCCTCGTATGAAAATTATTTGGCAGCGAACCGATATGTTGGTCGACTCCAAATAGCGAAGGTAACCACCGCCGGGGTTATCACCGCACAAAAAGCATATTACAATTTCGGGGCATCAGCAAGTCCCACTGGCATTATGCAATATCTAGATATTATCCATGTGACTGGAGAGTATTTTTCAATCGTCTTTCGAGACTCTGACACGGATGGATCTCTCAGAGCCGTTCAAATAAAAAACGGTTTTGTTGTTTTCGTAGATAATGTTCTTTATAAATTTGATAACAATAACATCTCAGATATCCCCCTAAGAATCATCCATGTCTATGATAAGATTTATGCAGTTTTTTATGGTGATAAAGCAGGAACAATCATACGTGGTGGGGTACTCCTTACGCTTTCAATATCAAACACCGCCACATTTGAGGATACCATAGCATACTCAACATTGTTGCCACCAGCGGACTGGACACAATTTACCAATCCAGAGATCATTCAGGTGGACGGAAACATTTTTGCTATCTCCTATCGTATCAGTAACAGAGCAGAGGTAAAAACTTTAGAAATATCAAACGCCGGAATCATTACAAATCATACGAATGACCCATTATGGAAATATACCTATCAACCA
>DAJP01000051.1:2505-8282 GCA_002496355.1 Euryarchaeota archaeon UBA346 | reverse complement strand
CGTTCGTCTTCCCAGGTAGTAAACACCCGCCCAGCTCCGACAGCAAGATCGTTCCAATCAACGTTCTGTGAAGAACCATCGGAAAGCTCCTGTCGATTTGTCATAACAGTCCCATTCGCAGCAATCAACCGTCCGTAGATATCCTGGTTCCCTACGATCGTCCCGTCGTAGGTGACGAAAAACATCGTGTCAAAGTAAGGGACTGAGGCGCTTCGGATGAAACTTGTTCCTTGCTCTATGATGAAATTGTTTTTCAGGACCACACCTGTTTTATCGTAGATCTTCCCCCAGATGTTTCCATTGTAGCTTTCCCTGCTTGTCGGGTCTACACTCACATCTCCATCGTTCCAGGTGACACAGTACCGCTCTGACATAGGATTATATGATACCGCTGGGAAGATGTTATCCGTGGTACTGGTGCCTGTCGCGACCGTGATCCGAGAACCGATACGGTTGCCATTTGAGTCATATCGATAGGCATAAAGATTGAAGGGACCGAGCGCTGAGTCAACGCCATCTTCGAAGACAATAAAGAAATGTCCTTCATTATCAGAACAAACCCAGGGGTCTCCCTGATAGTTGGTTTCATAAGCGATTGGAAAATCAGTTCCGACCGGATAACCGAGGTGATTATACAGTCTTCCTCGGATATCATAGTCATCATACCCGTTGCGCGCATCCGCCCAGACAACCAAGAACCGGTTGCTTTGACTGTCGTAAGCGACCTGTGGATCGTTTTGACCCAAGCTAGCGGTGCAGATGGAAAAACGCATCT
Organism: Euryarchaeota archaeon UBA346; assembly: GCA_002496355.1. Lineage (GTDB taxonomy): Archaea > Thermoplasmatota > E2 > DHVEG-1 > DHVEG-1 > SM1-50. The sequence goes on along the minus strand of DAJP01000051.1, from coordinate 7,507 downwards.
GGACTGTGCCATTCGCATCCAATATTGCTCCTTTGATGTCTGATTCGTAGCGTTGCAGTGGAAGGTCTGCTGGGTTTTCTTCCCAGACGATAAAATATTTCCCAGCGCCAAAGGCGTTGGAAGGGTTCTCCGCATGATACGAAGGATCCCCTGGAATTGATACATCGATGTCTGTGTTGTTGGTGGGGATGGGATTTGCTCCATCCTTATCATAGGTTCTCCCGTGGATCACGCAGGGGATTGTCCGTTCATAATTCGGTAGGGGAAGATCGATGTCCTCAGGTCCGAGTCGTTCTTCCCATGTTACAAGAAATCTGTTCGTACCGAAGATGACATCTGGGTCCCAGGCACCTTCTGTTGCTGATTTGAATGACACCATGGTGTCCGGGTGTGATCTATCCTGCCATGAAAAAACTGATGAAAAACTGCTTTGATCGTTCGCCGTTGGGTTCCCATAGAACATGTACATCGTTATCTGTCCAGGGGGGAGTGTTGGTATCTTTACGAGGACGTCACAACTCACTCCATTCACGCGGTTGAATTTGAAATACAACAGCTGAACCCCAGTGGTATCCGTGAAACGAAGATCATCGAAATCAACCTGCATATCCGCATCATATGGTATGGTGAGAGTGACATCATACTCAGAAAAGGTTTCTTGCCCGTTGTTGAAAACAATGATTGGTTTCATTCGGTTGTATGTTGGGTCTAACCAAGCAGGGTACGTGTTTTCTATACTGACGGTTCCTAGGGTGGTGTCAACTGTGATATTGTTGGAGAGCGTCTGGTCAATTTTGCTTATGTTCAAAAATTCGTCCTGCCAGACCTCAATGGAACCACTTCGAAAATCTCCTAAATACGGTGATGTGGCATCATGGGCTTCCTTGGTCTGTTGCATCCCTTGCCCAAGTGTAGCAAGTAATAGGAGTTGTATCGTAAGGATACAGAGGCCTATCTTGGTTTTTTTCTCCCCCATGTCTATTACCTAACCCCATGGGACGGTGTACCATTGACTGTTCCAGAGGACTTCCAAGGTCCAATCCCCCGGGATTGGTTCATCGCCAAGAATCCATATTCGCGCAAGAGATCCGTTCACTGAATACCATTGGATGGTTCTGGTGATCTCGATGAAATGTTCGCCTAATAATCGGAAACCATACTGATAATTCCCGGTGTGTTGCGGGTCGTATCCGACCTCAAGGCTGAACTGATCCCCTAAAGGTTGTCCAAAGGTGTACACTGTGAAGTATCCCGTGTCGCCTAATGCCCAGGAAAGCTGCAGTCGACGTGAGGCGTTTATGCAGACGTTCCCATTGATTTTAAATGAGTCGCTTGCTGTGTTCACAAAATTGACAGAAACAGCTTTGTTGAACTGCAGCTCAATGGACCCTGATTCCCCAACATCGATATCAGCGCTGATGGTAAACATCTCACCAGCAAGGTTCACCCCGATGTCAACATCGGTGAGCCTGAGCAGCCTTCCAGACCATTGGAAATTCGAAATTTGCCCATTGAGATAATCCCATGACATGATATAATGGTCATCTGTTTGGATACCAAAACCGATGTGGAACAGTTCTGTTCCGTCATCGACGACGGAGATCGTGTTATGGAACAATTGTCCTCCAGCGGTGATAAGACCTAGTTCGACATGGGTGTTGGTTTGTGTCGGTAGTTGCCAGTACAACTCAAGATAATTGTTTCGGAATTCCAAGGTATCATCCAGGATCCATCCCTCATGGGCAAGGGAGAATGAAAGCGTCGGGTTTCCCGTTCCAGCATCTCGTTCGAGGATCACCTGCCCTGTTCTTTGTTCTCTGTCAACATCCCACGAGAGTTGGAGATGACTGTTCCGAAGTTCGAGAGCTTTCGTAAACGTCCAGTTGTTGTATTCGATGATGGTTGAGATTGTCATGATGCTCTCTGAGTCTCTGGTGATGTTGAAAAATCCGGTGCTGTTGAGAAGGTCGATTTTCCATTTCATCTGCACAAAATTATTCTTCAATTCGAACGATTTTGTAACAGTCATGTCTTTATGCTGTAAGGAAACATTCAATGTTCTGGTTTCATCAAGTCCTCGTATAAGAGTGATGTTCCCGGTTCCATCCCGAAGGTCTATTCCACTCTCAAATCTGAGTTTTTTTGGGAAATTCTCTAATGAGATAAAGGGTTGGTCGTTTCCAAAGAACGAAAGCGAGAGACGTTTGACGTCCTGTGACATATCCAGGTCTGCAAAGCTAGATACTGCAAGGTCCCCGAGAGTCCCAAGCTGAAGGCCCCATGTGGCGGAGATCCGTTGTGGTAAACCAATGACGCTGAATGTGACGAGGTTCCCATTTTGTATGGAATCAATGGAATAGGAGATGTTGTATGACTGGTCGCTTTCATAGAGGAACTCTCGTGATCCAATAATCGTTAGGTCAAAGGTCATATAGCTGGGTAATGGATCGAGCAGGATGCTTTGGATGATGTCATCAAGAATTCCCCCTTCTGCACGTAACGATATCTTTGTTTGGACACCCGCGCTTCTCCCAAATTCATAGCTGATTTTTGCTTCCCGGGGTATCGAAGTGATGGTCAGTTCGGTGGCTGGTTCAAATGCAATGGAATAGGTACGCTGAAAGATTTCATTGCCTGTTTCATCAACAGTAAGATAACTTGTGAAAAAGGTTAGTTTCGATCCGGTTTCGATGTTCTCTGGTTTTATGGAGAGACGGAAGACTCTGGGATCACTGATGCTCTCTCTGCCGATATAGACGGTGGTATTGATATGGTTGGTTCCACCTTGTCCTGTTTGTGATTGATATCCTATCTTTGTCGCGAAATAAGGATTATTGTTTTCTAATGGTTGACCTCCGTCAAGCATGACGAAGGGAAATCGTACTTCAACGGAGACTTCGTACTGCTTAGATGTGTCACAGGTGGTGATGATATTGCATTTTGTCTCCACGACTTTCTCGGTGTTGTTCATGATTTTTGTGCGGATGAACCGCAGATCGATGTTTGTGTCATCCTTGTTTTGCATGGAGATGCTGAATTGTTTGGATTCACCAGTATTTAACATCGAGGCAAAATCCGTCATACCCAGCTGTAACGGTGTTGTGATGACCTCACCTCCATCATATTTGGTGTTTACGAACACACCGAAATCCTCTCTGCCGACCTTGAGATATAGTATTTTTATGGAGTCTGATGCGAGCTCAAAGTCTGTCTCGTTATAGGCGATGACGGTGATGGTGTATAATCCTGATGCGAGACTCATATCTCCGCCCAACCCGTCCGTGGTTCGATAATCCCATCGAATCGTCTCCCAGCCCGTCAGCATATGGTGTGCAACAAATTTGACGTGATGGACGTCGTTATAAACCGTTTCGAGGTTGATGCTTCGACCGACCACCACAGCATATCCCAGGCCGAACATACTCGCAAACGTCATTTTGATTGGTTGGAGTTTAAAAAGATAAAGATACCCTGCTGCAGGGGTTATAATCGAAATCGAAGGATCGTTATTCATGATTTGGTTGGTTATACTTTGTTGATGCGTCTCCAAAACGGTATCTGAAGCTTTTTGTATTCCGGTGTTATATCCAAAAGTCCCTAGAGATACTAAGGGCGAACAAACTAGACAAAGAATCATTAATAATACAATTTTTTTTCTCAACACAATTCACCTCTTCATGTTTTTTTTTGGTTATCCCCGTTATTAAGATGTTTCTTTTATATATAACGATATCGGTTTATATATTGTACGATATTGTGATAAACGCATATATAATTCTTCTGATAAAAATATGATGATTTGACTGAATTTGAAATGATTTTATATTATTTTTTTATGGTGTTTATTGAGTTGATGAGGGTGACTTTGTTTTATCTGTTATTTAGATTAAATTAATGAAAGATAAGCTTATATATAAGAAAGCCTATATATTTTAACAAGGTGAATAATATGAAGAGTAATACAAAAAATTTTTTAAAGGCTGGTTTAGTCATATGTATCGCAGCCTTATTTGTTGCAACATCTGCAACTGCGATAACAAGTAACCCTGAAAAATTAGTGTCGATGAAAAAAACATCGAATCTTTTTAGCCCAGCACGTGATGAAATCGAATTAAAATACTACGCTGAAGAAAACCTTGATCAAGTCATCGGTCTCTCTGGAGGTACACCACCTTACATCTGGCAGACCGCTATTCGGTTAACCCAAGATGAAATGGGACCATATGCAGATTGGACCATGAAGAGCGTAAATGTCGCTTTCGCAGGGGACCAAGGACAATCTGAAATCGATATAAAAGTTATTATTTACGACAAAGGAACAACCTCAACAAAACCTGGTCCAATCATCGTTCAGGACACCACCGCTCATCTCGACACCACGGGAGTCACCAACGTCCCATTAGTCACCACAGTTGACCTCACAGGCCATGAGGAACTCTGGGTCGCAATTGAATGGACTCAAACCGAACCTGGCCCCGGTGTGTATTATGCATGGATTGACACTTTATCAGGCCCACATGTCCCAGATAAAAGCGATTTCTGCAAATTAGGCAGCAGCTGGACACAGTTACATATTGCTCTTCCTGAGGTCGATGGCCGATGGGGTATCGGAGCAGTTGTCGAAGGGACTGGTCTTGCGGAATTATCAATCGGGAACATAAAAGGACCAATGGGGATTAAAGCCGATGTGTCAAACATTGGTGTCAACCCTGCGAACAATGTTGAATGGTCTATCGCTGTCACCGGTGGTCTACTGAAACGTGTTAATGCTACCGCCACGGGAACAGCCGCGACACTTGCCGCTGGAGCATCAACTCCGTTAAGCGTCGGAACGTTCATCGGATTTGGTAAAATCAGCATCGCAATTACCGCGAAGGCACAGAACGCGCTTCAAGTATCGATAACAAAATCTGCTTTCTTGCTTGGACCGTTTGTCCTTTCAAAAAAGTAAAACCCCAAAAATCTTTTTTTTTTTTTTTTTGCTTGTACACATTGGTTTATT
>DAJP01000051.1:0-2326 GCA_002496355.1 Euryarchaeota archaeon UBA346 | reverse complement strand
TTTTATATTTTTTTTTTTTTTTTCTCTTACCACAACAATTTTTTTTTTTTTTTTTTTTTTTTTTGCTTGTACACATTGGTTTATTAAAAAAACTTTTTGTTTCTAGGAATAAAAATGAGTATTGAATACCTAATTTTTTCCTAGGGTGCGGGAGGAGTGTTTTTTGGAGAAGTATGGATTTTTCGGATAATAGATGATTTACACGGATGGCAGATCCCCTGGGCGACTTCACTCATGTGTAATAGTTGTTTTCCGCACGCCCAACAGAAGAAGAGGTCATCAGATTTCAGGTCTTTAATTATCTGTTTACACTGGAAGCAGATCCGTTGGGATATCTCGTCCACCGTTTCGAGTTGTTTGCCGCAGGACCAACAAAAATATCGCCTGGTGTCCTCCATCTCATCTAAACTTTCAAGCTTCATAGGAATCCTTTCCAAATTAGTTCTTGAACCCTTTTAAAACGAATCATGTTTCTTATATAAACGATTTTCTTCTCATTTGGTGTTATTTTTTACTAATCCCCGACTCGGTGATATATCCGGTGACATATTTCTGAGGGGTTATATCGAATGCCGGGTTCTTGACAGTTATCCAGTCGGGCATGATTGATTTTCCAGCGATCTCCGTCATCTCTTGTCTTGCTCGTTCTTCGATGATGATATGCGAGCCATCGCGTATGTTCGGATCAAAGGTGCTCGCTGGTGCAGCGACATAAAACGGAATGTCGTTTTCCTTGGCGATTACTGCTTTTTCATAGGTCCCTATCTTGTTCGCAAAATCACCGTTTTTCGCTATACGGTCTGCTCCGACGATAACCAGGTCGATGTCTTTTTTTCTCATGTAATAGCCTGCTGCATTATCTGCAATCAATGCGTACAGGATACCTTCATGATATAGTTCCCAAGCAGTCAATAAGCCTTGGAACCGTGGTCGTGTCTCATCAGCATACACAAATATTTTTTTCCTGTTTTGATGAGCGAAACGTAAAGGCGCTAACGCAGTCCCATAGTCGATGGTAGCCAATGCTCCCGCGTTGCAATGGGTAAGAATCCTCATTGAATCAGTGATGAGTTTTTCCCCATTCTCCCCTATTTTCTTACATCGGGTGATGATTGTCTTTGCGTAGGATGCCGCCGCATCAAACGCATTCTCCTCTAAGTCGATTTTTTGTATCATATACTCGATAGCATGGAACAAGTCGTAGGCGGTCGGTCTGGTCGCTCTCAGCAGTGTTGCTGTTTTTTCAGGATCGTTTTGTCCTAATGCCATCCCGTAAGCTGCTGCGGCACCGATAGCTGGCGCGCCTCGCACCACCATTTCTTTGATCGCATAGACGATGTCATCGACGGTCCTGGCTGAGTAGATTTCTAATGAGTACGGTAGCTTTCTCTGGTCGATGAACTGAACGATGTGTCCTTCTTGCCAAAGCGCTTGATAGTCTTTTCCGTTGATTTTCATCGCTATACCTCAAGGTATCTACGGAGAGTATCATGAATTTGTTTTCTGTTCATCCCAACAAAGACGATTCCTTCGTTTTTTATGAGTATCGTTTTTCCTTTTTGTAACGTCCGGAGGATATCCTTCGCACGCTCAAGAGTGCCTGGTTTGGTGTCGTTCTCTGTCGTCGGGAGTGTATGTTTGAGTTTCTCAAAGAGCGTTGTGCTGTTGATTTGCAGGATTGCATTGACATCCTGCCGGGCTTTTTGGATGATCCAATGTACGGGGGTTTCCAATGCGGGATTGTTTAACCCGATCACCATCATGATGTTTTTCAACGGGTCGTAATCGACAATTTCTACAACATCAGATTGTGTTATTTTTTTTAGATCAACATTTTTTGCATTAATAAGAAGTCGTTTTCCATAGTCCAGGCTGAGGATCCCTCTCTCTTTATCAGTCAAACCGAAATCTTGGAGACTTTGGCCAAGTGTTATCATCTCGGAGAGCAACGGACAGTTGCTTGTTTCTCTTGAGACAAAAAGTGTATGGAGCGCTGGAGCTGGTAGAATTCTTTCGGTCATGATAGCATGGTAAGACGAAAATGACTTTTTATGTTTTTCCTGGGGAATGTTCTGTAGAGAATCCAGATATCATCCTTTGTTGGTAATTTCAATATCATGTGATTTTGACGAATGAAAAGAGAGAAGAGGAGGTTAGTTGTCTCGTCTGTTTGTGCAGAGAAAAAACAGGGATTTATCAACAAGTTCTAACTCACCAAATCTGTGTGTACTCAATTGTTTATTTTTTTCAAATAGCATAAGTTTGCCTCTCCCGACTCGCGACAATAACCTTGGGTTATATAACGCTTTCTTTTTATTTCTTTATC
>DAJP01000100.1 GCA_002496355.1 Euryarchaeota archaeon UBA346 | reverse complement strand
CTCTGACCGATCAGGATAAAAAAGGAATGGAGAACGTCCGATGCGTCCTGGAGATTGACAATACGACCATCGCAGAAGCAGGAACTGATTCTGAGGGAAACGCACATATTTTCGCTCCATGTTATTCTCTGAAACCTTACCAGTTGAAGCTCTTTTATCAAGGATTTTTGATCGGAGAAGAACAGGTGAGAATGAATGGTCTGCGTCGATTCATCGATATGAAAAAATCATTTTCCCTTGAGCGATACAGCATCTCCTTGACGGTCACGGACACCTGGGGTTTCGTCCCTGCTGTTGATGTCAATCCTACACTGGTCAGCAGGGAGATGGCTATAGCGACCAGCATCCGAGCAGAATCAGGAAAAGATGGATCGTATCAGTTCAGCAATCTTCTTCCCGCATCCTATCAGCTCAGTCTGAGTTACAAATCATTTCGACTGGAGCAAGACGTCAGTCTTGAACAAGCGACAACCCTGGTTGTGATGTTTCCTGCAGAGTTTGCTCTTGATCTTTCAGTCTTTAACTCCTATGCAGACCTGCTCTCATACGGGGAGGTGTCCCTTCAGAGGAATGGAAAAACCAAGTCGATTTCGATTCAGCAGAACGGGACAGCCACAACATTGGTACCACCAGGGGATTACGAAATCCTTGTCCGTGCGAATGACAAGACTATCGCCCAGCAACAGATTCAGATGCGGGGAGATAAAAAAATGGATATCCTCACCTCACAAGTATCTCTACTTCATATGGTGGTTCTCTACCTGGGCATTGCTTTCTTGATTGGAACACTAGGGTTTCTGCTATGGAAACGCCAGGTGATTACTTGTGTGAAACTCATTACTATCGGTCTGCTGATCATCGCACTGGTGTCTCCATGGTGGGCGTTAACTGGTGGGACTGGTGCAGTATCAACAACGACTAATACCATGGTCATTCCCCCGAAGCTGATCACGCTGACGAAATCATCGAATGCGACAGGAGGAGAAATCAGTGCAGTCCCTTCTGAAGTAACGATGGTGTTGGGGTTATTGTCAATGTTGGTGGGTGTTGCTTGTCTGTTGATCTTTTTCAGTCTGTTAACAGAGAAGAAATTGCGGAAAACAACGATGATTATTTCAATTCTCAGTATTGTGGTGATTCTTCTCATAATAGTTGTGTTTTATTACGCGTTCAGTCAGTTGACGCAGGTAGGGGTCGGTAGTTTCATAGGGAGCGGCACTCTTGATATCTCGGTCCCCGGGCAATCGATGCAGATAGCAGTACCCTGCTCGTGGGGTCCTAGCATCAGTTTTTATCTGTTGATTGTGTCGTTTGTTCTGCTGATGATAGCGTTTTTTATGAAACGAATCAAAGCTCGATTTTCTCGCAAAGAATGATGGGAGAACGGAATCGATGATCTTTTCTTAAGGTAGAGAGTCATCTGCTCTAGAAAGATATATTTAAAAGTATAAGCATAATCTGGTCTGGCCAGTGGTATATCATACGCGGGTATGATCTAGTGGTTATGATATTAGCTTCCCAAGCTAGTCACTCGGGTTCGAATCCCGGTACCCGCATCCGTCCCAGGATTATTGCCTGTAATTTTCACATCAAGAAAGATAAAATACTCCTGTAGCTTTATCACAAGAATCTTACTAATAACCAATCCATTATTCATTGGTTTTTGTAGTAAACCAGCATCAATCAATATGTTTAATGTGTAGTTCCTCATAAAACCTCCAAGAAAAAGAATCGAGATAAGTTTTTATCTATCTTGTACTATTCTCATGCCCAGCTCTACACATTGTATGGATGTCTCTTACTAAAAATTATCTCGTGACATCAGAAAAATTCATATAGCGGGTTTCTCCTGTTGGACAGGGTTTCCCAAGAGAGTATCATGGGTTCGAATCCCAGTACCCGCATCCGATAAAATAAGGGGGATAACATGAAAAACAAAGTAGGTATCGGCGACCGAATTGAGCTCGTCTTCATCAATGATTCGATGACACGGCTAAAGCCAGGTGCTCAAGGGACGGTCACAAAAATTGAAGCTGAAACAGATGAAACCCTGATTTGGGTTCAGTGGGACAACGGTGAACGACTCGCGTTACTCGATCCAATCGATAAATACAGAGTCGTAAAAAAATAATAAAAAGAAAGAATTTTTTTTAGTTACTGAACCTGTCGAAAATCTCCTGTAAAAACAGGTAGATGGTGGGGAATCGTTCCTCGAACCTTTCAAAGAAATACACCAAGTTTGCGAAGTCGCATGGCATGGTGACCGCAAGAGGTTCTGACCAGTTACTTTCAGCACTAGCTGTATCTTTTGCTTTCACTCGTATCGAGTAGGTTCCCTTCACGTCCCATGAATGTTGGGCACTGGCTGTTAATCCAGATCCATACGGGCCAAGCCAGTCGCTGAAATTGCCATCACCCCAGTCCCACATATAGAGGACTTGATCCCCATCTGCATCAGTTGTTGATGTTGAGTACAGATAGGTCGATCCGGCATTCCCAGAGGTCTTCCCAGTTGGTCGCTGTGGTTGTTCAGGCGGGTTGTTCTGTTGAATATCCCCTTGAGCGGTGAAAGAATACGCATCTGGCCCACCGATATAGGGATGGTTCTCTGCTCGCCCTGATGTATCCTCTGCATGGATGTAATAGGAGACGATGCTTCCATTGACCTGTGGAGGGATCACTGCAGAATAATAATTATTTCCCAGGGGGGTCATCTGGATGAAGTTCCAGCTTCCATTATTGACATTCCAATACACTCCGGTGGATGAAGCGATAAGGTTTTGCTCACTGTACGGATAAATCTGCGCTTGGATTTCATAGCCGGTTTCACCGGACTGATTACTAGTTAAAGGTGTATGTTCGATATAGAGCATGTATCGATCTGTAATGCCCATGGCTCTGCAATGAAGTGCATCTGTTGAGTCCCATGATCCAGTGAATCCTAAGACCTCATAACCTGGCATCGCAGCTTGATACGAGGCGATCGCATCATCATCCCATTGGGATCCTGTGATAGGGACTAACACTTTGTTGTTCAAAATAAGTGAATTGGTGTAGGGTTGATCGTTTGGTGTATAGACACGAGCGACATGATACGGTGTTCCATAGCAGCTTGGTTGGGATTCGAAATAATCGACTGCTGCTTCAATCTCATCGTATTGAGAATGGCTTGCGGGCACCTCGCGGATGAGGATTGTGTCTGGTGAAAGATATTTCCCCCAACAGTCGATATGTTTGATATATTCGCCGTTGACGTCAGGTACCACATGATAGGTGTCGATCCCGAGGTACTGATTGACCATCTGGTTGATCTGCTCATGTGTATAGCCTGTGTTTTCTTCCCAGACCAGTGTCGTTGATATCGCAATCCCCTGTCCGTCGGTCATGTAATTTCCACCAGCGGTCACGAGAGGCATGTTGTAGACCGGGATACTTTGGTTGCTCGCGTACTTGGTGGGGATTTGATCATCATTTGGCCGAGGCCGATTATAGGTGAAATCAACAATCCCTTGAACGTTTTCTTCGTTAATGATGAACCAAGGACCATAATCCCGCGTCCAATACGTATCGGTCGGAGCGATCAGATAGGTACAATGACTAATATCCACCCCCTGGCTTTGATACTGGGACTGAACCGTATTTTTTTCAGAGACGCTTGCAACAATTGTAACCACATTGACATCCTCTGCCATTTCCTTGATAACATTATAGGAGATGCCAAAAGGATACCGGATGAGTACCCCCTGCATCGGTTCGAATTCCCCGGGCTGACGTATCGTAGCAAATGAATACGAAAAATTTGAATTCTGCGGTTCATCGCTTGTGGCACTCACCATGCTCACCGGCACAATGAGGCTGATAATCACCAGACTAAAGAGTATTTGATTTCTTTTCATCATTCATTAAATCCCCCTAATGGTTTAATTGATTCTAATGCGAAATATTTGAAGTCTTATTTGTCACCCTATGAGAGGGTGAGGGACTCGCTCCCTCAAAAGGTAGGATACTGCTGACTCGTTAGATGCCTGCGACCATCTCAAAGAAATGGAAGAGACGTGGGAAGAGGCTTTGAAGCAGATCCAAGAGTTTCGCCATGCAGGGGAGATTATACGGCATGGTGACGACCAATGGATCGGACCATGCGCTTTCATGTCCCTGGGAGTCTTTTGCTTTGATGCGGATGGAGTAATTCCCTAGTTCTGACCAGGATTTCTGGGTCGATACTGTGTTTCCTGAGGCGTAGGGTCCGAGCCATTCGCTGAAGTTGCCGTCACCCCAGTCCCATAGGTAATAGAGACCGTCGCTTTCCGGGTCGGTCGTGGAACTGGAATACATGTAGGTATGCCCTGGCGCCCCAGTGGCTTTTCCTGTTGGTGTGGCAGGTTTCTCTGGTGGTAGGTTTGGTTGTCCGACGGTTAATGTCGCCATGTAGGGGATCGCGTTTAACCCGGTGACGACGAGTTGAACCTCACCAGTGACGCCAATCGGTGTGAAGAATTGTATAAGGGCATGTCCTGTCGCGTCTGTATATCCGTTCCCTAGACAGATGCCATCTTGGGAGATTGCGCATAGAGCGTTTGGAAGATCTGTGACATCAACTTCGAAGGTTTCGGCGCCATTGGGGATGAATGAATCATGGATGACTTCCATGGTGAAGGGGACATCGGTGCGGACTTGTACCGATGGATCGCCAAAGACAGTCCAAGCATCAGATTCATAAGCACCATCTGATCCATAGTCATCAATCATGGACATCGCACCATTGAAACAGAGGGCGCCAAAGGTGGTCTTTTGGTTTTCTGGATATAACCCAACGAGGATATTGTTAAACTCATCCTGGGCTTCCATTGGAGGACTCCAGCTTTGACTCACGGTGGACATATATGCTCCGATGGCACCAGTGGGTTGACCATTATGGGTTGCGCGAAGCCATGCTTCTCCGAAACAAGTATAGGTGTCGAATTCACCATTGTTACAGGCAACCGAGGTGATGAAGGGCAGCATATTATCGTTGACCAAGGTGTTGACGTCGCTGTTGCTAAATCCACTGGAACCCCATGATGTGGGGGAACCATGTCCACAGTAGTTAATGATGCTTCGGCCTTCGTTTAACGATGCTGTGACCATACTTGGTGTCGGACTGCCCGGAGCGTCTGCTCCGCCTTGGCTTCCATCATAGAGTTCATCGACAGCAGCATAGGTGAAGTTAAAGAGAAGACTGCGAATGTTTCTGATATGTTGGTAATCATATTCACCATCGTCTCCGACACCCTGACTTGAGGCAATCCCAACTCCTTTCTCATACCAGACTGCATCGATCTGAGGATCGCTTTCATAGGCGACTGTCCTATTTGCTTGTGTCTCGGCTTGTGCAACATTTTCTGCTGAGAATCTTCCAACAAAGAGATCTGGATAATGGTCAGATCCGACGATATATCCATAACTTGGATCAGAGGCGACGCCACTGAGGTAATTTGTTGGGACCTGTGCAGCATCTCCAACAAGAAGAACGAATGTAAGACCTTGAGTGGTGTAATAATCAGCGATGAATGTTTTAATCGCGGCCGCATTTCCAATAGATGAGACATTGACCATCTCGGTCGGGATCCCTTTCAGGTTCTTCCATTGCACGAAGGGGACCATGGTTGCATAGAAGGAATCATAGGTGATGACCAGCATGTTTCCCTGTTCTGAGACCGGATCGTATTTCGCGGAATTGAAATTAACGAAATGATGCTGATAGATGGAGAGGAAATCGTTATCGATTGTTGATAACTGATACTGGGTGCTAGAGCTTGTCGAAATCAGTTGTGAAGGGGTGACTTCAACAGTGATGTCGTTGTAGAATCGGAGTGTTCCTTGTACTGGATTATATTGGAAGGGATGAATCATGACAACCTGACCCTGGAAATCTCTGAGGAAATAGGGTTCTTGAAGCTGCGCTATTGTTGAGGGATACCAGGCGTTTTGGGTATAGATCTCACCAAACTCATAGGGGATGTCTGCGGGATTTACGGTTCGCAGCAGGTTTCCTTTTGAGGGTGCGACAAGGATGTTGGTATACTCTTCATAGGATGATCCTACGACATGGATTGTCATAGTTGTTTCAGTTGGGATGATGATACTGCGAGCTATTGAGGGTAGATCTGGGGCACCAGTGATGAGATTTTTTGCCTCACCATCTAAACCGATGGTGACGTATTGCTTATTGTCGATTTCTACAGGCGTCATGGTGAATGCATCAATCGTGTAATGGAGAAGCGTCGTGTCCCCTGTCTGTTGGACCGTGATGGTGATTCCATCGGAATTTGTCATATTTATGGTTTGGGTCTCTGGCGAACTGCCTCCGATAGTGGGTAGTATGCTTGCCGCGGTCACAAAAAGGCCTACAAAAAGAATGATTAGTTTTCTCATGTTTTTCTCTCTCATAGTATCCCCCTATGTTCTATAGATGTACAAGGATATTTTTATTTATTGTTAACTCGGTACTTCCTATATATAGTTTTCTTTCGTTATGACAGGGATTATAAGAGTTAAAAAAGGGGAATAAACGTTCGTTCATCGATATAAAATATGAGTATTTCAGATATAAGCCGAGGAAAAGAACGGTATTTATCACATATTACCTTGGACGACTGCGTTTTTATAGTGGTACCGTTAAAAAGAAAAAGCGGTGTTCTGTTAAAAATCGAAGAGATTTTTTTGTTTTGTCTGCTGATTCAAGGAAGAAAAATGTTCAAGGATCGGCTCGACCCGCTCCTTAGAAAACTGATGCTCGTCGCAGAGGAGACGGACCACCGCAGAGGGATCA
>DAJP01000003.1:5340-16358 GCA_002496355.1 Euryarchaeota archaeon UBA346 | reverse complement strand
CTATCCTGCAAAAGGGGAATCATGTCACCCCCGATCTTGATAAATTCGCTATTGTTGGTCATTCCCTGGGTGGTGGTATCACTGCGGAGATGGCAGCCTCAGCAGCACGAGAGGGCATTCCACAACCAAAAGCGATTATGCCAGTCCAACCATTTGTCCGGCTTGATACGATGATGGAAGATTTTCATGAGATTCCCGCATCGGCACTTCTGCTGGTGATCGTCGGGGAGAACGATACCATCGTAGGGAACTATTCTGGAAAAACGATTTTTACCACCGCTGATCAGATCCCTCTGAATCAAAAGGATTATATTATTCAACGAACAGATCGTCACGGGAAACCTGCGCTGGTCGCTGATCATGGCGCGCCTCTCTGTATCCCGAAGAGCTCATCGGTGAACGCCATGGATTATTACAGCACCTGGAAGTTGTTTGACGCGTTGACTGATTACGCATTCTATGGTCTTAATCAAGAATATTGTTTAGGTAACACTCCTGAGCAGCGATTCATGGGGTGTTGGAGCGATGGGATCCCAGTCCTTGAACTGGTTGTTACTGATTCTCCTTGATTTCCTTCAAGGCTAATTCTTTCGTTTTGTCGTTTTTACAGATTAGGTTTAAATAGGTTCATTGGCAACGCATATCATGCTATTTAATAACAATAGCAGGATATGAGAGATGGTGAAGAAGAAAACCAAAACAACAAGAACAAAATCAAAAGAAAAAACCATGTATGAAGAAGTCGTGACTGTTCAGGATGATCTGTTTGATCGCTGTGTCCGAAAAGGACTCATTGAAAAAACAGCCTGCGGGTATTACTTTACCCCTGAGTTCTTCGAAACGCTAGAAATCTACGATGACGACTAACGAGGAAAAACATTTTTTCCTTTTTATTGTTTTTTTTTGAAAAACTATATTATCGTTTTTTCTTCTGCTGAAGCCTCAGTCTTGTATACGGTAACAGTCCACCCGCGTCACAGATCGCCAAGATCTCTTTGGGGAGTTTTGGGAACGAAAAAATTTGAGACCCAATGGAAATAGTTCCTCTTTCAACATCCAATGAGACCGTGTCTCCCTTTTTGTACGCCTTCACCGCCTCAGGGCATTCAACGAGGAGAAGCCCTTGATTGATGGAGGATCGATAGAAAATCCGTGCGAAACTTTCAGCAACAACTGCTCTGATTCCTACCGCTTTGAGTCCCAGGACTGGTTGTTCCCGTGAGCTTCCACAGCCAAAGTTTTTTCCAGCGATGATCAGGTCGCCTTCTTTTACGTTTTTCACAAACAAAGGGTCTAGATCCTCAAGCAGATGTGGTTTGATTTCATCCGCGGTGCTACAGGTATAGGTGTATTTACCGGGAAAGAGCATGTCGGTGTTGATGTTATCTCCGTACTTCCAGATGGTCATTTTTTCGCCTCCTTGCGAGGATCAGTGATCTTTCCATGAATCGCAGACACCGCAACAGTCACCGGGCTAGCAAGATAGATTTCTGCATCTTTGCATCCCATTCGTCCTTTGAAGTTCCGATTTGATGTGCTCAGGCATCGTTCACCAGGTGCCAGCACGCCTTGATGTGCCCCCAGACAGGGTCCGCATCCTGGTGGTAGCACGGTTCCTCCTGCCTCAACCAATGTCGTGATATATCCTTGCTTTACTGCCTCCAGGTAGATGGCTCGTGATGCAGGAAGTAATAATAACCGGACGGTCGGATGGACTTTTTTTCCTTTCAGAATTTTCGCAGCAGCCTGGAAATCAGAGACCCGACCGTTCGTACAGGTCCCTAGCAGGCATTGTTGGATTTCGATTCCTTCGACCTCGGATACTGATTTGACGTTGTCCACACTATGGGGGACTGCAACGACAGGTCCGAGTTGGCTGAGGTCATAGGTCAGCTCTTTGTCATAGGTTGCATCAGGATCAGGGTATACTGGTTTGTATTTCGATTTGGGAACACCAATCGAACGCAGATACTGCTGGGTCACATCATCCACGGGGAACATCGCGTTTTTCGCCCCCATCTCCACGCCCATGTTCGCGATGGTGAATCGTTCATCGACAGAGAATTGCGTAACCGCCCCATGGAACTCCACTGAGCAGTAATCGGCACCTGATGCGGAGACATCACCAATAATCGATAAGATGACATCCTTTGCAGTCACAAATCGAGGGAGCTTCTTCTGTAAAGTTATCTTTATGCTTTGTGGGACTTTAAGCCATGTCTCACCGGTCAGAAGCAACGCGGCTGCCTCGGTCCGGTCGATCCCTGAGGAGAATGCACCGACCGCACCATAGGAACAGGTATGGGAATCGCTCCCTAACAGAAGTGTGCCGGGGAGTGCGAGACCTTTTTCGATGATTATCTGATGACAGATGCCATATCCCACGTCAAAGAAATTGAGGATATTAAACGTCTTGACGAACTCGCGGATCTGTTTATGTTGCACCGCGTTTTTTTCTGCAGCCGCAGGAATCACATGGTCTAAGACAATCACGGGAAGCTCTTTGTTGTAGATTCCATATTCCTTTAATTCTGGTTGGATCTTTGAGATGATTGGTGCTGCATTGTCATGCATCAGCAGATGATCCGGTTGCACGGTAACGATCTGACCGGGTTGGACCTGTTTTTCCCCACCATAGTGGGCAAGGATTTTTTCTGCAAACGTCATATTCATGGTCTTAACCTCCGAGCAATCCACCACGTAGAAAGATTTCTTTCTGAGTCTCTGAAAATGGTTTTGTATTATAATTTTTTTTCTGAGTCTTATCGTTGATAAGACCTTTGATGAAATCAACAGATATCAGGTCCTTGTCATGGAGTTTTTTTGTGATCCCCTCTGAGGTAAGGATTGGCATTCCACTGTTGATGGCGTTCCGCTCATAGATAGCACCAAAGGATTCAGCGATGATGACTCCAATCCCAAGTGCCTTGAAACAATCAACTGCCTGCTGTCGAGAGCTACCACAACCAAAGTTCTTTCCGACGACCACGATGTCTCCTTTCTGTGCTTCTTTTGCGAACTGTTCGTATCCCTTAAGATTCCCGAACGTATAGGGTCCCATCTCAGAGGTGTTGGTGATCGCGAGATGACGATTGTGATAGATCATGTCCGTGTCGATGTTGTCTTTTTGGATGACCCAGACCCTTCCTTCGATTACCAGCGGGGGAACTTTTCGTTCTTTTGTTTGTTCCGGTAGTGTTTTTGTGGAGAGGGGTTCGACTTTCACAGGGACTGGTTTTTTCGGGATCGCGTCACTTGTAATGATGTACCCAGCCACCAGTGATGCGGCAACCGTTTGAGGAGATGCTAAATAGATTTCGCCTTTTCCTTGTTTCCCGGTGAAATTCCGGTTCCCTGTCGAGATGGTCACCTCTCCTTTCCCCGTCTGCCCTATCTGCCCCGCGGCACATCCTGCGCAGCCGGCTGAGCCGACCAGTGCTCCAGCGTCTTTGAAGACCTTCAGGAGTCCTTCTTTGAGGCAGTTGTTCCAGATCATGTCGGTCGCGGGGACGATTTTAAGGATTCTGCCTGGTGCGATGGTCTTGTCTCTCAGGATTGCTGCTGCAGCGCGCATGTCCTCCATTCGACCGTTTGTGCAGGAACCGATGAATCCAGAATCGACTAGGATACCACCGACCGAAGAGACAGCAACGACGTCCTCGGGATGCCCCGGGCGTGCTATCTGTGGTAGGAGTCCAGTGATATCGATCTCAATGCTTCTTTCATACTGAGCATCAGAGTCTGCATGAATTGGTTTAATGGTGATTCCAAACGTGTTCCGGTAGTAATCCATGATTTTTTCGTTAGTCGGAAACAGGAGGATGATTCCACCCATTTCTGTCGCCATGGATGCGATGGTGACCCTTCCATCCAGAGATAAGGAATCGACATAGGGTCCATAGATCTCTGCAGCATAACCAAGAAGTCCGTTCGCCCCGAGCTCTTTGTTGATTTTTAATACAACGTCTTTCGGAGTCGCTGTCTTTGCTGGTGTTCCTCTGAGTATAATTTTTATGGTGGGGGGAACCTTAAACCAGATGTTCCCATGGGCGAATGCGTAGGCGATATCGATATCCCCCATGCCTTGGCCGAAAGCACCAAGCGCACCAAGGATGTTGGCATGTGAATCTGTTGAGACGAAGGTGTCCCCTGGGAACACGAGTCCTTCATCAAAAGCAAGATGGGTGCCGATCCCACTATTGATATCATAGATTTTTATCCCATGTTTTCGTGCAAACACGCGGCAGATCTGCTGATTCTCCGCGTATTTCTGGTCGCATCCACCTGGGTTGCAGTCAAAGGTGAAGAACGTGTGTTTTGGATCATGGATCGGGAGATGTTTTTCTTCAAGGTGTTTGACAACATTTGCGCCACCGAAATCACGGGCGACCCGTACATCGATAGAGACATCGATGATATCGTTTACTGTCGCAGTGGTCTTGCAATGAACTTCAAAGATTTTTTGGATGATTGTTTTCCCCATGGTCCTTTTTTCTCCAGTGTTTTTTCCAATCGTTCCTCGGTGTTATCGCACATCATCTGAGACTATGAAAATGTTGTGGTGACGGTCGTTCTTTTTTCCGATTGTGTTAGGAAGAATCCTGACCATTTATTATGTTTATTACCTAAAAATATGTAAAATAAACAAAAAAAGAACAACAAATTATATATACTAATTCACCCTAATAATATAGAGGGCAGAAAAAAGGTTATAAGCTATATTAAGGAAGAGGTGAAATAAATATGAAAAAATTGTTAGTGTTGGTTCTAACAATATTGACATGTATTAGCATGTCAGGAATAGCTGTTTCGTTAACCGACAATTATGACCCGAACAAAATAACATTTACTTCTCAAAAGAGCACAATATCCGAAAAAACATCATCAACAACTATGGAGCAGGTAAAAAAATCGGTCTACACATACCTCAACATGGAGGAAAACCCCTACAAGACCGATCAAGAAAACCTGGATCGCGCTATCACAGTTCCTTGGGTAAAACCCGCCAGTACACTCTTCGAATGGTGGATTTACGTCGAATACGATGGGAACGCGTTTGAAAAACAACTCGACATTTCCATTACTGATTTTAAACAGAAATTCCTTAAACATCCCTATTACTGCGAGGACGTTTTTTTCAACGTTGATGCTGACCCTGAGGACGATCTGAAAGTGTCTTTTGGATTCTACTGGGAAAGCATCGTAAACACAAAAACAAATGTTGAACATAAATCCCTAGAGGACATGGTTCGAGTTCGACAGATGAACAACGGACCTTCCGATCTATATGCCGGTCTTGAGGTCTGGTCTGAAATCCATGTGAACTGGGGGTTGATAAACGCATATAATCAAGATAATGAATTTTCTTATTATAACTCTGTGCTGCATCCTACACAGCAGAGTACCCAACCATTTAAGCCATTGATTTTGTTCTTGAATCTTTTAAAACAAAAAATGCAGCAGATCACCCAGATTGGGCATGTCCTTCTTACCAGTATCCTGGATCATCTTATCCTGAGATCTCCGGCGGAGCCCTTACAAGGTCAACTTTCTCAGACCCCTCGTAGACTTACAGCAGATAATGATTATATCGCCGTCGGAGTCGGGTATCGCACACTCCCCGGGCAACGAATACCTCAGTATGTAGAAAAACGGTTTGCGTTTGCAAAAGAAGACATCTTCAGCCCAGCCATCTTCCAACAGGTCATGAAGACCGAACCAAGTGGAGTCGACCCCTTGGAATTGCTCTACGGGTTCCGGGCGTATAACGGGAGTACAAATGACCTGAAATACGATATCGCATTCTCGGTGCAGTTCTCTCCGTTTGTCACGTTGACCACACAGTTCATCCCTCTAGGTGGCTATATTTATTATCATTTTGACACAGAAAGCCAACATGCAAGTGAAACCACAATAACATACTCCTCTGATATCCATCTCGGTGAGGGGGACGGTGTCAGCCTCTCCCTGGTGTTCGATAAGATTGATAACAGCATGGGGCAGACCGGTAAATGGATGAGCTTTGGCCTTCGAAGGGACCCTCATGGGTTTGATTACGAGGCGAACGCGATTTTTAATGTCGCAGTCATCGTTGATTCCCCCTGGTTCAGCCAGAAGGTCCGTATCAATGGCCTGCCGGAACAGCTCTCCTATGAATGGAAGATATTTGATGATTTTGAGGTGACCTTCGTCCAAGGGGAACTCTTCTATGTCAATGTGCGGGGTTACGCGGATGTGACGATGAGCAGCCCGATAGGCGAGATCATCGTGTATTATCCGAAGCTGCGGAACCCCAGTGATGAGGATGTACCATTCCTTCAGGTAAACAATATTCCTAGCTCGCGGCGACTCGAAGCAAAAGCGACACTGAACATCCAGAACAGCAGCATGCTGCGGATTGATGCTGATGGATATGTCGATCTGACAAAGAGCGGTTCACTTGGTGATATCATCGTATATTACCCAAAAGCAGACCCTGCTGATCCAAGTCTTGCCCTTATGAAAGTACCTGCGGGCAGCATCAATAGCCAACGAGTCAGCGCAGAGGCGACCCTGTATGTCGATGCGAATAACTTCAGCAACATCAACAATTATGTGTATGGGAAGATCCAGCGGCAGGCGGACTCGAATTTCAATGAGCTAGGCCTGTACCTTCCGAACGTTGCCGTACCGCTTGTTCAAATCACGGACATCCCTGCGAATGCGTATGCAACAGGAACGTTTTGGTGGAATCAGCTGAAAGGGTTTGGCCGGGCTGAGCGGTCCTCGGCAAGCCAGAACCCTGACCCGGTGCATTTCAACCTGGTCTTTGACACCCTAACACTCAGTGATGTCTTCAGTATCGGTGATGGGCATGTGCAGACCGATTTTAAGATAGCGGAGGATGGGTATTTTAAATTCGACACCGCCCATGATATCCTAGGGAATATGTTCTCTGCTGGGAATTCAGCGACCGGTAATTCACTGACGATTGGAGCCAGTACGGTCTCAGCCCAGAACTTTGAGGCAGCATGGGGGTTGAACACGTCGAGTCCTGAGCCGCAACTTGAAAGTCTGGCATTGACTGGTTCTCTCAATGCATTAAATGATGTTGAGGTCGCCATCGCTCTTGATGGTGAGGTCGTGGATTTCACAGGAGACTGGTCCCTTGGTGAATCTGGTGGTTTTTCGGTTGATCTGGCGCAGAACGCTGACATGCGTGTTGATTTCATCCATTTGAACAACATCAGTGGGAGGCTTGATCTTAACGGGTATGTTGTGTTGAGCGACAACCTGCATTATGATATGAGCTGGAAATGGAAACAAGGGGAAAGCCTGGAAGACCCTGGGTATTTTAAAATAAATGAAGGGACCAACGATCCGAACCTCAAGGAAATCGGTTTAGATTTTGTGTATAAGGATGAATCGAGCGTCGACCGATGGGGTGCGGATGTCACCTTGTCTAATTTTGCAATCTACATCTGCGTTGAATGGTACTGGCAGAATGGGTTCCATATCTGGCCGGTGATCCAGGTCGGTGGCAATCTTGCGTTTAATGCGTTATTGAATTATGATTGGTACCAGGTGTGGCCTTAGGTACTTGGGAAAAAAGGTGCATGAATATGGGAAGAGATATGAGTAAGAAAAAATCTGGCAAGCTAGTCGTGGTCTTGTTACTCGTCACATGTATGATGTTTTCTGCAGCCCAGGCAGTATTGATATCCTATGGTCCGTTGGGTGATCCTGGATTGAAAACATCCTCATCGCTTCCCCTGCCGTTGCTTGAGGATAATTACTACACCTGGGAGGATCTGTTCACCGATGCCACAAAGGTGGATCCTTCGATGTCATATAATTATGAGATCACTGGTGGAGCGGTGCAGATGAAGGATACCTATCCTCTCTGGACGGATCCTGCCTGGACTCGGATGAAGCAGATCACGATTACGAATAACGCTGGGGAGGTCTTGTATGATTATGCACTGCGTCTTCTCATCCCGTATGATGCTGATATGCGACCGGATTATGGTGACGTCCGCTTCAAACATGACGGCAGTGGAGATGTGACCTGCAATTATTGGGTGGAGTCCTCTGATGCGAGCAGTGCAACAGTCTGGGTGAAGATCCCCTATGTTTCCATGGGGACTAGCAAAATGTATTTCTTCTACGGGAATCCAGCTGCGACAAGCCAGAGCAATTTCTACGGGGTGTTCACGGTATGGGACGAGTACTGGCCGAACGATGAGCAGATCTCGTATCATTCGAATAACGAGGGAGCCTGGGATTCCGATGTGAGCTTTGGTGATAATGACTTCCTGGTCTGCTGGGAGGAGGGACAACCGTACTATCCACCATACACCTGGGGATTCAAACAGGAGATTCGAGCATCCATGTATGACTCTGACGGGAGCCGGGTGGTGTTTGATACTCTAGTCTATGCAGATAATTCGGTGTACTATCGCAATGAGAACCCATCGATTGACTATGGTGCTGGGAAGTTCTTTGTCGCCTGGGAGCATTACGACACGATCGCGAACCCAACGGTCGCAACCGAGGATATCAAGGCACGGACCGTGGTGCGAAACGGTGATCAACTGACCCTGGGAAATGTTATCAGCGTCTGTAGCGCAACGGATTGCCAAGCAGATGCGAACGTGCAATTCGACTCCGTGAACAATCGGTTCGCGGTCGTCTGGGAAGATGCTCGTAATGGGGAGACGAACTATAATCTTTACGGACGATTATATGATAGTAACGGAAATCCTGTTGGTGGTGAGAAAAGCATCTGTACCGCAGCGAACAGCCAGTGTGAACCATGGGTTGCGTTCGATCCGGTTCATGCGCAGTTCATGATCGTCTGGGAAGAGGGTATCACCCCTGATAACGGGCCTTTTAGCATCAAAGCAGGGCTCTATGATAGCTCCCTGACACAGATCGGGAACACCATCACCATTGCGATCGGCACCGATAGCATGGATTACAATTTTCCCTGCGTCGAGTTTTCAGTGCCGACCCAGCAGTATCTCATCACCTATAACAATGATGACATCAGCGCTGATGACTGGTGGGGGAACATCTGGGGGACGATTTATGATGATGCAGGGAATGTTGTCGTGCCTATCTTCCCGATCAAATCCGGGGAGTTTGTCAGAACCGATATCGTCCCATACCTGACTTCTTCGTTTTTGGTGTCTTACAACAGCAAGAGTGTCTCTGGGGGATCTGGTTTAATCTGGGGAAAACTGATATCCTCTGACGGAGAGGTGTTCACTGGTGATGTACAATTCTCCGCCAGTACCGCTGCAGAGGCGGATTGGGCGGTCATGGCGGTCGGGAACGATAAGGTCTTTGTGACCTGGGAGGACATCCGGGTCTACTATCCATATCCATGGAATGACATTTCAGTTGATTCGTTTGGGAATCTCTGGCGGTTGAACATCCCCAGCGGCTCTGAGATGACCTACGCAATTGGGGATGAAAAAATGCTTCTGCTTGAGGCGCAGATCACCTCTATTCCGATTGATCCGGAGAATCTCCTGGCCTGGTATGATTTTGACGCGGTTTTTGATGGGACAATCAGTTTTGATGTGTTGAATGGAGCGGGAGATGTGGTTCTTCTCCCGGGAGTGAGCCCGGGGCAGTCCCTCCAGGCACTTGATCCGGTCCCCTTGCGCCTCCAGGCGCATTTCACGAGGAATACCCCTTCGTATTCACCGAGACTTGAAAGCTGGAACGTCCGGTTCATCGGCATTGATGAGGTGCCACCAGTGACGGTCCTTGATCATATCGCAGGCACGCAAGGTCTGAACGGATGGTACACCAGCCAAGGAGTCACCGTCTGGTTGAACTCGTATGATCTTCCTGAGGGGACGGGGAGTGGTGTGAACCATACCTATTACACGTTGAATGATGAGCAAATGCAAGAATATGACACGGGGAACGGTATCTCTCTGGTGGTGACCCAGGATACGCAATGGATGGGGATCTGGGAGATCACGTTCTGGTCCGTGGACCGTTCTGGGAACAGTGAGGATAACACCCAACCGGACAATACCATTATGATGAAGATTGATGCGGAACGACCGTATGTGGAGATTTCCGAGCCTATCGATGAACAGGAAGTCAACCTGCCGTTCTGGGTCCGGGCGAACGCCTCCGATAATGGGGTCATTGACCGTGTTGAGTTCGATATCGAACCGTTCGGGCAGCACCCAGGTCTCCCCTATGTGGATACCGAACCACCCTTTGAATGGCTCTGCAACATCTCTGAGATGACCGGAGCAGGCCGCAGTTCTGATGGTGCGCAGACGCTTGGCATCAACAAGATGATTCGCGCGCGGGTCTATGACGAGTCTGGGCAGGTCTGGACCGATGAGCATTGGATCTGGATCAATAATGCAGAAAGTTATGGGAAACGGCTGCTGATCGGGTTCCTGAAGGATCGGAACATCACTGATACACAGATTACCTTTACGACCCGTTGTATCCTGTCCATCACACTGGATACCTTTATCCCTGCGTTGTACACCTCCCATGAACAGTTCGTGGTGTCCCAGAGCAATAAACTAGGCTATATTGGGCCATTAGGGATCATCGGGTTCTTTGATACGCACGTGGTAGGAGAATAGGAGACAGTCTCCTTCCTCTTTCCTTTTTTTTCTTCGAAAGCACCCTTGTTTTTGTTTGGATAATCAAAAGATTCTTCTTCTAAGATTATATTATAGACTTGGATCAACCCTCATTTTGATGATCTGTTGGTCCTTGGTAGGAACTTTCGGAACTACTGCTTGAATCGTAACCTTTATATAGAAGTGTTCGTATGCTGGTTTTACTTTTAAACATAATTAAAAGGAGGCAAATTGTATGATGGCTGGAGGACAGCAACCAATTATCATCCTTAAAGAAGGAACGAAGCGAGAAAAAGGAAAAGGCGCACAATTAAACAATATCATGGCAGCACGAGCAATCTCTGATGCAGTGAAATCAACCCTTGGCCCAAAAGGAATGGACAAGATGCTGGTTGACTCTATGGGTGATGT
>DAJP01000003.1:0-5001 GCA_002496355.1 Euryarchaeota archaeon UBA346 | reverse complement strand
AAATCACAAGATGAAGAATGCGGTGACGGAACAACTTCCGCAGTTATTCTCACCGGTGAGCTATTAAAATACGCAGGAGAACTCATCGAGCAGAACATTCACCCAACCGTTATCTGCAGCGGATACAAGCTTGCATCAACGAAAGCTATTGATGAACTCAATAAGATGTCTGTTCCGATTAAATCAGGGGACAAGAAAACTCTGAAAAACATCGCGATGACATCCATGGCAAGCAAAGGTGCAAGCCAAGCAAAAGAACTTCTTGCCGACGTCGTCGTCGACGCAGTTACCAGTATCGCAGAACGAATCGGAGATCGAACCATTGTCGACATGGACAACATCCAAATCCAGAAAAAACACGGCGGCAGCATCCAGGACACAAAAATAATAAAAGGAATCATCTTGGACAAAGAACGCGTCCATGAGGGAATGCCACGACACTTAAAAAATGCAAAGATCGCACTTGTTAACGCAGCATTAGAAATTAAGAAAACAGAAGTTGATGCAAGAATTCAGATCCAAGACCCAACCCAGCTCCAAGCGTTCCTCGATGAAGAGGAATCCATGCTGAAAAAAATGGTAGAGAAAGTCAAAAAAAGCGGAGCGAACGTCCTGGTCTGCCAGAAAGGCATCGATGACCTTGCACAACACTTCCTTTCGAAAGAAGGCATCTACGCAGTCAGACGAGCGAAGAAAAGCGACATGGACAAACTCGCAAAAGCAACTGGTGCAATCGTTGTCGCAAACCTTGATGAGCTCTCACAAAAGGACCTTGGGTTCGCAGGTAATGTTGAAGAACAGAAGATCGGCGATGACAAGATGACATTTGTTACCGACTGCAAGAATCCAAAGGCTGTCTCTATCCTTATACGCGGTAGTACCGAACATGTGGTCGACGAACTCGATCGTGGTATGCACGATGCCTTGTTTGTTGTGAAAGTCGCCTTAGAAGACGGTAAAATGACCGCTGGTGGAGGCGCAGCCGCAACATGGATTTCTATGGCGTTACGAGAATATGCTACCACTGTCGGTGGACGAGAGCAGATGGCAATCGAAGCGTACGCAAACGCAATTGAAATCATCCCGAAGACCCTTGCTGAAAACGCGGGGCTGGACCCTATCGATATGATGCTTGAGGTGCGCAGATCCCACAAGAAAGGTGGCAAATACGCTGGTGTTGACGTGTTAAACGGAAAAGTCAGTGACATGTTAAAAATCAATGTTATCGAACCCCTTCGCGTCAGCGTCCAAGAAATACAGGTCTCCACTGAAGCAGCAACGATGATCCTTCGGATCGACGACATCATCGCCTCAAAAGGCGGCGGTGGCGGTGGAATGCCTCCAGGCGGCCCAGGTGGAATGCCCGGTGGTATGCCCCCCGGTGGGATGGACGACTACTAGTCCAACCTTTTTTTCTTTTTTTTTATTTTTTTGGTGATTATGCCGACAAAAAAACCATCCAGCACCAAGAAAAATACACAAGAAACAGCACATGATGCTCTAAAAAAATTAGAAGAAGAAAACACACGACTCCAGCAAGAACTCACAGAAAAAAACGACAAATATCTACGCACGCTTGCTGATTTTCAAAACTACCAAAAACGCATGGAAAAAGAACACTCTACCCAGAAAGAAGAAACAAAGAAAAAATACCTCCTCGAACTCCTAGACCTCACCGAGCTGTTGAAAAAAGCATATGAGGATCCCGACCCAAAACCCGGATTAAAACTCTTACTGGAAAACATAGATAAATTCCTACAAAAAGAAGGAATAACCTACATTGACTGCAAAGGCAAACCATTCGATTATCAACTCCATAACGCAGTCTCAACAATAGAACAATCTGACTGTGTTGATGGAACAATACTTGATGAAATAAAAAAAGGGTATCTGGTGGGAGAAAAACTCCTCCGACCCGCCCATGTTATTGTCGCAAAAAAGAAACAATAAGAAAACCACCTTGGAGGTGTATAAAATGGCTAAGATCATAGGAATCGATCTCGGAACCACAAATTCTGAGGCAGCATATATAGAAGCAGGAAAACCAGTCGTCATAAAAAGTGTTGAAGGACAACCATATTTTCCATCAGTCGTCGCCTTCACAAAAACCGGAGAAATGCTGGTCGGTGAGGCAGCGAAACGACAAGCAGTCACCAACACCGAAGGAACGGTCCAACGGATAAAACGAAAGATGGGGACCCATGAAAAGGTCACGTTACGTGGGAAAACCTATACCCCACAGCAGATCTCAGCGTTCATCCTTCAGAAGATCAAGAAAGACGCTGAGGATTTTCTTGGTGAAAAGATCACCGATGCAGTCATCACGGTTCCTGCATACTTCAATGATGACCAACGGCAGGCGACCAAGGATGCTGGTGCGATCGCTGGATTCAACGTGAAACGAATCATCAACGAGCCGACCGCTGCAGCTCTTGCCTACGGGTTGGATAAAGAAGGCGATCAGAAGATAGCGGTGTATGATTTCGGTGGGGGGACCCTTGATGTCACGATCATGGAGGTCGGAGGAGGCGTCTTTGAGGTCTTATCCACGAGTGGTGATACGCAGCTGGGCGGCTCTGACATGGATAGAGCACTGGTCGATTACATCGCTGAAGAATTCAAGAAAAAACATGGTGTGGATCTTCGGAAAGAACCCAAGACGTTACAACGAGTCTTAGAAGCAGCAGAAACAGCTAAAATAGAACTATCTTCGACGCTTCAGACCGATATCAATCTTCCCTACATCTATGTCGTCACCGGTGAACCAAAACATCTTGAGATAAAACTCACCCGAGCTAAACTTGAAGAGATCATCTCTCCGATTGTCCAGCGCAGCGAAAAACCCTGCAACCAGGCATTACATGATGCGAAGCTGAAACCAGAGGAGATCGATCACGTCGTCCTCGTCGGTGGTGTCACCCGCATGCAGTTGGTACAGAAGAAGGTCGAGGAGATTTTTAAACAGAAACCGAAACGAGAGGTTGACCCGATGGAATGTGTCGCGGTCGGCGCAGCGATCCAGGCTGGTGTCATGTCTGGTGATATCGACAAAGACATTGTGTTGTTAGATGTGACGCCATTGACGTTGAGCATAGAGACCTTGGGTGGGGTCGCAACTCCTCTTATTGAGCGCAACACGACGGTCCCAACGAAGAAAAGCAAGGTGTTCTCCACTGCTGCGGATAACCAGACCAGCGTTGAGATCAACGTCCTGCAGGGTGAGCGACCCATGGCTGCGGACAACAAGAGCCTTGGGCGGTTCCATCTGGATGGCATCCTTCCTGCTCCACGAGGCCTTCCTCAGATCGAGGTGTCCTTCGATATCGATGTGAACGGCATCATGAATGTATCAGCAAAGGACCTTGGGACTGGGAAGGAACAATCGATTCATATCACGGGTTCGACGAAACTCTCAGACTCTGAGATCGAACGGATGCGCAAAGAAGCAAAGGAGCATGAAGAGGATGATAAGAAACGTAAGGAGAAAATCGAGATCCGCAACACCGCTGATTCCCTCATGCATAGTACAGAGAAAGCACTGGTGGAGCTGAAGGATAAATTCTCCAGCGAGGATAAAGAGAACCTTGAAAAAGCGTTAAAGGAGCTTCGGGAAGCACTCACTGGGGATGACACCGATGTCATCAAAGCGAAGACCGATGCGTTGACCCAAGTGTTCCAAAAAGCGTCCACCGCGATTTATCAGCAAGCGGCACAACAGTACCAGCAACAATCTGGGCAGGGACAAACCCAGGGGGAATCCTGGCAAGGCCAGCCATCTGATGATGATACAATCAATGCGGATTACAAAGTAAAAGGAGAAAAAAAGAAAAAGGACACCGAGGACTCGTAAGGTCCTCTTTTTATTCTTCTTTTGCCAATGCCGCGAGGTCTTCCACGGTCCATTTCTTTGTTTTTTCTTTGATGACCATCACGGTGCAGGGTGCTGTTTTGAGTACTTCTTCGGAAACACTCCCCAGCAGAAATTTGTTGAAGCCTTTACGTCCTTTGCTTGCCATCACAATGAGATCGTCGTCTTTGACGAATTTGATAATCTCTGATGCTGGTGCACCAGCAGCAAGCTTGGTGGTGGTAGTTACTCCTTGTCCCTCTGTGATTTTTTTGACCTCTTCTATCGCAGTGAGTTTCTCCCGCTCTATTTTTTCCTCTAGCAGTTTTGAAAGCATATACTGGCGTGAGTCGTTGACAGAGATTATGGAGATTTCGACGTTGAGTAGTTTTGCAAAAAAAGCACCTTGTTCTGCAGCAACCTTTGATACATCGGTCGTGTCAACAGGGATAACGATTCGATTGATTGTTTTCATCCTTCACCCTCAACTGTATTTGGAATCCGGTGAGACTCATTTAAATGTTTTGAGCAATATCGAAAGTTGGTGAAACGAACGGAAACGCATCTTTCTATTTCAGTAACAATTGTATAGATTCGACTGTTCGTTTAGAACACTGACAAAAAAAAGAATCATTGATTTCTCTGTTTTATTAGTCTCTCCATTGTGCCTTCATCCAGGATTCCATGAAGCGCTCCGAGAGGTCTGGTCTGGCTTTGGCGATGTCGGTGACGGTGATGATACCGACGACTTTTTCAGCGGAAATCACCGGGAGTTTCTTGATTTTATAATGTTTCATGGTCTCCAGTGCTTTTTCTACGGTGTCGAGTGCGTCGACGACTTTGATGCCTGAGGACATGATCTCATGGACTTTTGTGGTCTCAGGATCTCGCTGTTGGCAGATGGTCCGTTCAATAAGGTCTCGTTCCGTGACGATTCCAACACAGGATTCACCTTTCGTAACAACCAGACAGCCGACCTTCTTTTCTTTATAGATCATGCATGCTTCAAGGACAGATTCATCAGCTTCGATCGTGATTACCTGTTTTGCCATGATCTCTTTTACTAACATATCTTCCACGCAGTGATTTCTTTTTATGATCAGTTGAGAGTATTTCGCTTCTCCGTTATATTCTTATCTTAAGATCATATATCT
>DAJP01000077.1:8165-12519 GCA_002496355.1 Euryarchaeota archaeon UBA346 | reverse complement strand
TTGTCTGAATCCCATCTGGTGCATAACCTTTATGAACACTCACGATGTTAAAACCAATAATATTGATGAAGGTGTTTAACCCAAACACCAAGGTCGAACCGTTTTCATTTTCCAACGAGAACGATATCGCACTCAGAGCACTAAAAATGGAATTATTGATCGGCAGACTTCGTGGACCTCGCTGAAGTAATGATTGAACAAGCACATGGTTTGTTCTTTTGTTGAATTTCAGGAGAAGTACATCGATGTTTGTGTCAGAGGAGACAAGACCATGTTTTTTAAACACAGAGAGCTGTGCAGCAAATGTGCCTTTCATCGTTGTTTCCGATTTCGCGATTGTCTGAAGCTCCTCAGACATCGAGCTCCATTCTGTTTTTGAAAGAGTAATGTCTCTTTTTACGGGAACAATCCCAGTACAATCGATGAATTCTACCGTGATAGAATCGAGGTTTTTGTTAATTGATTTGGTATGATTTCCTGCCTGAGCTGTGCTTGCTAGGACTGGCGTTATCATGAGACTTCCTACCAGAAGCACAGATAAAAATATTATTTTATTTTTTATTTTCATGTGTATCGTAATTTATATTGAAAGTCTTGTATTTAGATATTTGGTTAATAGAAAATCCCCTGAAACGTCATGTGTTTTTTTGATTATTTTATGGATATATCTGTTTATTGTTTGATTTGAGAAAAATATTGTATTTTATTTTTCGAGACATTTTTTGCGAACGAGTCTTAGTCATTTTTTTTTTTGTTTTTTTAATGTTTAAATTATTTAATAGTGTGGATAATTGTAATTTTATCAATTTTAGCTCCAATATTAACAAAATAATGTTAGTTGTTATATAAACATAATTTATTAAGTTTCTATTTTAATATTAATTAAACGTGTTAACAAGAGTCATTCTTTGAGTGATAAATAATGACATTCAATATATTAGATAAAGACTAGTATAGTTATTCTATTCATTGCTTGATAAAGTCTAGCATTTATATACATGAAAAAAAATTCGACTTATTCTTTAAATCTGTTTTTTGCAATATCAAGAGCAATCTTTAGATAGAGCTCCATACGTGTATCTACTCCATAATATTGTGCGGCTTCCTTAAAGGAAGCAAACCTGAGAAAATACTGATGATAAATTATGAAATCCTCCTCTCTTTTTATATCTGGTGCAATACGATGACAATTACTACATAATAACGAGCAATTTTCCTCACTCATATCCCCACCATGCACTTGAGATAGAACATGGTGAAATTCCCCTTTGAAATCCTCATCAAAATCTATACCGCAGCGTTCACACCGGTTGTTCGCTCGATTGATTACCTTTTGTTTGATCGATGGGGGAAATGACCTTTTCTTGTTTTCCATAATGCTTGTATTCCTCCCGTACTAATATATTACGAACAGTACTAGGATACCAACTGCATTTATTTCCTTCACGTTTCAATCGCGTTGGTATTCTATTCTCATTCAAATAATTAGCAATTTCACTATAGCTTTTTTCCTCTCCTTTTAATTGTTTCATGAGAGTAAGAATATTTTGTTCTTCAGCGTTTTCAATAAGCCGAGTATTCTTTTTTCTGTTTCCGATAATATCTGAGATAATCGTATATCCATATGGCGCCTGTCCGAACCATTCATTTTTCATTTTTTGTTTTACACCGACACGGATTTTTGATGCGAGTTGCCCTCTAAAAAACTCACTAAACGCAGCAAAGTTCGTAAGAATAAAACGTCCTTGTTCACTGTAGATATCAATATGTCGTAGATTGTAAATGTGTAATTTAACTCCATAGGTGAGAAGATCATCCATCACATTGAGAAGATCTTTTGTCGATCGGGAGAAACGGTCATTATCAAACATGCAGATACCATTGAATAGACCATTCTTTGCATCCGTTAACATTTCTTGAAATCGTTCTCGTTCCGTGTTTTTTCCACTTACTTCATCCTGATAGGTTTTTACCCATCGCCACCCTGTTTCTTTTAACCAGTTTTCTAGAGTTGATTTTTGACCATCAGGACTGTATCCTTTTGCTTGTTCCTCCCGGCTTACCCTTACGTAATAGGCTACTTTATATTCTGGTGACATGTGGTGCATCCCTTATATCTGACTGTAGTCAGGCTTTTTACAAATATTTGTTATACGTTTATTTTATTTAAATTTTGGTAAATGTTTCATACTCCTTATGTATGCTAAACTTTGTCTAACATTTTCTCCTTATGATTAAAACAACTTAAATTTCAGTGCAAAATTCCAGTTGGATATACATTTTTATGAAAGTCCTCCTGGAATTCTATCTAAATACCCTTTTCAAAGCGTATTTTTGTATGAAACTCCAGGCTTTTATGGTAAAAGAAAAGGTTTAGTAAAATTTTCTATAGACCTCAAATTTCTGTATTGTTTATTCAAAGTCTCTATTTACGCTAATTTAGGACATTATTGATTTTTCAAATTTCAATTTTACCATGCTAGACGTTCTCTTACATTTATAATCATTAACTTTGCGTGATAAAGTCTAGCAATATATTATGTTAAAAACCATGCTCAATGTTAGCACAAATTATTTAAGTTAACTAGTAAGATTAACAAGTTAAAGTTTTATATTTACAATATTTACATTATAACTATTACTACTAAAACTCCCCGGTTTCTTGTGGTTCATCATGCTCATTTGAAAAATCTTTCAGATCATACTCATCGGTGATTTTCCGTTTCTCACCAGTCTTTTTAATGATACGTCCACAGACTTTACATTTCCCGGTCAATTCATCAAACGACCGCCATTCCATACATGTCGGACAAAACTCATCCTCACCAACCATCACCTTCTGAACCGATGGATCATTTTTTTTCGTTTGTTTCGATGATGAAGATTTCACTAATTTTTTCGTCCCATCACTCTTTACCTTCTTTTTCATAGTCTCCCAT
Source organism: Euryarchaeota archaeon UBA346 (assembly GCA_002496355.1). GTDB lineage: Archaea > Thermoplasmatota > E2 > DHVEG-1 > DHVEG-1 > SM1-50. Next base: position 9,580 of record DAJP01000077.1, on the reverse strand, counting down.
GGAACTCTAACAAAGAAGATATCAAAAAAGATTTACATATAGTTTTATGTTCAGGATGAATTCTGCATTCAACAGGAGAAAAACCTATCGTATAGAGTGTAGATCCTTATTTTTCCTGGAGACAAATGAAACTCCAATCAATTTTCTCTAGGATACAAGTCTTTTTGCCTTATGGAAAAGAGCTTTGTTTATCGCACTGAACGCATTCCATTCTAATCGAGTCGAGTGCAATTCAGAATCAAGTGCATTTGCAAAGAGGAGAACCGCTGTGTCGTCCGCTGGAACTATCGTGACAAGAATCAGAGCACCAACATACCCCCCGCTATGTCCATAGGTTTTCTCAAACGGTTTATTGGTGACCTGCCACCCCAAACCATAGTTATATTTGTCGTCTGGTGAGAAATGCGCGGTATGCATGAGCTCAACAGTGGATTCATTGAGGATTCGCACCCCGTTCCATACCCCGCCATTCATATGGGCGATGATGAAATGGGAGTAATCATTAATAGAGGTCCGTAAGGTGATCGCTGGGTACAACACATGGATCCCGTACTGGGGGTGCCTGAAATATCCACCATTTTTAAATTCATAGGGGACCGCGACATTCTCGATGTTCACATCCCGTAAGCGAAACCCCGTACTGTTCATCTGCAATGGCTGAAAGATATGTTGTTTGCAGTATTCGTTGAAATCCTGATGTGACAGGATTTCCACAAGAAAGGCGACCAGGGAGAACCCGACATTCGCATAATAGTATGATTCTCCTGGTTTATCCAAGGACCATGTGGAGGAACTATAGGCATTGCCCCCTGGTGTGAGATATTCCTGCAACCAAGGATATGGGAATCCTTCCACATCAGGGTCACCGGGAAGATAGGATAGACAGATCCAGTACAAGTTGTCATCTGCAAGGCTGGACCGGTGCGATAAGATCATCTCTATAGTGATGGGGATGTCAGGGTGATTTGGGTTACGAAGACTGAACGGAAGATACATGTTGACATCATCATTTAAGTCAAATAATCCTCGTTCATACAGTTGCATCAAGGCGGTGGCCGTGATGGTCTTTGATACCGATGCTTGAAGGTATAACGTCTGTGTTGTCGCCTCTTTTTTATTTTCAATATCGTAGTATCCATACGCATGTGACCAGACGACCTCGTCTCCATGAATGATGCAGGTCGCAAGGGATGGTTTATGGGCTAGACGTAGAAGCAAAGATACATAGGTGTTTAAGAGAAAATCAGAGCGTACCGGTTGTTGGTACCTCTGTGTTGATGGAGCATCTATTGGAGTTGAATTAAGGATGCTACCCTGCAGGCTTACTCCAAGAAACACGCAGGTGATGATGATACTGATGAGTTTTTTGTTCATAGGATCTACCAACGTCAAATCGTTAATCATATATTTTTGTT
>DAJP01000077.1:7308-7771 GCA_002496355.1 Euryarchaeota archaeon UBA346 | reverse complement strand
GGATAAAAAATAAAGATTTATAGAGGGTAACACAATACCTGCAGGGACCTCACAAGAAGCTAAGGGGAAAACACATGGATCTCGTAGCATTTTACAACTCAGACCTCTTCAAATGGGTTATCCTACCTCTATTGATTTTCTCAGCTCGTTTAATAGATGTCAGTCTTGGGACCTTGCGGATCATCTTCGTCTCCCATGGCTTGAAATACATCGCCCCGCTGGTCGGGTTCGTAGAAATCAACATCTGGCTACTCGCGATCGGACAGATCATGCAGAACCTCAACAACCTGGCTTGTTCCCTGGCATATGCTGGTGGGTTTTCTTTGGGTGCATTTATCGGCATGCTCATTGAGGAAAAATTATCGATCGGCATGGTCATGGTTCGTATCATCTGCAAACATGACGCCTCAGAACTCATCAAATCCCTTCGGGAATCTGAATATGGGGTAACAACCCATGATGC
>DAJP01000077.1:4447-6990 GCA_002496355.1 Euryarchaeota archaeon UBA346 | reverse complement strand
CAGGGGATACTCAATAAAATCCACAAAATCCATCCCCATGCGTTTTATTCAGTCGAGGACGTCCGGTCTATTGGAGAAGCTATGTTCCCCTATCATCGGCATCGGTTGTTTCAATTTCATCGGAAAGGAAAATAAACAGAAAAAAAAGAGAGACAATGATGTCGTTTTTTTACTCAGAGGACTGTTTCTCTGCGAGTTTCTTGAGTGCATCAGAAGATAGTCTCGTATACCCGGTTTTTTTGTCAATCACCGCTGCCTCGATCATCTCTATGTTGAACTTCTGTTTACTGATCTTCTTTAACGTCTGAAGCCCCAGTTCGAGTGCTTGATTGAGTGATATGTCTACCGTGTAGTTTTTTGTAAACTGGGTCATGGCATCTGTGCTTTTTTTGCCTTCACAGACCGCTTTGTACCCAAGATAAGCACCAGAGGGGTCTGTCGAGAAGAGATGCATCCCTGTTGTATCAATCCCGCCCACCAGGAGTACGACTCCGAAGGGTCGTACACCATCAAATTGGGTGTACAGGTGTGTATAATCACAAAGGATGTTGACAAGCTCTTTGACTGTGATGGGTGTATCATAGCGGACCTTGTTCCATTGAGCTTCTTCCCGGGCCATCTCAACAAGATGCCGCCCGTCTGCGACCAACCCAGTAGCGACACAGGCGATATGGTTATCAATCTGGTAGATTTTCTCAAGGGACTGGAGGTTTACCAGCCTGCTGGTCTCTGGTTTATGCGCCAGGAGCAACACCCCATCTTTCCATTTGAAGCCCATGGTAGTGGAGCCTTTCTTGACAGCCTCTCGCGCGTACTCTACTTGATATAACCGTCCCTCAGGAGAAAAAATCGTACTTGCTTCATCGTATTGCTGTCCTGATTGTTCCATAACCCAGCTCCAAGAGAGTTTTATCAGAATATCATGTTTACATTATATACTTTCTCACCCTACAGTCGGTTCGAGAGCTGTAGAAGAAGCTTACTTTTAGGTCCTTTCGCATCAATAAGGAGACGTCCTTCCCGTTTCCAGGGGGTGGACGAATGTGCGGCATTTTTTTCTAAAATAGGGTTCAACCCCAGTGATTTTGCTGCTTTGGCGATGTTTTCCGCGGATGGTTTTTCTACAGCGTGTTTCTGTGAGACCTTCCGTCCGTTCAAACGAGAGATAGCTCGATCAAAATACACGGGGTATATCACGTATTTGTTATCATCCCGGGAGACCATTTATACCACGACTGGTTTATTTTTGGAGCAATACTGCGTTGATCACACCGCTTTGTCCAGGCCGTGAGGTGATCTTTGCTTTGCCAATTTTCGTGTTGATGATCGCTCCCTTGTTCATGATGTTACGTCTGACGTAATGGATGTTTGCTGAGTTTTCGACGACGGTGACGATCTCTGTCTTCACGGTCTTGTTGGTTTTTGGATCGACGACATAGGCGCTGTCCGCGGTGAGGACACGGGATTTCTTATTGTTCCCTCGGGTTCTGAATGGTTTTCGTTTCATGACCCCGATGTTGGTCAAGTGATTTTCCCTGCCAATCTCGAATCGCCTTTTGTTGCGTGAATATCGAATACGTCGTCCAGTGAGACTTCTTTTTGAGTTACCTTGCCATATTGCCATGAGAAGTCCGAATGAAGAACGAATATTTAAAGGATATGGGCTGGAAGACGGAGATTTCATGGAAATCAAAGGATATATATTGAAAATACCTATGTTTTCTTTTCCACCCAGTCGGATCTTTCAGGAACTGAGCCTATATTGAAGAAAAAAAAGAAAAAATTAGTGTTCTTGATAGTATGATCGAATTAGTGTTGTTTCAATTACTGTGTGGTTGTTGGTTTTTCATTTTTCCATATTAAACCAAGGACGAAGATAAGCATGATGAGCGCTGGATGGAATCTCCATTTAAAGACGACGAGGTCGGGGGTGGTTGCTGTATTGCCTGCGTTATCGGTAGCTGTTGCTGTGATGGTGTGTTTTCCAGAGCGGATCTCTCTCCAGTCATAGGAGTAGGGCTCTGAGGTGTCTGTCCCGATGGATAGTCCATCGACAAAGAACTCTACTTGTTCGATACCTGATTCGTTATCAGATGCGTTTGCTTCCAGGGTGATCATCTGAACGACAATCGGCACCCCAAGCATCTTGAAAGGTAGGATGAACTGGTTGAAGATGTAAAACCCATCATTTGTCGGTTTAGCTATCTCAACAACAGGTGGGGTGGTATCGTCTCCGTTGTAGATGAAATGTGCGGTGACTGTTTTATTGGCATTCATCGTGATTTCCTGTGGATTTTGAGTACCATTGATATCACCACTCCATGAGTTGAAAACCCAGTCTTCATCAGCGGTTGCAGTGAGTTCTACGATCGTGTTATAGGGGTAGGTGGGAAGCGAGGGGTTTTTTGTGACGGTTCCTTGTCCATCAAGAGCGATGGTAAGTGTGTATTGGCCTTGGACGAAATGGGCGGTCACTGATTTATCTCCATCCATAGTCACTGTCGTTACTGGGTTGGTTCCAGAAGCATCACCACTCCAATGAT
>DAJP01000077.1:4205-4274 GCA_002496355.1 Euryarchaeota archaeon UBA346 | reverse complement strand
AAATGAGCAACAACAGACTTATCACCAGTCATCACCACCGTCACCACCGGACTCGTCCCAGAAGCATCA
>DAJP01000077.1:1331-4061 GCA_002496355.1 Euryarchaeota archaeon UBA346 | reverse complement strand
CCAGCAACAGGATCAACAGATACCGATAATGTATAGACACATTGGGTAAACGTCGCTGAAACCGCTTTGTTCCCGGTCATTGCGATGATTGTCGGATTTGTAGATCCTGAGAGATCGCCCCCCCATTGGGTAAAGGACCAACCAGGTTCAGGTGTTGCAGTGAGTTGAACTTCTTCCGCATAGGTATAAACAGTTTCCTGAGGATCTGACTCTACAGAGCCTTCGCCGTTAATTGAAACTGAAAGTGTATATGCAGGTACTGTCAATTCGAATATAGTCCGTTGAACCGTTGGACTTACATCCGCAATAATCGCGATTTTATCACCACAATCTGGTATGTAACTCCCACCATAGGCAATCGCATCATTGACCATGGTCCAACCATTTGCTGTAAGTCCTTGATTCCCGAAGTTAAGAATGTAGAGAATAGCATACTCCACTTGATGCCAATCGGTTCCTACTTTATGATTCAGAATGTAATTTACTTTGCTCCAATTCTGATGGTAGAGGTGCGTCGGAAGCGATGGATTGTAACTCGAATAAAGGGTGACTTGATACGCGGTATTTGTATTGATGGTATGGGCGCTATCGCTGCACCAACCAGTGTAATTTCCATTTGAGACTTCGTAACCTGCGGGAACATTGAAGAGTTGTGTACGGAAATAACTGGTCGTTGCACTGAAGACCTTCATCGTGATTTGCCCTGGTGGAAGGTGCACATTTGGAGGATTTGAATCTAAGGGCAACGGATTGTTTTGTTGAGATGTTTTAAGAATGGAGTCTTCATAGATATCTAAAATGTTTGTTATGGTTTCTTGGACCGTGTCTGGAGTTGTTATGGTCTGTGGTGTTTGTGATAAGATGACTCGACCTACCTGAGAATGAACGGTTGGTATAAAGGCTACACAAATAAAAGCTATGGTTGTTATTGAAGCTATAACTTTTTTTCTACTATTCGTTCGCATGTGTGTTTCCCCCTCGGTATTAATAAATAACGTATTTAATTATACAATTCTAATATTAATAGTTCGTATTTAAATATTTCGTTGATAATGATAGGGAGTGGATTTTCCATTTCTAAAATGTGAAATGTATTTTTTTGATACATGTGTTTGTTGAGATTATCTGTTTTTCCACACGACAACCTAAAATAGGGAATAATGATTGGTGGTTTGCACAATGCAGGGGTAGCCAAGCATGGTCAACGGCGCAAGATTCAGAGTCTTGTCCTGCAGAGGTCCGCGAGTTCAAATCTCGTCCCCTGCATTTTTTATCTTTTTATTTTTATATATGTTCTTGAAGTGAAAGAAAATACTTATTTATACCAAAATATTCTATTTATCATTCTCCTTCATTTCTTATACGAAGGACCCTGAAAATGAGAAGGTTTATAAAGAAGGAGACGGATATATACTAAACCAATAATATAAAAAACATTGGGAGATAATATTATGAAGAAGAACTTAAACTCTATCTTAAAGGCAGCTGTCGTCATCGCTGTCGCCCTTGCAATGATAGTACCTGCATCGGCAATGAACAGCAACACAAACACACTCTCTGCAACGAAATATACCAACGAATCAACATCCATGAGCAGAGGAGTAGTTTTCCAAGATAGCTTCGAAACCTACGAAGACTTTATCGTTGATGATTTCCCACCATGGACAACCTTCGACGGTGATGGCGGATCAACCTGGGGTATGGAGGGATACGACTGGCCAAATGCCTATTATGTCGGATCCTTTATGATCTTCAACCCAACAACGACTACACCCCCACTAGGCTCTGGATACGATGCACACACAGGCATAAAATATGCATCCTGTTGGGACACTGAGACATCCATGGCTCCAAACGACGACTGGTTGTTCACCCCCTTGCTAAGTGCCGATACGTTTGATCAAGTTATCCTCTGGGGTCGTTCCTTAAACAGTCAATATGGTCTTGAGGATTTCGAAATCGGTGTTTCCACAACCGACACAAACCCAACGAGTTTCACGATTTTACAAATCAATGAAAACGCTCCTATCACCTGGACTGAATACACGGTAGATATCTCAGCATACACGGGACAATCAATCTACATTGGTATCCATGTCTATTCCTTTGATGTCTTTGCCTTCTTCATGGATGATTTCCAGGTCACTGGTACTGGCGGCGCTGTCGACAACACACCCCCGATTACCACCTGCACATTAGCGGGAACCCAGGAAGGCGGAGTATACACAAGCGATGTGACTGTTACCTTGAACGCTGTTGATGGCCAATCTGGCGTCAATTACACCATGTATAAGCTCGACAGTGCAGACTATAACATCTACACTGGTCCTTTCGTTGTGGCCGCAGATGGTACTCACACAGTTCTTTTCTACTCTGTGGATAACGCAGGGAACATCGAGAATGAAAAAACAAGCTCATTTACCATTGAACACCCAATCGCGGTCACAATCACGATCAGCGGCGGATTAGGCGTCTCTGCAACGATCAAAAACACCGGGGCAACTGATTTGACAAATATCGCTTGGTCAATCGCCCTTGATGGGAAACTGATCTTTGTCGGAAAAGCTAAATCAGGCACAATTGCTTCATTGGCACCTGGGGAATCAGTCGCAGTGAAAGACTTTGTCGTCGGATTTGGAAAGACAAATATTGCGGTCACCGCAGGGACTGAAGAAGCAAGCGCAGCAGGGACAGTACTCCTGATACTGGTCATCGGAGTCGCATAGACTC
>DAJP01000077.1:0-955 GCA_002496355.1 Euryarchaeota archaeon UBA346 | reverse complement strand
ATTTTATCGTAAAAACGAAATTTTATATAGGGAATGGTATATAATGTAATTTGGGGGAATAAAAAAAAATGAAAAACCAAAAACTATTGAAAATAGCTGGTGTTTTGCTCCTCTCAGCAGTGATGCTTCTTTCCGCATCTGCTGTGACAGCAAATACAAAGAAAATGACCACAAGCTACAACCTAAATACACAAGCGCAAGGTTCTCAAACCATGAACCGAGATGTCATTTGGGACAATGGAGCATATATGGGGAGTCTGCTTTCCTCACAACTTGACACCGCCTATCCATTCAACTCACAAGTCGCTGATGACTTCCAGTTTGGAAGTGGACAAACCATCACCGAGATCATCTTTTGGGGCGGATTCTGGAATGGTGATCCCATAAACCCGATTGATTTAAATGTCATCTTCTACGCAGATGATGGATCTGGTAACATGCCAACCGGTGCTGGATCGAATGACCCAACCTCTACAGCACTACTGGTTGACTTCCATGCAGCAGTCTCTGGGGTAGACAACGGAGATGGAATGTACACCTATGATATCGTGTTAAACACACCATTCGTAGCCGCTTCTGGTGAAAAATACTGGGTGGCGTGCCAATGGGCTGGAGATTACCCACCACAATGGGGATGGAGTGACAGTGATACTCAACAGCTCCACACCTGTATGCAAGGATTCCCATTACTCTCGGTTCCATACTGGACCGACCCAGGTTATGGTGACGTCGCATTCCAACTCCTTGGTGGCAGCCCATCAGATACCACACCACCAGTGACCACCTGTGCAATCACCGGAACAAACCCTGTCACAATCACCCTGACAGCAACTGATGACATCTCCGGTGTCGACTACACGATGTACAAGATCGATGCGGGTTCCTATGCAACCTACACCGGACCAGTACAAGTCACCGAGCCAGGGGACCATGTCGTCTACTTCTACTCAGTTGA
>DAJP01000002.1:18250-33909 GCA_002496355.1 Euryarchaeota archaeon UBA346 | reverse complement strand
TTATTATGATAATGTTATTGATGAGGATATCTGTATCTGGTTTCCCGGTTCCATCACCGCTATCTGGGTGTGGTTGCGAAGCGATAGTTCGAACAACATCGATACCTTCTACGACCACTCCGAAAGCAGCATAGTTTCCATCAAGGAATGTCTGAGCGCCATCACAAATGAAGAATTCTGCTGCGCCTCCAACCTTTGCTCCGGTGCTCGCCATTGAAATCGCACCATCGATATGTTTCACATCGCTGGTTTCAAAGGGGATGTTCCCATATGGGCTGGTTTTTCGGGTTCCATTCGGGTAATACCCGCCGCCCTGAATCATAAAATTATCGCCGATTCGATGGAAAATCACTCCATTGTAAAAACCATCATTGACCAGTTTAACAAAATTATCAACGGTTTCCGGCATCTTATCCCGATATAATTCTACTTTGAATGTACCAAAGCTCGTATCAAAGAGTGCGACAGGGTTTCCTTCCGGTTCATTGTTATCATTTGATGGTGATAACAGATTCTGGGATACTACGATTGCGACAGCAGCAATCACAACTACAACGAGTATCAATGCAAGGTATATCCATTTCCGTGATTTTTTTTGTAATCTTTGAGGTGGATTATCTACTCGCTTCCTTGGTTGATCTATTGGACTCATCTTTTCATTCCCCACAACAAGTAATATGTATCTGGGATGTTGCATCCTTTTTTAAAAGTTGTTAAAAGTCTCTATGTATGTTCTATTGGATGGTGAACGCGTCTCCCTCAGATTGTACCCTATTATTAGCAGTATCGGTTGCCACGATCCAGAATCCGATAGACTGACCAGAGGAAAACTGACCGAGTTCAACACCAAAAAGAGGGGCATTGGATTGATTGAAGAATGGGTCCTCCTCATGACGACCTTGGACCGGGTTTGCGCCATATTGATACATCTCATAGGACATCGTTTCGTTCCCTTCAAAACAGTAAAGCACAATATTGCGAAGGGCAAACGGGCTGGTCGATGTTACGTTTGCATAGATAATCACATTGCTGGTGTTCGTGAGATTCGAAGGACTATAGAATATGGTGTGGATCTGCGGGCTCCAGCTATGACCACTTTCATTGAGAACTATCAAATGTGTATGAGTTGAAATCAGACCATGGGTATCTATTGCTTTCACAGAGAGGAGATAATCGCCGAGGGCGAATTCCGTTGTATCCCACGAGAGATTCCAGGTGATTGATCCAGTTGCTGTTTTTGTGATATTATTCAGAGTAACTTCAATATGGTCGATGTCACAATTATCTGAACTTCGTCCAGAGATATCGAGAATACCTCTTTCAAGGATCGCACTATCCACAGGGGTGTCGATTGTCAGAGAAGGTGGACGCCCATCAATCAACTGAATGGATTTCTCATCTGATACGTTCCCTCCATCAGAAATAGTAATCAGATGAATACCGAGGGCCGCTTGAGAGGTGTTCCATACATAAGACCATTCCCCGTTTATAGGTAAAAGCTCGATTACAGAAGGCTCATGATCAAAGGAAAGATAGACTGGTCCTCCTGTCACAATTCCAGAGATAAGAATCTTATCGCCGATGCAATAGAATGGTGTTTCAAAAAGCATGGTGTCCGGGGAAACGATCTGCACCCGGTCACCAGTGGTCTGAACAGAAACATCCAGAGAAAAATCAATGATCTCATGTGTTAATCGGTTATGATTTCTGAAGATAAGATAAAGATTTTTTTCCTCAGTTGGACCAGTAAAGGTTTCATTGATCGCGGCACCGATACTATCATAATATTTTAAGTAACTAAACGCAGTTCCGTCCTGGTATCGTTGAAAATTATCTTGATCCAGTAATAGTATATCGATACTCCCTAGAAATTCATATCTACCGACTCCTTCGTTCGTAAAATGTTTCTGTAATTGATACCCACTGCTGGTGAAGGAAAGATGAAATCCACAAACAGGTAGGTGAATGTTCTCAGGGGTCGTCTTCTGGGGCTTACGTGAGGCATCCAACAGAGTGATTCTAAATGATTTATCCGTCCCTGTTTTAAGACTTCGCAGGGTATTATGATGGGCGAGTTGCCAGGGTTTCTTCAAGTTCCCCTCTTGGATCAAATAGAGATAACTAAGGTTCTTTCCTAGCTCAACACTACATCGTCCCTCCGAATCCGTATAACTCCAGGTGGCGATCGTAAACCCAGTGATGCTATCCGGTACGTGATCGATTCGTTCGTCTAGTTTGTTAAAAATCAACGAAAAAAGTTTTCCTTTAAGAATCTCCGGAAGCTTATCCCAGAGGTTTTGTAGTTTTTCTGAGAAAAGGTTCCTATAAAACGTGATATCCTTTGGACCTTTTACTAGGACGATGACCCGGGCGCCGTCAACCGGCTGTAAAAAAAGGTCTTTTATCGTAAAATCAACAGTGATGCGGTCTTCTTCATGGATGTACCGCTCCGTATCCTGTAGGATAGTCCCATCACCACGCCATTGGTAAATAGCGGACATGTTCTTTCCCCATCCATACGCGTATACATCTGGTCTATCCACAGCACCACCAGTATCGCTCCACCAGTTGTCGTTCTCATGCCAGCCTCGTTCATAGAACTCACGCCAGACATGATCCTCACCAACATTACTGGCAGCGATGGTCGGGATGAGCGCTGCTCGTTGTGCAGCAACCGCTATCTTTTGCAGCTCCCCGCACCAGCCGTTATGTTCATGGGCGATGATTGAGGCTTGCCCAGGTCTATCTCCTGTGGCTTGGTTTGGGACGGTCTTTCCGATCCAATAGCTGACTGCCTCAATCGCGGTCGGATGCTCGTTGATACACACACTCCAGAGTCGTCCCCCTGGTTGATCATAGGATTGACAATCCCAGAGATACTGGATGGCTGAGAGTTTTTCCTTGAGCAAGGGATAATTGATGTCATTGTGGTTGAAGAGATAGTTGCGCCACAGGGGTCCATACACCGCGTCGATTTCCTCGTTGGTTATCTTTGGATGGACCACATACCAGTAATAAATCTCAGAGGGTAACGTTATAATCTTCTCAGTTCCGTTTTCTAGGACCCGGTATTGAATCGTTGAAGAATAATTCCCCATTCCATCATCGTACTCAATGATGTCAGCATAGGAGATCCATTGGTCGTTTTCATACAATGCTTCTGCATTTTCCTTGAGAAGTGCCGCAGAAGGAACTCTTCCTACAGGGCAACAGGCGATGGAAAACGCTATCTCATCGGCAAACTGATTACTGGAATTTAATAGGATCGCCGCATAGCTTTCTGGGTCGTTGAGATAATGAAACTGACTCGTCAGTCTTAGTTGAATCCATCGTGGTGATTTTGCGATCGCTGCGATAACGCTCTCAGACAATCCTGTCGTGGTTGGTTCTGTCTCTTGGGCTATCAATGTCTGGTTCTGCGAATCGAATCGGATGACATAATCAGATTCTGGTGGGAGTTCAATCACCCTTGAGATCTTCGACACAAGTTCCTGATCAGAGGCCAAAGCGTGATTCGAGAGAGAAGCGATTCCCAACACTCCAGGAGAAAGAAGAAGGAACCATATCCAAAGAACGGATAATGTTTTTATCTTGGGACCAATCTTTTTTGAAATACAAGCAACCTCCTTATAGAAAATAAATACGTTTTTCCCATATAAATAGACTTCGCACTGTGTATTAGGGGCAAAATGAGACTGGTTTTTTTTATGTGATTTGTTTCTTTTTTCGTTCAGGCAGCTTCTTATTTTCCAGTAGAGTGATGAACGCACCGATGATGCTAGGGGTAATCCAGAACACGGTGAACCAGAACAATGTGAAACTCACACTTTTTTCCGGCGAGATATTATACATGGAAAGAAGCGCAACCAGGGTCGCATCCCGTGTCCCAACACCATGAACAGAAATCGGGATGGCAGCAACAGTCGCTGAAATCGCAACCATAAAGAACATGGTGAGGTACGGTACGGAGATTCCGAAGAGTTGACCGATCAAATACAATTCTGTGAAGAAGATCACATAACTAACAAAGGAGATGAGAAACGGCAGCCAGAGGTCTCTGAACCGGGGGAGGTCTTCGTAGAAAGTCTCCATAGGGTCGTCCATGAACCGTTGGATGGTCTGGAAGATTTGTGTATGAAGGAGCCTTTCGAACAGTTGCTTAGATTTTCTTTGTCGCAGGAAAAAAATGAAAATCGCGGTTGCGGTAAACAGGAAGACCAGGCTGATGATGAGAAGGTACGGATAGCGCCCCAGCAGGAATATTCCACCAATGGAGCTGATGATAAAAAGAGCGATGAGGTCAATGGAGTTCAAGGTCACGATATTCGAGATGCATTTCGGTAGCGGTGTGTTGCTTTCTTCCCGGAGATACAGGGCACGGAGATAGTTCCCAAAGCCCCCCGGGGTAATGAATCCGTAGAAATACCCGATGAAATAGTTCTTCAGGGAGTACCAGTAACTGACATGGATGTTCTGTTTCCTTTGAAGGATTTGCCATTCAAAGTTGATGACTAGAACATAGAGCGGAAGGCTGAGAAAAGAAAGCGCAATGTAAAAAGGATTGATCGTGGTAAACACAGAGATGATCTTTCCCACATCGAATCTCCAGAGGACGTAAATAAGGAGGATGATCCCTGCAATAGGAAGTAATTTTTTCCAGTTCATGGGAGCGCAAATGGGTGTATAAGTTCGTTGGTATATGTAGACTTTGCTTGAGAGAACACTCAGAAAAATGAATCACGATACACATGTTCCAATCAGGAACAGGATTGAAAGAATAGCTATGCACAGGCGTGGAGATTAGATGGATTAAGGGGAAGCGGGGGATCAAGGTTTTGTAAACGTTTCAATGCATGGAGTTTCTCAGTTTGATCGAGTCTCGCTTGTGCGATGGCCTCCTCTAAAATCTGAATAGAGCTTTGATAGGTAGAGAGATCCACGGGATGAGGAACACCGTCTTTTCCACCATGGGCGAACGTGTACCGAATCGGGTCTTCCCAGGATGGTCTTTCTCCATAGATAAGATCTGAGATCAACGCGAGTGCCCGAATCGTCCTTGGACCGACCCCAGGCTGCGATAACAAACCCTCATAATTGGTCGGCTGGACGTCATAGACTTCCTTCATTTTCCGCCAGTTGATGGACCGCGGCATATCAAGATGAGGAAACGAACCATCTTTGCTTTTCGAAGGACTCCAGTCATCGAGAGTCTTTTGGTTCCGATGTCGGGTCAGGTTTGCCCAATCCTGCCGTAAATGAGCAGGGTCATCATTTACCAAGTCGACCGAGATTTTTTGTGTTGCTACGCTTTGTTTTGCAGTCATATCCAACACAAATTCTTGCCGCTCATCACCGATAATGGTCGTATGAGGTTCACAGATGAAATTGTGTACATCCTCTGAAAGCCAATGATATCTTCGAGCATAGTTCGTTTCCCCATTCATCCCTTGTTGGATCACCGCCCATTTCTTGTGTTCTGAGAGGAGAAACACGTGATGATAGAGCGTGTGACCATCTTGAATCGCGGCATTATCCACTTTTGCAGCCATGCGACTACAATACTGGAATCGATCGACAACCGACGTAGAAAGATTATACTTATCACTAGATGCCTCTATTTCAGCCAGAGTGTTTCGTGACGCGTTTCCTTTTCCCCCACACAAAACAATCCCAAGATCCAGAGGGTTAATCGCCTCCTTTAACGCCCCACAGGTGACCGTTGTTGTACCTGATGAATGCCAATCATACCCAAGAACACACGATAGCGCCTGAAACCAGAACGGATCAGACAACCGTCGTAAAAACTCATCAGTCCCATACTCGTAGATAAGAACCTCTGAGATGCCCTTTGAAAGCGCGACCATTCGTTTGAACAACCACCGTGGTGCCTTTCCTGGATGCAGTGGTAGACTTGCGGCTCCTGTTTTTCGCATAAACAGGCCTGCTTAAGGTCACCTGTGCTTTTAAGCCTTCTTTAGGGATCGTTGAAACTATTGAAATATAATACTGGACGAAAAGTTATAAAGAGAGTAATTGTTCTCCGAAGGTACGCATCAAGGGGAGTATAGAAAAAACAGACACATGAGGACCTGACATGGCAACAAGAGATTTTCCCACCTATATGAAGCAATTTCATGACCATATGCAAAAATATTTTCCGTCAAAAGACGTCTGGACACCAGCGGATGACGCCATCTACAAAACAGAAGATATCTACCGTGTCCCGCTCAAAGAAGCAAGCGAGATGCAATTGAAATCCATTAAACATACCTTCATGCATCAATATAACAATAACAAAATTTATCAGAACTTCTGCAAAGGGAAAAATTTCTCCCCAGCCGACATAAAAACATATGATGATTTAGAGAAGATTCCTCTCATCCCTGATACCTTCTTCAAAGATTATCCAGCGGGTCGTGATTTTGCCACCTGGTTAGGAAATATTTTCACGGGGTCATTGCCTCGTATTGTGATTCCTCAGAAGAACCCCACGTACGATGAAGTCATCAATGCATTTAACCAAGCAGGAATGGCAGTCGCCTACAGCAGTGGAACGAGCGGTCGACATACGTTCATCCCGCGAGATCAACGAACCTATTATACCTCTGAATTCGCAGCAGCAAAATCAGTGATCACCATGATCTATCCCTTATGGGAACCGAGTCTGTTTGGATACCTGTTGATGCCAAACCCGAAAAAAACCAATGTCTATGCCGGGAAAGTCTGCACCATCTATTTCGATGCAATCCAAGATGTACAGGTCGCCATTGATAGGGAGATCACCACCGAATTGATCCAGATGACGATGACCAGCCAGAAGGGAATTAAAAGCTCTATTGTGAAATATGCGACAAAACGACAATCGAATAAAATGATTGATAACATCATCCATTGGTTAGAGTACCAAGAGAAAACGAAGAACAAAATCGCAATTGTCGGTGCTCCATTCATTCTCTCTTTTGTGATGAAAAAATTGGAAAAAGAAGGTCGGTCCTTTGATTTCGGGGACCGAGGTGGCGTGGCGACAGGCGGTGGATGGAAAGCATACGAAGGTGTCCGTGTCCCTGTCGTGGACTTCCGCAAACAAGTCGAAAAAATCCTTGGAATCCCTGAGAAATTCTGTGTGGACCTTTATGGGATGGTGGAAGGAAACGGTTGGCTGACGCATTGTCCGGAGGGGCACTACCTCCATGCTCCATATAATTATTATAAACCAATGGTCCTCGACAACGAAAATAAACCAATGGGATACGGTGAATGGGGACGCTACGCGTTCCTGGATGCAGCCGCATTTAGCTATCCTGGGTTCCTCATGACAGGGGATAAGGTTCGGATGCTGGAGCATTGCCCGGTTTGTGATCGTCCTGGTCCAGTACTAGAACCAGAGATTAAACGAGCTGCTGGTGAAGAGATTCGTGGATGTGCTGAGGAAGTCCGTCGGATGCTTTCCGTTGATTTAAGCAAGGATTCGTAAAAGTATGTTGACACCCTGGGAAATCAAACGAAAAGAAATGATTCCCCCAATGCATATGATTAAGATGAACATCGGGGGTGCTTTCTTCCTTTTGAAGGTGTTATTGTTCAATCTTGGGACATTTAAGATGTTGAAGAACCAGACAACTAAAAACGTCTATATTCGACCAACCCCCTCATATACGATTCCAACATATTCACCTGAAATGAAAAGTTGCATCTCAGAAGAAAAATATCTGAGACCAACATTGTTTTGTAACTGTCAGGAACCTGAGATTATCGCATTGGCACATCAACTTGGGGCGTACCAAAAGACACAAAGGGAGTTTGCTGAAGCTGCATTTGAATTTGCGAAAAGAAAAATCATCCTTGAAATCATCCCCATGGATGATGTTGATCAGATTATACATCGAGGCACTGGGACCTGTTTACATAAGATATCCGTATTTATCGCCTTATGCCGTGCTGGAGGTATCCCGGCGCGATACAAGTTTTTCGCTCTCACCATGCTGGATAATTGGATAGCGCCAGCTCTTGATCATGCACCGCTCATGAAACAGTGGTACGATGCCATGGGGTTTTTCTTACTCCATGGTGAAGGTGAGGTGTTTATCGATGGGAAATGGATCACCGCGGATGTCGGTGCGGAGCCACAACGTCAAGCAGCATCCTGGATCCCTGTCACAAAATTAGGGGAAGACTCCGCAGGACTCTGGTTATTCCCAATACCCGGGACTCTCTTCGACAGAGAATCCATCCCTCTTGGACTTGGGATTCCTTCAAGAATTTTGATGAAACATCTTGTACCAAGCTCCGTTGCTGGAATCAATATCGGGATTTTAGAACAAATTGAGAAAGGTAGAAAGACCATTGAGCAAGCGGGCGGGGAAGCAGCCTATGACGCAGAGGCACGAAAGAGACGAAGGCAGGAAACGATTAAAAATGAACTGTTAAAGAACCATGATAGTATCATCTTTGAGGATCAGTAAATGCAGAAAACCGCGCGCCAATATCTGAGTTATCTAAAATATTTTGGTCCAGGTGCTGTTATCGCCTGCATGAGCGTTGGCGCGGGGGATATCGTCCTTGCTCCGAGGATTGGTGCATGGGCTGTCCCTCTATACTCTGCATTGTGGATCATTACCTTTGCGCTGATAACCAAAGGACTGACCGCGTATCTTGCGACCCGATATTCTTTATTATCCGGAGAGCATATAATGAGTCTGTTTGCCAGAGTACGACCATGCGGATGGATCAATATCATCTCTCTCATCATAGGGTTTGCATTGCTCCCTTTTATGATTGCCACGTTTCTAACCATACTTGGGAACGTCATCACCCTGTTTACGGGGACTGGAGATTTTATCATCTGGGGGGCTGGTCTTGGGTTAGCAATTGCGCTACTCGGGTTAATCAGTTCCTATAGAATCATTGAGAAAATCCAACTCGTATTCGTGGTATTTCTTTCTATCGGTGCTGTCATTGCGGTTGCCGTCGTTCATCCTGATTGGATCGCCATCCTGAAGGGATTGTTTACCCCTCAGATACCCACGGTCGCACCCTGGGTGACTGCTGAGGACATCATCGCGGTCCCCGTCATGTTACAATTAGCCGCCATCTATGGCACTATGCATGGGGCATATGCTGATTTCACGGCATATATCTCCTGGTGGCGCTTACGGGTTCATGAAAAAAAGGTTGCGTTAAAATCTGAAATCTTAGCGGGGGTTAAGATTGACCTTTTGGTTTCCTTTATTGTTGTCGCAATTTTTATGATCGCGTTTCTTGCCGCAGGGGTCGTCATCCTAGGACAAAATCATCTCGTGCCCAATGGTGTTGATCTTATCTCACAACAACAGAGCATCTATGAGGTCATCAGCCCGTTTGTCGGGTATTATTTGTACCCGATTGCCATGGTTGTGGTCATCGGTGGGTCGATTTACGCAGGGATGGATGCAACCCCTCGCATGATCAAAGCCTGGCTTGATCCACTGAGCGCCCGTGCTCAAAAAGTAAGTTTCAAACGGTTTCAAGCTTACATTCTAATCTATCTTCTATTCGTTAGCGTTCCGCTCATGTTCATTCAAAAACCAATTATTCTGATGACCATTTATCTCCTTCTCACAGGTGTGTTTGGCATGTGGTTGCTTGGATGGGGCGCCCTTTGGGCTAACCAGCGGCATCTGCCAAAAGAACAAAGACTGGGAAAAACAAAGGTGGCTCTTTTTTTAGTCAATAATATTGTTGTCACGGTGTTTATCGTATTGATTCTTGTGATCCGGTAGAAGGCCCTTGTTTCATAGTTTGATACCAGGAGACCATATCATCAATGGTGGATGCACAGTTGTACCTGGGTGAATAATCCAATTCTCGTTGTGCCTTACTGATATCTATCAGACGTGTTGTGCCCAGTACTTTTACCTTATGACGAGTGAAGGGAGGATCTTGTTTTCCGCAAATCATCCAGATTGCTTCAACGATGCTGGCTAGCCCATAAGCCCCAAAATAGGAGCGATGAATCCGTGGTGCTTGGCATATGAGTCGTTCTGCAAGAGTTCCCATCAGTTGTTTTGGTGTGCTATCGAAGCTTTTAACGTTATATGCCTGACCATTAGCATTCTGGGATTCACCACCCAGACGGAGACACTGTGCAACATCACGTCCGTCAGAAATGGAAAGTCTCTGCTCACCACGCCCGATGTAGAATAATCTTCCTTGTTGGAGTGCATTGATGAGAAAAGGGGCAATCATTCGATCACGTGGACCGGTTACCAGGGGAGATCGAATTGCAGTAACAATCATATTATTTTCTACCCCGTAGTTCCAGAGCAATTCTTCTGCGCATAATTTCGACTCACCGTATTTTGCTGTTGGTTTTTTTACAAACCCTTCAGGAATTGATTTTTCAGTTCTTGGGAATCCATACACTGCCGCAGAGCTCATGAAGACGAAGCGTGGGACTTTGGTTTTTACACACGCATCGAGAAGGTTTTTCGTTCCATCGAAATTGACTTCAAAAAAGATTTTTTTTGGACCCCAGTCCCGTGGAAGTGCTGCAACATGAAACACCACATCAACCTGATGACAGGCTCGTATCAGTGACTCTTTTTCTGTAAGGTCACCGATGGTAAACGATACTTTTTTTTCATTGAAACATCTAACAGGACTTGTGCTTCGTCGTAACACTCGTACATCATATCCTTGATTTAACAGTTCATCGACGAGATGGCTTCCAATAAATCCAGTTCCCCCGGTAACCAAAGCCCGCATACCAGGATAGAATCACCTCTTGTTAAAAAAACCATTTGGAAAAGAATATATGGTACTTCCCATTTTAGGAAATACTTATATGGTAAGTCTACGAGAGATGAAAGACAGGGAATACATCCCACATGGAACCTATCTGAAATTACTGATCGGCGGTGCTCTTTCTTTAAGCAAGGTGTTGTTTTCCAACCCTAGTGATTTAAGAAAACTCCGGACAATCCAGGGTTCCGAGGAACGATATGCCAGACCAAAGCGCCCGTATGAATTATCACCCTATAAAGAAGAAATGAGGTGTGGTGCCACCGATGAGAAATACCTAAGACCCACCCTATATTGCAACCCGCGTGCTCCTGAGGTAGTGGCTCTTGCACATCAGCTTGGTGCGTTTCAGAAAACCGATTATGAGTTCGCAAAAGCTGCGTTTGAATTCGTCAAAGAAAAACTTGATTTAGAAATTTGCGGAATGGATTCTGTTGAGGAAACGATACGTCGTGGTACAGGAACCTGTTTTCATTTAATCTCGGTGTTCATCGCCTTGTGTCGTTGCGCTGGAATCAAAGCACGATACAAGACGTTTGCGATGAACATGATTCAATCATGGTACGATACCATGGTTACGCCAGATCCATTGGTAAAAAAATGGTACGATCAAATGGGATTCTTTATGATGGAAGGAGAAGGAGAGGCGTTCATTGATGGAAAATGGGTTCCTGCTCATGTCGGCCCTACCGCAGAACGGCAGGCAGCAGGCGGCATCCCAATTACGAAGTTTGGCGAGGGTTCTCTTGGCATCTGGTTCTTTGCCTTACCTGGAACAACGATGAATATGGAATCGATTCCATATGGTTTAGGTTTAGGATCGAAACTATTAAAAAAACTCGCCCCCGGTTCTATGGAACGTGTCAACATCAGCATTCAACATCAAAATATAGCGGGAAAAAAAATCATTGAAGATGCTGGAGGCAAAGAAGCCTACGATGCAATGGCACGAAAAAAACGTGCGTCACAAGCACCAACCCTTGATTTATCTGATAAAAAAGGAATTGTTTTTGGAGAGTAAAAAAAATGGTAACCGCAGAACAATCCAAAGCAAGTGGTTTTATAAAGGCACGATCGAAACAATACATCATCTATCTTGTTCTTTTTATGGGGGTTGTTGCAATCATGGATCAATATCTTTCCATGGTCCCCATCACGTATATGAATTCTATTCTTGATGAATATGCAATCTCAGCGTCTCAGTTCTCATGGTGGGAAGCACTCTATCTAATTCCAACATTTTTCATTTTCGCACTCAACGGACTAGTTGATATCATTGGGAGAAAATATTCCATCCTCCTCCTTATTCTCATGATGGGTCTTTCATCACTCGCGATTGCACTTTTCTCACCAACATTTCATCTCTTCATGGTCTTCTATGCCATCGTGACATTTACGACCGTATCAAACATGTGGACGATTCCAATCAGCGAGGAAGCACCAGCGCAGAAACGTGCGAAACTTGTTTCTATTGTCTATGTGATTGGTCTGTTTCCACTTTCAGCAATCATTCCTCTGTATGTAATCCCAACACTCGGATGGAAATGGATGTATGGAATCATGTTTTTCTTCATGATACCCGTGCTTGTCCTCTGGGTTTTTATGAAGGAAACTGGACGTTATGATGAAATCAAAGAGGAACGCAAATCAGGAAAACTGAAAAAGCATTTCTTTGGACTTGGTTCGATAAATCGATGTGATGTTCGGTATATCATTTTTTCAGCATTCATTTGGATGTGTTGGTTAATTAATTCTCTTCTTGTAATCCGTTGGATGGGATATTACTTTATGGAAATTCATGGGTATGCTCGTAACGAATGGTTACTGGTCTTTCTTGTCTCAGGTATCATGATGATTATTGGCGGGATAGTCAGTGGTTATGTTATGGATAAAATAGGGAGAAAAAAAGGATTTATGATCGGAGCAGGAGGATTTGCTCTGTCCTTGTTTTTATTAGGATTTGGACCGGTAGCTTTCCTTCCAGTTATGGCTGCTCTTGTAGGATTTTTTATCGCATTTGCCTATGCCTGGGTTATTGTCTATATCCCGGAGATATTCCCGACAGAAAGGAGAGGAGCTTGTCTTGGTTGGACAACGACCGTGGCACGTATTTCGTATGTTGTTGGACCGGTTACTGCGGCTCTTATGCTGGAAGCAGATCCTACCATGCAATGGTTCTGGGTCGTAGGAGGACTTCTAATGATACTGGCAATTATCATTGTTCTCCTGTTCCATCCATATGAGACAAAAACCAAAGAACTTGAAGAAATTGAAGTGAATCGATAAAACAATTTTCAAATACAATACTAAAAAAAAACTTCCAAGCATCAACCATTGATTCATCAAATAACAAAAGGATTGTTTTTGGAGATTGAAGTAGACATGGACACTGCAGAAAAGAAAAAAACCGACGGCTCCATGAATCAGCGAAGCCGGTCTTATCTGTTTTATCTTATCATTTTTATGGGAATGATCGCGATTATGGATTCGTACCTCTCGCTTATCGAGACCACCGCGATACCAAACGTGCTACGGGATTATTCTGTGACCGACATCGAATATTCCTGGTTGAAGGCATTGTATTTTATACCCACCGTTCTAATTTTCCTATTAAATGGATTAACCGATATCATAGGAAGAAAAAATTCCTTGTTAATTCTGATACTATTGTTTGGATGCGCATCGCTTGGAATGGTCTACGCTACACCATCAATCCATCTGTATATGGTATTCTTTACGATCATAATCTTTGCGACGGTATCAAACATGTGGACTATCCCGATTAGCGAAGAAGCACCAGCAGAAAAACGCGCAAAATATGTCTCTATTGCATATTTTATAAGTTTGATTCCTCTGCAAGCAATCATCCCATCGGTACTCTCTCACTTAGGACTAAGTTGGAAATGGATGTATGGTGTGATGTTTCTCTTTATGATACCGGTCCTTGTTATGTGGGTGTTTATGAAGGAAACCTGTCGTTACGAAGTGATTAAAGAGGAACGGAAACTTGGTAAACGGAAGAAACATTTCTACGGCATTGGCGTTATTAACCGAAGTGATATCAAATATATCTTATTTTCCGCAGTCATCTGGATGTGTGGGTTAATTGTGTCGATGTTTGTGGTATGGGCTGGGCATTATTTCATAGACATCCATGGATATACACTTGATCAATGGTCATTAATCTTACTTGGCAGCCTCCTTCTTATGATGGTTGGTGCAGTTGTTGGTGGCTGGACAATGGATAAAATAGGTAGAAAAACCGGTTTGTTCATTGGATGTATTGGGCTTGGGTTGTCCGTGGGTCTTATTGGATTAACACCGATCTCCATTGCGAGCATTATCACAATTATCATTGGGTTTTTCGGCGGGTTTTCTTATACCTGGATTGTTGTCTATATCCCGGAGATTTTCCCTACAGAACGACGAGGGACCTGTATGGGTTGGACAACAACGATAGCACGGGTGTCGTATGTAGTGGGACCAGCATTTGCTGGGATTATGTTAACCGTATCCCCCTCCATGGAATGGTTTTGGGTAGCTGGAGGACTTTTCATGCTTATCCCAGTCATCCTTGTACTTCTCGTCCGCCCGTATGAAACAAAAACAAAAGAGCTAGAAGTAATCGAAGCACAACGATAAATCCACTTTCTTTATCAGCCTCCGCTATAAAAATACTCCACGCAGATAAAAAAAAGCGATGCATGAAGAGTTTTTTTTTTTATAGACTTCGAAAAGACATTCTTAAGAAAATTGGTAGGGATTGTACAACAAGTCCTTTATAACGCAATCAACAACAGTACTTAGCGAGGAAGTCCTATGAAAACGATTTTACGGAGAAAAGATAACAGCAGCATCTTCTGTCCACCGGTTGCGAAAAAATATCATTCATCTTCTCTAAAAACAAAAACAATAGAATTGTTTATCGCTTGTCTGTTCATTGGAACCGGTCTTATTATTATCATCAACTTCTAAGCAACATCCGGTCGATTCCTCCTATTTCAATTCTCATTTTTTCACCTCTTTTTTCGAAATTTATATAAAACAGAAGTTCCTAATAGTTTTATAAGGACAGAACATAAAGGATCGTACCCTTATGATCAGTGTCAGAGTCTACCATCAAGGTGATGACGTTGTCATCGGTGCCTGTGACGAGCACCTCCTCGGCAAGAAGTTCCGGAAAGGAAAACTGCAAATTGATGTGGCGAAACGTTTCTATGAGGGGGAGCGTATCGATAAAAAAACCTTGGAGTCTTTTTTGCATGATGCAACGATTGCTAACCTCGTTGGAGACGAAACCGTGACCTGTGCAATTGACCTAGGATTGGTCGATCCGGATTGTATTTTGAAAATCAAAGGAGTCCCACATGCTCAGATCGTCCATATGATCTGATTGTTATGATGGTTCGTTCTGTCGGAGTGTATTGATTTTTTCTATCATGTTCTCGTAGTGTGTCCCTTTCCAATAATATTTGGAACAGGCGGGGCAGACCCAGAACTCATTTCTGGTTTGATATACTTTCTCGGGGACCTTATCCTTTATTGCTTCTTTTTCAAGAGAGTGAAGTGGGGTGTTACACAGTGTACAACGAGTAAGGATTGTATTCTCATCGAGAGGTATTTCCTTCAGCACCTGGTGTAATTGTTCGGTCAGATTTGTTGTGTGTATATCAAGAACAGGAATGAGTATTTTTTTCGCTCGAAATAGTAACTCTTTATCCCGAGAAATGAGGGTTCGTTTTTCATGTTGGGCGACCTGAAGGACCATATCATCGTTCAGGGTCGCATCAGGATAGAAGGTGTCATATCCAAAAATCCGAAGCCATTTCGCCAGTGAACCAAGCATATGATCGCAGAGCAGTTTCATTGGAATGGATAAT